>JAFASQ010000307.1 GCA_019244395.1 Solirubrobacterales bacterium | reverse complement strand
AGACGGTGACCCGTCCCGACTCCGGCGCGCTTGGCGATGTGAACACCCATCGCCCCGCCCTTCGCTTCGAGGAGATGTTCCGCGAGCTCAACGCGCTGATCACGACCGGCAAGATCAAGCGCCTCCGGCCCAAAGACTTCCGCTCGCTGATCTACACCGCGATGCTGTTCGCCAAGTACATCGACGAGCAGCGCGCCGTCAACCCGCCTAACGCGGTGTTTGCGACGCTCGCGCTACTGGGCATGAAGCTCGACACGCAGAGCTAAACCGCGTGCTAGCAGCTCGGCTGCGAGCGATCGTGTCGAAGCAGAACTCTGCCAGTGACTGCTGCACAGTCGCCGCCCGGGAACTGCGCTCGAGACTGCCGCCTAGGCTGACTGCGCGCTCAGGCGAGCAGCCTCCCGGCGGCGGCTTGCCGACGCCGACGGTGGCTGGTGGCTCGTGGGGGTAGCTGTCTCAGCCAGCTGAGCCTGGCGGTTCCCTGTAGCCCAGAGTAGAAGCCACGCTCGAGGCTCGGTTGCGTCCTAAGCGCCGCCTCTAAGATCGCCTGACACGACGAGAACATGGATCTCGCTGCGGAGCGCCAACTGGTTGTCGGGACCGATGACGCACGCGAATGCACTGTCGGGAAACACACTCATTGTTCGCAAGAGTCCCAGCAGGACATGCTCGGTGTCGACTTGCTGCTGGCCCAGGAAACATGCCTCCTGCAGGGCGCACTCGAGGGCCATCTTCACGGGCCGCGAAAACCGCGTCGTCCCGGCGGCCCGTTCCTCGCCCGCCGCGCGCTGCCCTCTGGCATGAGCGATCGCCTCCTCGGTCCCCAGACCAAGGTTCCTGAGTGCCAGCGCAGCGATCCCATCTCGTTCTGCGAGTAGCCCAACGACGACGTCCTCCGTGTCGACGCAATCAGCGCCCGTCGCTTTTGAACGCTCCTGGGCAAGATCTAGGGCATGCCGAGAAGGATCAGTCAAACGCGACCACATGTCGCGAAATGCTGCCACTACCGGGTGCCAACCACCTAGCCGGGGGAGCGGAACGCGCTGCCACCCGGCCTTGCCCGTCTTGACCTGGATGCTGGGTCCGCGGACCGGTGGCACATACAATCCGCTCACGTCGATCGGGGATTGGAACCGGGAGTTCAGCGAGCTCGTCCGCCGCGGGGCGGGCGAGCCGGGCGACGTTGCGCCTGCAGGAGGCGAGCAGCCCGTCGAGACCGATGTGCCGGTCTCCGACGCCGACTCCGAACGGGATGTGGCCGGACGCCGATTGTCGATCGCCGCGCAGCTCGCGCGGCTCGGGTTCGTCGCCGCCGATCGCGCGACGCCCGAGAACCCTGCGGTTCAGGTGCTAGGCGAGCTGCTGCCGGCCGATGCCGAGCTCGGCCTGTGCCTGACCTGCCACGGGTTCTCTTCGAGCGCCCCGTACCCGTTTTCCGAAACGACGGGCGTCTTCCCCAACCTCGGGAGCTTCCGGATGAACCCAGCCTTGGCTGAAGTTTCGCCTCACGGGGCTCCGCTGTTGACGGCACCTCGCCGCGAGCTCGTGGTATGCACGCAGGTCGCGCTGAGCTGGACTGCATCGCATGTGCGCAGCGACCGGCAGGATGTCGTGACGTTGTACTCGGCCCAGGTTCGCGACATTGTCGGCGCCACCGTGCGCCACCGACGCAAAGGTGTCGTCGAGGTGTGGGTCCAGGACGGCCCAGCGCTGTCCTTCCGCGTCGCGCCGGAGGCTGCCGAGGCGCTGTCTGCGCACGTCGACCAGGCGGCACAATCGCAGTAATCGGCGGCGCTGCCCAGGACAAGTCGGCCCGCCCAGGAGCCCACCGGCCGATTCAAGCCGCGGGCTGGCGAGATGCGCGTCTGACGATAGGAGCTGGAGCGGTTCGGCTTGGCGCCGGGCTGCCGAAGCTGCTCATTGCGCGATCGCCATTTCGGTGGAGTGGACTGACGCGAGGCCGTGGCTGAGGGAGCCTGCTGGTGGGAGCGGCGCTAGGGTCGGTTTCGAGCGGCCTTGACAGGGCGCAGCGCATGGCGCAAGAGCCGGGTATGGCCATCGATCCGGGGCGATGCTTGGTCGAGCGCAGACTTACGGGTTTGCGCGGGGAGGCCGCGCCCGGGCCCGCGGGAAGGACTGAGTCCACCTCTCGATCGGTTGGTGCGTTCGGTCATCTTCTGGTTCGGTGGCCCTGGGTCAGCGTTGAGGGAGGGTGATCGTTCGGGTGATCGCGGAGAGGGTGTAGCCGTTGTAGGTGGGCGTGATCGTCAGGGTCGATGGGATCTTTCCGAACCTCCTCAACAGGGTCTTGCCGGTCGCGTTGAGCCCGACCCCGAGGATGAGCGTCTTGCCGGTGCTGACGCTCCACGCTCCAGCGGCGATCGTCACGAGTCTGCCCTTGCTGGACGGCGCGGAGAAGAGCTTGGTGATCGTCTTGCCGT
>JAFASQ010000289.1 GCA_019244395.1 Solirubrobacterales bacterium | reverse complement strand
GGGGGCGGTACTAAAAGCCGGATCGGAGGCTCAAATGATTCGCGACGTGCTGATTGCCGCACTCATCGTTGTCATCGCCATAGTCCTTGGGATCGCGGTTCATCCGCTGCTCCTGCTGCTGCTGATCGTCGCCGCGATCTGGTTGTTCGGGCGGCACAGAGCCTGGTAGCCCAGCTCAGCTTCTAAGATTCCAGCTCCCCCGCTCGGCTGCAGGCCCCGGGGGCGGACGCGTCTGCCAAGCTCGATGGGATGCGCCTCGGTGAGTTCGGCGTGTGGACGACATATCACGCGATCGGCGAGGAGAATCCTGGTGAAGCCGCGAAGCTCCTCGAGGATCTCGGCTTCGGCACGTTGTGGCTGGGAGGATCGCCGCGGCTGCCAGCGCTCCGGCCACCCCTGGAGGCGACCGACCGGCTTGTGCTGGCAACCGGAATCCTCAACGTCTGGGCGAGCGAGCCCGAACGGGTGGCTAGTGATTTCGCTGAGCTCGAGACCCGTTTTTCCGGGCCGGGTCCTGCTCGGGATCGGCATCGGTCATCCCGAGGCCACCAGCCATTACCGCAAGCTGATCCGCGAGGCCTCTCAACTCATTCTTATGGAGCCTGACTATTTTTGTGCGGCTGCGGGTAAGCAGCGGCCGAAGGTTCGACGCCACGACCGCCGCCACCACTTCGCATCTGCACGTGCGCCAGGGCCGGCGCACCCCAACGAAACGGAGCCTCATGAAATCCGAACCGGACCCGCAGTTCTGGCGTAAGGCGCTCGCGCCCTACGCCGTACCCTGCGCCCGACGCGGCACACTCTCGATCGCCACCTCGGCGCTGCCATACCTGGCGGTCAGCGTGGTGATGTACCTGACGCTCAGTGTCTCGCTGGCGCTGACCGGCGCTCTGGTGGTCCTGGCTGCTGGGTTCCTCGTCCGGGTGTTTATCGTCTTTCACGACTGTGCGCACGGTTCGCTGCTGCCGTCGCGCCGCGCGAATACCGTCCTCGGCACAACGCTTGGACTACTAGTCCTGTCGCCGTTTCGCCGGTGGCGTCACGACCACGCGGTGCATCACGCTACCGCGGGCGACCTCGACCGCCGCGGTGTTGGCGACATCGTGACCCTGACTGTCGCCGAGTACACCGCGCGCTCCTGGCGCGGGCGCGTGGGTTACCGGCTGATCCGCAACCCTCTGGTGATGTTCGGGCTTGGTCCGGTGATGGCGATGATCATCGGGCCGCGGATCGTGGCCAGAGGGGCGCGTCCGCGGATCCGCAACAGCGTGCTGGGCACCGACGCGGCGCTCGCTCTGCTCGTCGGCGGGCTGTGTTGGCTGATCGGTTGGAAGGACTTCTTGATCGTCTGGACGCCATCGGCTTTCCTGGCGGGATCGATCGGCATCTGGCTGTTCTACGTCCAGCACCAGTTCGAGGACGCCTACTGGCAGAGCGGCGAGAAATGGAGCTACACCGACGCGGCGCTGCGCGGCAGCTCGCACCTGAAGCTGCCCTCGGTGCTGCGGTTCTTCACCGGCAACATCGGCCTTCATCACGTACACCACCTCAACGCCCGCATTCCGAACTACAACCTCCCGCAGGCGCACGCGGCAAGCCCACTGTTCGCCGGGGTCCCGACCCTCTCGTTATCGGACGGGCTGCGAGCCGTTCGCTACAAGCTCTGGGATGAGCAGACGGGCCAGCTGGTGACTTTCGCGCAGTCCCGGCGGCGCCCGATACCGGTCCCCGCGGGGGCCGACGGGTAACGTGGCCCCTGCGGGGTGACTCCTGACCGGGCCACACGACGCGCGACATCGAAGCGGGCAGGCGGCGCGCCGATGCCAGTTGCCGAGACCCGAGCGACGTGGGGGGCAGAGTTCGAGGTCGCATCCACGCGTGAGTCGGCTGCTGGCCGAGCACCATCGTCGTCGGCGCCCGGCCGGGACCTATTCCGTCGCCGCAGTCATTCGAGACACCACATGCCGAAGACGCGATCTGGGCTCGATCGGGACTCCTGCCATGCGTCACGTTCTCCGAGCGGGCTCCCTCCGGCGGCGGCAGATGATTTCTTTCGTTCTCAGGCCGGCGCAGCGGCTGGCGTCGCCGGGAGCAAGGTTCCGGTCCGCCGGCTCGACATCTGAACGGAACGCAATGATGAACATGCCCCCAGGTTCCGCTGCTCCTCTCGCCCGCCCTCGAGCGTACGGTTCCCGTCACCCTGAGGATCGCGTTTAGCCTTCGCGGCGTCCCGTGTCACGCTATTGCCTCGGCGGCGTGCTCAGGCGCGAGCGCGTTGCCCGGCGGACGACCGCTTCACGACACAGGACTGGCCAACTCGGCGTCGGGTCGCGCTATCCCTATGGGATGACGCGATCGTCGGCGCCGCCGCTGCTGGGTTCTGGCTGCATCAGGGAGCGCCCGTGATCTCGAGGAGCGCGAGCGGGCGGAGGGGCGCTTCGGCGAGCGCGCTGGGCGAGCGACGCGGCGGTGGCGGTTCTCTACTCGCGTTCGTCGAGCGGGCTGTTACGGGGCTGTCACCGCCGGCGTGTTATTGAGACTCTGCACGTATGAGCACCGCTCACAGCACGCCAGCACCACTGCAGCTGTCGGATTCGCCGGCAGAATCTCGGCCTGGAAGCAGCGCGCCGGCGCTAGTTGTCTGCGATCTCGGAAAACGCTACGGCT
This sequence comes from Solirubrobacterales bacterium, assembly GCA_019244395.1. Taxonomy (GTDB): domain Bacteria; phylum Actinomycetota; class Thermoleophilia; order Solirubrobacterales; family Solirubrobacteraceae; genus Palsa-465. The sequence goes on along the minus strand of JAFASQ010000289.1, from coordinate 287 downwards.
CGGTGACGGCGCTCGAAGGGGTCGAGCTGACCGTCCGGCCCGGCGAGCTCGTGGGGCTGGTCGGGGCCAACGGAGCCGGCAAGTCGACGCTGATGAAGATCGCGTGCGGCCTGGTTCGTCCGTCGACCGGTTCAGCGCGTATTTTTGGCGCCCACTCGGACACTCGGGAGGCCCGCCGGATGCTCGGCTACCTGGCCGAACTCTTCCGCTTTCCAGGCTGGTGCACCGGGTCGGAGGTGCTCGCGCTCCATCAGCGGCTGTCCGGCTCGCGAGGAGGCCCGGCAGAG
>JAFASQ010000280.1 GCA_019244395.1 Solirubrobacterales bacterium | reverse complement strand
CTATTCCTGGCCGCCCACGGGCCGCATGAGCGAGAACTACTCGCAGCGCGCCAAGGCCGTGAACTTCGTGCCGCGCTCGGACGTGGTGGGAAAGGTGGGCTACGCGGTCATGCCCGGCGGCAACGGCGAGATGGCGTCCGGCTACGTCAAGGCGCTGGCCGCGGACTCCGACCACGCGGAGGCGGCCTATCTGTTCATGCAGTGGGCGACAAGCCCTTCGGTCTCGCTGGTCCGGGTGATGCTGCCCTACACGCTGCGCGACCCGTACCGCCTCTCCCACTACACCTCCCCGCTCTATCGCGCGCTGTGGCCCGCGGCGAAGGACTACCTTGTCACCCTTTCGGACGCGGCGAACGGCGGCGTGGTGGATCTCATCATGCCGGGCTGGCAGGACTACGCGCTGAGTCTCGACCGCATGTGCACCGCGGTCTGGGCCGGCGCGGACCCCCAGGGCGCGCTCAAGAAGGCGGCGGCCGAGTGGGACGGGATCACCGACAAGATCGGCGTCCCCGCCCAGCGCGCCGCCTACGAGCAGTTCAAGAAGCTGCCGGGCAGCTACGCCGACCACACGGTCGCGGCCCTCGGCCACGCCGTCCACCTCGCCTGATCCCGAGAGGCGAAGGAGTCGGATGGCCCGGCGCGGAAGCGAGTCCGCCACGTCGCTGCTGCCCGTCGCGCCGGCGGCGCCACGGGCCGGCGCCCGCGCCCGGCGGCCCTCGACACTGTCCGCCTGGGCGGAGCGCCACACCGGCTTGCTGCTGGCCCTCCCGGCGGTGCTGCTGATCCTGGCGCTCACGGCCTACCCGCTGGCCTACTCGCTCTGGGTCGCTTTTGTGAACTACGACTTCCTGGTGCCAGGCCATGCTTTCGTCGGCCTGCGCAACTTCGCCCAGGTGGTGAACGATCCGGTTGCGCAATCCGCGCTGGTCGTGACCGTCGTGCTCTCCGTGCTGAGCGTGACGGTCGAGTTCCTGCTCGGCCTCGGCCTCGCGCTCTTGATGGAGCGGCCGCTGGCGGGCCGGGGCCTCGTGACCTCGGTCCTCATTATCCCGCTGTTCATCAGCCCGGTGATCGTGGGACAGTTCTGGGCGCTGCTGCTCCAGCGCCCGTTCGGCCCGGTGGACTACCTGCTCGGCAAGCTGCTCGGCCATCCCGTGACGATCGACTGGCTGAGCGCCTTCCCGTGGAACTTTGTGGCGCTGGTGATGGCGGACGCTTGGCAGTGGACTCCGTTCATGTTCGTCATCCTGCTCGCCGGGCTCACCGCGCTGCCGCACGAGCCGTACGAGGCGGCGATGATCGACGGTGTGAACGGCTGGCAGGCGTTCCGCTACATCACCCTCCCGCAGCTCGTGCCGATGATCCTGCTCGCCATCACCTTCCGGCTGCTGGACGCGGTCAAGCTGTTCGACACGATCTTCATGATGACCGGGGGCGGCCCCGGCACCAGCACCTACACCGCGTCCTTCTACCTGTACGAGACCGGCTTCCAGAACTTCCACCTTTCGCAGGCAACGGCGGGAAGCTGGATTTTCCTGATTCTCACCGCCGCGGCGATCACCGTCCTTGTGCGCCGGCTGCTCCGTGCGGGAGCCGACCGTTGACCGCTATCCGGCACCGCCGCCGGCGCCTCGCGCGGCGGCTCGGGCGCCTGGTTGGCGTGGGCGCGGCGGTGCTGTTCGTGCTCGCGCCGCTCTACTGGGTGGCGATCACCTCCATCAAGCCGGCCGACGACTACCTTGCCGTGCCGCCCGTGTGGTTCCCCGCGCATCCGACCGCCGTGCACTACGCCGCCGCGCTGTTCGCCTATCGTGGCCTCGCGGGCCTGGTGAACAGCCTCGTCGTCGCGACCGCCTCCACGGCCTGCTCGATCCTGATCGGCACGCCGCTCGGCTACAGCCTGGCGCGCTTCGACACCGGATCGGGCCACCTCGCGAACTGGGTGCTGTCCCAGCGCTTCCTGCCGCCGGTCGCGGTGGCGCTTCCCCTCTTCCTGCTCTATCGCTCCTACGGGCTGTACGACACGCAAGTCGGCCTCGTCCTCGTCTACACGATGATGACGTTGCCGCTCACCGCTTGGATGATGCTCGCCTA
>JAFASQ010000145.1 GCA_019244395.1 Solirubrobacterales bacterium | reverse complement strand
GCCAGCCAGCCGGCGCAGACGAGCGCCGGCACCGTGACGCCGGGGATGAACCACGTCCAGTCGATGAGCGACGAGACGCCGAAGGTGACCACCACGGCGAGCATGGTGATCAGCCCCACGCGCTCCGCGGCCGGGCGCGCGTCGGCGGCCGGGCGCGCGTCGGCGGGCGGGCCGCGGAGTGCGCGGCGCGTCGCGAGCGCCCAGGTCGTGAGCAGAGCCAGGCTTAGCGCGATTCCGATCAGCCCGAGATCGGCGAACGTCTCGACCACGTAGCTGTGCGCGTGGGCGACGGCCAGGGTGTTCGTGGTGTAGCGCGTGCGGGCGATGTCGAACCCGCCGGCGCCGACGCCGGCGACCGGGGCGTGCTCGCCTACCTTCAGCCCTTCGCTCCAGTAGAGCCCACGGCTGTTACCGAGTTGACCCAGGCGAGCGGCGTTGTTGCCCACGCTCGGAGGCGTGGTGCTGGTCAGCGTGTTCCATTGGTGGGAGATCTGGCCGGTCAGGCCACGCGACGAGGCGGCCGCGCCGGCGATCGCGGCGACCGGCACCAGCGCCACGAGGATCAGCAGAGCGATGCCGATGCGCCGGCGGGTGTGCTCGGCGAGCACAACCCGGTCCATCGCGCGGATGGTCACGAAGCCGCCCGCGGTGCTGAGGGCCAGGACTCCGAGGAGCACCAGGCCGAAGGTGTGACCCGCGGCGGTGCGCGAGGCCAGCGAGACGTTGTCGTGAGTGATGGCGTGATGCCCCAGCGCCCAGGCTGTGGGAATGGCGGCGCTGAGTGCCCCAACCGCAAGGAGCAGCGCCGCCCGCAGGCGGAGCGGAACGAGGGCGAACCAGGTGGCGAGGCCGACCGCGGCGGCGAGCAGCGCGCCGCGGGAGTAGGCCAGGATCAGTGTGGTCAGTAGGAGTGCTACTGCCGGAACGCTGAGCGAGCGCAGGACGCGGCCGGTCGCCGGGCGGGTGCCAGCCCACAGGCAGACCGGCAGCCCGAGTACGGCCATGAGCCCGGTGGCGTTCCAGTAGCCGAACGGGACCCGCAGGCGACCCAGGGTGTCGTTGGCGTTGAGCGATGCCGGGAACACCTTCGCGAGCAGCGCGTAGCCGCAGACCACGACCGTTGCGAGCGCCACGGCACCGAGAACCGCAGGCCAGCGCGCCGGCGCGATCCGGGCGAGCGCCACCGCGGCGGCGAACGCCCCCAGATAGGCGAGCGTGCGGTTGGCCTCCACCCACGAGGTGCCGGGCTGCACCGACCAGGCGATCGAGAGATAGGTCAGCGCCACGAGCCCCGCGAAAAGGGCAACCGCGGCGAATCCCCAGCCGGGCTTCCCGGGCGCCAGCAGCGCCACCGCCACCGCGGTTCCGGCCCCGACGGCGAGCAACAAGATCTCGACCCAGGTGTTCGGGGCGAGGTCGCTTCCCCCGGTGGCGACGAACACGATCAGGGCTAAGCCCGCGGCCAGCACGAGCGTCAGCGCCAGATCGGCGAAGAGGAACGACCGGTAATTGCGGCTTGTCGGCGTCGCCCCAGCCGGCTCTGGTGTGGCGCCTGCGTGCGCCGTGGCAAGAGTCGACACGCCGGCCAGCGTAGCAACGCTGGCCGGCAAAATTCCTCCGCAATTGGGCGCGCAATCGGCGATGCGGGCGGGGGTGCGGCTTGCTCGAGACCGCTCGCGAGATTCCCGGCCTCGCGACAATGGGACTCGCTCGATTCTGGGCGCGCCTGACAGCGGCTTCGCCGGAGCTGAGCGCCGTCGACTCTTCTTACCGGTAGGGGATTCGGGGCTTCTCGCCGGCGTTGCGCTGCGCGACGAGCTGGCGCGCGAAGGCGGCCACGAACCGCGGGTTGTAGCGCAGGTATCGCCGCCACAGCCGGCGCGGCTCGCGCGCCAAGCGGTAGGCCCATTCGAGTCCGGCGCGCTGGAGGCCGGGCGGGGCCTGGGGCACGATGCCGGCGTGGAAGTCGAACGCGGCACCCACGCCGACGAGCACTGGCGCCTCGAGAAATGGACGCATCACCGCCATCCACTTCTCCTGCTTGGGCACGCCGATCCCAACCCACACCACGTCTGCCTCGGACCCGTTGATCTCCTCGGCGATCGCGACCCGCTCCTCGTGGCCGAGCGATCGGAACGGCGGCGCGTACCCGCCGACGATGTTGATGCCCGGAAAGCGCCGGCGGAGGCTTAGGCTGAGTCGGAGCAGCGCATCCTGGTCGCGTCCGCCGTAGAGGTAGAACCGGTGTCCGGTGTCGGCAGCAGCGCGCGCGCAGGCGCGAGCCATCAACTCGGGGCCGTAGACGCGATCGTTGAGCGAATGCCCGAGGGCGTTCATCGCCCACACGAGAGGCTGGCCATCGGGCACGTTCAGCGCTTCGGAGGAGAGTAGGGCGGTGCGGAGTTCGGGATCCTCTCTGGAGGCCATTACCGTGTGCGTGTTGCAGGCGCAAACGTAGCCGCGGCGGCGTTCGGCGACCATTCCGTCCATCCAGCGGAGCGTCTGCTCGTAGTCGGTCACGGCGAGCGGCACCCCAACGACATCGACCGTCGCCGGGCGCGGGATCAGATCGGGCTGGGATTGAACGGGGCTCTCAGGACACATCGCCGGAGTTCGGCCTGGCCACAGGGCGTGCGGGCCGCTCGATTCGCCGGCGAACCTCCATATTCGAAACGTGCTTCAGGGCCAGAGGTTGCGCGGTTGGGTCTTGCGAGGGCGTGTGAACGCGCACAATTATGTCCAACTTGCTTGACGTCGCCGGTATGGGCGGCGCTATGCTAAGGGTCGACAAGGAAGTCGGACGGGCCCGCGAGCATCGCCCCCTTTCTCGCGGGTCTTCGGACGGCCCCCAGCCCTACCAGGGTCGTCCTTCGGCCGGGCCCGTACCGCCATCGCGGTACGGGCCCGCCACCTTTTCTGGCGGCTCGCTTGCAAGTTAGCCTGCAT
>JAFASQ010000019.1 GCA_019244395.1 Solirubrobacterales bacterium | reverse complement strand
GCGCTGTGGACGGCCGGGGTGGCCGAGAACCTCCCGGCCGAGGCGCGCGAGCCGCGGCGGAAGATGAACGCGCTCGGGACCGAGGGCGATTGCTGGGATGCGGCCGCCGCCGTGCTGTTCCTGGCCTCCGACCAGGCGCGCTGGATCTCCGGTCAGGTTCTGGCGGTCGACGGCGGCGGGCCGGCGCGGATGCCCTACCCAGGGGTGACCCGCTCGCCCGCCCAGACCGGGGTCCGGCCCGGAACGGACTCACCCACACAAACCCGGGTCCGGTCAGGAACGGACTCACCCGCACAGACCGGGGTCCGGCCGGGAACGGGCGCGCCGGCACAGACAGAGGCGCGGTCATGAACGGGCGCGTCGCGCTCGTCACCGGCTGCGGCAAGCCCGACGGCAGCGGCCAGGCGGTCGCCCGCGCGCTCGCGGCCGACGGCGCCGCCGTCGTGGTGACCGACCGCCGGGCCACCGGCGTGCCGAACCGCCGGCAGGAGATCGTGGGCGCTGGGCAGCCGAAGTCGTGGCACGGGCTCGAGACGCTCGTCGCCGACATTGAGGCCGCCGGCGGCACCGCCGCCTCCGCGCTCGGCGACATCGGCGACGAGCACGACGCACGGGCGATGATCGACGGCGCGCTCGAGCGCTTTGGTCGGCTTGACATCCTGGTCAATAACGCGGCCGCGCCACAGGGGCTCGATCGCGACGTGATCGACGAGATCCCCATCGACGTGTTCGACGAGGTGATCCGCATCAACCTGCGCGGAACCTGGCTGATGTGCCGCGCCGCCGTGCCGCCGATGCGCCGCCAGCGCTGGGGCCGGATCATCAACGTGTCCTCGATGGCCGGCGTGATCGCCGCGCCCCGCTCGACGCCGTATTCGGCCTCGAAAGCCGGGATCATCGGGTTGACCCGAGCGCTCTCCATGGACTTGGCCGCGTGGGGCATCACGGTAAACGCGATAAGCCCCGGCGCCCTCGACACCAGCCGGTCGGTGCTGAGCCTCGACCCCGACATCGACGTGGCGTCGGAGATGGAGCAACGGGGCCGGCGCCTGCCGGTCGGGCGGGTCGGCCAGCCCAAGGATGTCGCGTTCGCGGTGCGCTACCTGGCCAGCGATGGTGCCGAGTTCATGACCGGGCAGATGCTCGTCCTCGACGGGGGCGGGCCGGCGCCATTCCCGTTGCCGCGACCAGAGGAGTCGGCGTGAAACTACGAGTGCTCATGGAGCCGCGCCACGGTGCGACCTACGACCGCATCGTGGCCATGGCCAAGGCCACCGAGGAGGCGGACTTCGACGCGTTCTTCCGCTCCGACCACTACCTGGGTATCGATTCGACCGATCCCGACTACCTGCCGACTGACTCGTGGACCACCCTCGGCGGGCTGGCCCGCGAGACCAGCACGGTCAAGCTGGGGACGCTGATGACCGCCGGCACGTATCGCAACCCCGCGGTGCTGGCCATTGCCGTGGCCAGCGTCGACCAGATGTCGGGCGGGCGGATCTGCCTGGGGATCGGAACCGGCTGGTACGAGCGCGAGCACTTGGCCTTCGGCATCCCGTTCCCGCCCATCGGTGAGCGCTTCGACCGTCTGGCCGAGGCGATGGAGATCATCACCGGACTGTGGACGACGCCGCGCGGCGACACCTTCAGCTTCCACGGACGGTTCTGGCAGCTCGATCAGTGCGCCAACTTCCCGGCGCTCGTGCAGCAGCCCCGTCCCGAGATCATCATTGGCGGCACCGGGCCGCGGCGCACGCCGCTGATGGCCGCCCGGTACGCGGACGAGTTCAACAGCGGCGGCGGCAAGGGCAGCCGCGAGCGGTTCGAGAACGTCCGGCGAATTTGCGAAGAGATCGGTCGCGATCCGGCCACGCTGCGCATGTCGGCCACCTATCAGGTCATCTGCGGCTCGACGCGCGAGGAGGCGCAGCGGCGGCTGGCGCGACTTGGCCCACCCGGCGAGCGGATGCTCTCGGGCGGAGTGGTCGGCACGCCGTCCGAAGTGGTCGGCTCGCTCGAGGAGCTCGCGAAGGCCGGCTGCGAGACCGTGTACCTGCACATCTTCGACATCGACGATCTCGACCACCTCCGGCTGATCGGGAGCGAGGTGGTCCCGCAGGTGGCGTCGATGTGACCCGCGATCAACCGAGGAGAGACCCCGAATGGCGAACATGACGACGCGCGCGGCCGTGCTGCATCAGCCCGGCACCGACTGGGAGATCACTGAGCTCGACCTCGACCCGCCCAAAGAGTATGAGGTGCTGATCCGCTACAAGGCGGCTGGCCTGTGTCATTCGGATGAGCACATCCGCGCCGAGGGCGGCAGCCATATCCGCTTCCCCCTGGTCGGTGGTCACGAGGGCGCCGGCATCGTGGAGGCGGTCGGCCCGGGAGTCACGCGCGTGGAGCCGGGCGATCACGTCGTCACCTCCTACATCCCCGCCTGCGGGAAGTGCCGCTACTGCTCGACCGGCCACCAGAACCTATGCGATCGCGGCCTTTACGCCGGCGTTGGCTGCCTGCAGGACGAGACCTTTCGGTTTCACAAGCAGGGCGAGGACTACGGCGGGTTTTGTGCGCTCGGCACCTTCTCGGACCACACGGTCGTCTCGGAGTACTCGTGTGTGCGCATCGAGAAGGACATTCCCTTCGAGGTCGCCTGCCTGGTCGGCTGTGGCGTGACCACGGGCTGGTGCTCGGCCGTGCGCGCCGGCGAGACGCGCGCCGGCGAGACCGTCGTGGTCATGGGCGTGGGCGGCGTGGGCATCAACGCCGTGCAGGGCGCACGCTACGCGGGAGCCGCGCGGCTGATCGCGATCGATCCCAACCCGTTCAAGCTCGACATGGCCAAACGCCTGGGCGCGACGCACGGCTTCACCAACGTCGACGAGGCGCGCGAGCAACTTATCGACATGACGCGAGGGCAGATGGCGGACCTGACCGTGGTCACGGTCGGCGTACTCGAGCCTGAGATCACGGTCGACGCGGTAAGCCTGATCGGCAAGGCCGGCCGAGTCGTCCTGACCTCAGTCAGCCGGGCCGACGTGAAGTCGATCAGCCTGACCGGCTCGCCGATGGTCGGCTGGCACAAGCGGATCCAGGGCTCCCTGGCCGGCGGGTCAAACCCGATCTTCGAGATGCCCAACCTGCTCGGCCTCTACAGGTCAGGTCATCTGAAGCTCGACGAGATCATCACCCAGCGCTACTCGCTCGAGCAGGTCAACCAGGGCTACCACGACCTGCTGGCCGGCAAGAACATCCGTGGCGTGGTCATCCACGAAGGCTGACCGCGGCCTCGTCCGCGGCGCCCAGCCTGCGTTCGAAGCCGGCCGGGACGAGGAGATCGTCTCGCGTCAGCTCCGCGGTCGACGCGCGGCCGAGACCGAGCAGCGCTGAGTCGACGCCGGCGCGCATGATGTCGAGCACGTTCTCGACCCCGGCCTGACCCGCCGCGGCGAGACCCCACAGGTACGCGCGTCCGATCATCACCGCGCGCGCGCCCAGCGCGAGCGCCTTGACCACGTCGCTGCCGCGCCGGATGCCGCCGTCGAGCAGCACCTCGATCTGATCGCCGACCGCCTCGGCGACCGCGGGGAGCGCGCGGATCGGGGCAGGGGTGCCATCGAGGTTGTTGCCGCCATGGTTGGAGACCGAGATCGCGCTGAAGCCGGCGTCGACGGCGCGCCGGGCATCGTCCACGCGCACCACGCCCTTGAGCATGAACGGCCCATCCCACTGCTCACGCAGCCAGCGCAGGTCATCCCAGCTCGGCGGCGGGGTCATCATCCACTCGCCGTAGGCACCGAAGAAGGTCGGCGCCGGGGCGCCGCGCGCCGTGACGTTGGGCACCGTCAGGTCGGGCGGACCGCCGGAACGTGCCCATTCGATCAGCCAGGCTGGCCTGGCAAGCGCCTGTGGTGCGAGCCGGGCCATCGCTCCCAGATCCAGCTTGTCCGGGATCCACGGGCTGCCCCAGTCGCGGCTGTGGGAAAACGTCCAGTCCAGGGTCACGATCAGCCCCCGGGCACCGGCCGCCCGGGCACGATCGATCCGCTGGACGATTGCCTCGCGCGAGCCCGCCCAGTAGAGCTGGAAGAACGTCTGCGGGTTCGCCGCGACCACGTCCTCGAGGGGCTTGCTGGCAAACGAGCTGAGCCCCATCGCGGTGCCGCGGGCGGCCGCGGCGCGCGCCACCGCGACCTCGCCATCCGGGTGCACCGACTGCACGCCGGTCGGCGAGATCAGGACCGGGAGCGAGATCTGCTCCCCCATCACCGTGGTGGACATGTCCCGCTGGGCGGGGGCTCCGCCGACATGCGGCGCGAACCCGAGTTCTCCGAACGCGGCGACGTTGTCGGCGAGCGTGAGCCCCGCCTCGGAGCCCGCGATCAGCGCTGCGTAGACCGACCTCGGCAGCCGCCGCTTGGCCCGGCGCTGGGCGACCGCGACCGACTCGAACCAGAGGCTCCGCCTCATCACGCCGGGATCACCGTGAGCGGGTTCTCGTCGCAGGCCCGCGCCGGCCGGCGGCGGGGCCTCCGCTTCGACATGTCCACCGACGGGCGTGGGATCGGATCGTCGCCGCGCGCCGCTAGGAGCCGCTCGCCGTGACCGAGGACGCACTCCGGATCGGGTCCGTCCAGAGGCAGGCCGGTGAAGAACTTGGCCGCCATACAGCCGCCGCGGCACTTGTCAAACAGGCCGCAGCTCGCGCACGCGCCGGCGTGCTGGGGCCGGCGCAGATCGCCAAACAGCGCCGATTCCCGCCATACCCGCGCGAATCCGCCCGGCTCGCGCACGTTGCCGGCGCGGAACTCGTCGTGGATCACGAACGGGCACGCGTACACATCGCCGATCGGATCGATCAGGCACACCACGCGTCCCGCCCCGCACAGGTTCAGGCCCGGCAACGCCGCGCCGTAGCCGCCGAGGTGGAAGAAGGAGTCGCCGGTCAGGACGTTCTCGCCGTGGGCGAGCAGCCATTCGTAGAGCTCGCGCTGCTGCGCCGCGGTGGGATGGAGCTCCCCCCAGACATCGGCCCCGCGTCCGGACGGTCGCAAGCGCGTGAGCCGGAGCTGCGCTCCGAAGCCATCTGCCAGCCGCTTGAACTCGTCCAGCTGCGAGACGTTCTCGCGCGTGACCACGACCGACAGCTTGAAGCCGGCAAATCCCGCGCCGGCCAGGTTCTCCATCGCGGTGATCGCCGTCGAGTACGAGCCGGGTCCGCGAACCGCGTCATTGACCTCGGACGTGGCGCCGTCGAGCGAGACCTGCACATCCACGTAGTCGCAGCCGGCCAGCCACTGCGCCCGCTCCGCGCTGATCCGCGAGCCATTGGTCGAGAACTTCACGCCGACCCGGTGCGCCACCGCGTACTCCACCAGCTCCCAGAAGTCGCGCCGGACCGTCGGTTCGCCGCCGCCGATGTTCACATAGAACACCTGCATACGCTCGAGCTCGTCGATGACGCCCTGGCACTCCTCCGTGGTCAGCTCGCGCGGATCGCGCCGACCCGAGCTCGACAGGCAGTGCACGCAGGCCAGGTTGCAGGCATAGGTCAGCTCCCAGGTCAGGCAGATCGGCGCGTCTAGTCCAGTCTCGAGCTGCTCGACCAGCGTCGCGCTCACGACGCGTCCTGCGGAACGATCATGCCCGCGCCGGCCAACGTCGTGAGGGCCCGCGAATAGCGCGGGCGCTCACTCGCCTGCACCCCCGCGGCATCGCAAGCCTCACGCGCGGTCGCGTGCTCGTCGAGTCCGCGCACCACATCGAGCAGCAGCCGGCTCCTCAGGAAGGTCAACCGGCGAGTGCCGAAGTGATAGACCAGCGCGCCAAACGGCTCGGGGCGCAGCGCGACCTGCGGCGCGACTCGCCAGCCGCGATCGAGCAGATCAGTAGACGCCGCACATGCCATCGATCGAGACGTCCTCGACCAGCAGGTCCTCGACGACGAGCTCCTCGGCCTCGGGCGGCGCGGTGGTCTTCTCCTCCCGCTCGCGGTCTTCGTCGGTCTTCTCGAGCTGCTCAGGCGTGATGCTCACGTGGCGTCTCCTCTCTCGCCGGCCGGTCGGGCGCGATAATTTAGCACTCTGTGACAAATCTCTCTGACTCCAGCTGGGTTCAGATGGAGCGCGCACGGCGCCGAGCCGTACTCGTGCCGGTCGGGTCGCTCGAGCAGCACGGGCGTCACCTCCCGCTCGATACCGACACCCGCATCGCGGTCGCGGTAGCCCGTGGCGCCGCGGCGTTGCGCCAGGGGGTGGCCGTGGCGCCGCCGGTCGCTTTCGGCTCCAGTGGCGAGCACGCCGGTTTTGCGGGCACGCTGTCGATCGGTACCGGCGCCCTTTGCTCGGTTCTGGTTGAGCTCGGTCGCGACGCGACCCGGGACTGGGAGGCGATGCTCCTGGTTAACGGGCACGGCGGAAACCGGGACGCGGTGTCTGCAGCTGTGGATCGCCTGCTTGGCGAGGGACAGCGGTGTGCGGCGTTCCACGCCTCGCCGGGCTCAGGTGACGCGCACGCTGGCCTGACCGAGACGGCGCTGCTGCTGCACCTCGCCCCGCAGGCCGTGCGGCTCGACCTTGCCGAGGCGGGTGAGCGCCGCCCGGTGAGCGAGCTCATGGGTCGGTTGCGCAGCGAAGGCGTGCGATCCGTCAGCGCCAATGGCGTGCTGGGCGATCCGCGAGGTGCCACCGCGGGCGAGGGACGCCGGCTCCTCGAAGAGCTGATCGCCGGGTGCGTGGCCTCGCTCGACGCGCTGCTCCCGGTCCCGGCGCCGGCGCATGCCTGACGAGTCCGATCTGGCCGTGGTCACCGGTGCCGCGCGCGGCATCGGGGCCGCCGTCTCTACAGGACTGGCCGCGCGAGGCTGGTCATTGCTCCTGGTCGACGCGTGTGCGGCGCAGCCCGGGATCGCGTACGAGATGCCGGCGCCGGCGGATCTGGACGCCCTCGCGTCCCGATGTGCCGAGGCCGGCGCCGCGAGCGTCGAGGTGCTCCAGGCCGACGTCGGCAGCGCGGACTTCGTCGCCTCGCTCACGCGCGCCCTGGAGCGAAGGACCGCGGCCGCCGCGGTGGCCGCCGCTGGCGTGATCGCGGGAGGAGCCGGGTGGGAGACGAGCGAGGACGCCTGGGCAAGCCTGATGAACGTCAACCTGCACGGCACCCGGCGACTCGCCGAGGCCACGATCCCCGGGATGATGCAAGCGGGTGGCGGACGGTTCGTGGCGATTGCGTCGGCGGCGGCGCTGCGGGCCATGTCACAGCTCGCCGCCTACTCAGCGGCCAAGGCGGCCACCGTCGGCTACGTCCGCGCGCTGGCCGGTGACCTCGCCGGGACGGGCGTGTCCGCCAACGCGATCTGTCCGGGTTCGACGCGAGGGGTCATGCTCGCGGCGAGTGCCGAGGTCTACGATCTCACCGGCGAGGAGGAGTTCGCCAGTCAGCACCTGATACGCCGGCTGATCGAGCCGCACGAGATTGCCGAGGCGGTGATCTGGCTGTGCGGTCCGGCGGCTTCGGCACTGACCGGCGCGGTGCTGCCGGTCGACGGCGGACTGACCGCTTGATGATCATTGCCCCGGCCGACGCGGGCGCGACTGCCGCCAGGATGCCCATTCCCGTCCCCGCGGGATGGCGCCTCCGGCCAGCCGCCGGCACGCGGGTGATCCGGGATGGCGAGATCCTGGTGGGGGGCTCGCCCCTGCGGATCCTGACCTTGTCCGCCCGCGCCGCCTCCCTTGTCCGTGGCTGGCTGGCTGGCCAGCCAGTGAGTTGGGCGCACGCGGAGGATCAGAAGGCGCGCGGGAATCGGGGCGAGCGCGGGAATGGGGACGAGCGCGGGGAGCGGGACGAGCGCGGGGATCGGGACGAGCGCGAGGAGCGGGACGAGCGCGAGGATCGGGACGAGCGCGAGGAGCGGGACGAGCGCGAGGATCAGGAGGAGCGCGAGGATCAGGAGGAGCGACTCCTCGCTCGCCGCCTGCTCAACGCCGGCCTGGCCGATCCCGATCCGCCGGCGCGGCCGCACGCCGCCGGCGCGCTGACGATCGTGGTGCCCGTCTACGCGGATCCTCGGCGGCTGAGCGCGTGCCTTGCCCCGCTCGCCGGCAAGTGGCCGCTCGTCGTGGTCGACGACGGCTCGCCCGATCCGGCGCCGATCGTTGCCGTGGCGGAGCGGTTCGGCGCGCGGTACGTGCGCCACCGCGAAAACCGTGGTCCCTCTGCCGCCCGCAACACAGGGCTCTCGGTGGCCGAGACGCCACTGGTGGCCTTCCTCGATGCCGACTGCGTCCCGCCGGCGAACTTCCCCGGCCGCCTGCTCGATCACCTCGATGATCCGGCGGTGGCGCTCGCGGCCCCGCGGATCGTCACCGCCGCGCCCGCGTCCGGCCCGATCGCCGCCTACGAGCGCTGCCGTTCGGCGCTCGACATGGGCCCGCGACCGTCGCTGGTGCGACCCTACAGCCCGGTCTGGTACGTGCCGAGCGCGGCCATGGTGGCTCGGCGTGAGGCACTTGGCGCCGGCTTTGACGAGGACCTGTCGCTCGGCGAAGACGTCGACCTGGTGTGGCGCCTGCACGACGCGGGATGGCAGCTTCGCTACGACCCGCAGGTGACGGTCGCGCACGAGGATCGCGTACAACCGCTGGCTTGGTACCGCCGGCGGGTGGCCTACAACGAGTCGGTCGCCCCACTCCTCCGCCGCCATCCCGAGCGGGTCCCGGTGCTGTTCCTCTCCCCGGCGGCGGCGCTCGCGTGGGCCGCGGCACTCGCTGGCATGCCACCGGCCGTGGTCATCCTCGCCGCCGCCCGCGCGTCCCGCCTCCGGCGCACAATCGGTCGCCGGTTGCCCGCCGCCGGCCCGTGGGCGGCCAAGCTCAGCGCGGACGTTACGCTGCGCGAGGGGCGCGAACTGGCGCGAGCGCTGGCCGGACCATGGGCGCCGTTCGCTATAGCGGCGCTGACCCTGACCGGTCACCGGCGCCGCCGCAAGCTCGCCAGCAGGATCGGCGCGCTTGTGTCAGCCATGGTGCTCGCCGACTGGCTGGCGGATCGCCCGGCGCTCGATCCCGGCGCCTACGCGGCGCTTCGGCTCGCCGACGAGTCGAGCCGCGGCGTCGGGATCTGGCTGGGCTGCCTGCGCGCCCGCGACTTCCGCGCGTTGCTGCCACGGCGCCCGCCGCCGCCTAGCCGTCGGTAAGGAAGGCGTCCCGCTCACCAGGATGGCGGCAGGGCCACGCAGACGATCTGTTAGTCAGCCCGGACATGTTGTGACTTTCCGCACCATCTCTTGATCAGGATTGAAAAGGTTCTATCGTGGTTTGCCCGGATCGCGCGGGTGGAGGTGAACCGGCCGATGCGCGATGCTAATGCGGGTGCCACGCCAGGCCACCGATCAACCGATCGACGCAGTTGCCGAGCTTCCTCTCTCGGAGGTGCTCTCAGGGCTTTCGTATGCCCTCGACATGACCGAGGGTCAGCCGCGGGGCCATGCTGAGCGCAGCTGCCTGATCGGCATGCGCCTCGCGGGCGCTCTCGGTCTGGACGACGCCTCGCGCTCATCGCTGTTCTATGCCCTGCTGCTCAAAGACGCGGGCTGCTCCTCGAACGCGGCCCGGGTCGCGGCGCTGTTCGGCGCGGACGATGCGATGGTCAAGAGCTCGCGGCGGTTGACTGATACCAGCAGCACGTCGCAGGCCCTGCTGCACGTGCTCCGTACCGCCGGAACCGGCGGGTCGTTGCTGGCGAGAGGACACCACGTGGGTGCCGTGCTCAGGTCTGGGCGGTCCGGCGCCCGCTCATTGATCGAACTGCGCTGCGAGCGGGGCGCCGCAGTGGCGCGCGCCATCGGTCTGGACGAGGTCACGGCTCGCGCGATCCTGGACGTCGATGAGCACTGGGACGGCGGGGGTTACCCCACCGGAATCTCAGGAGACGACATCTCGCTGGCGGGCCGAGTGCTGTGCCTGGCCCAGACCGCGGAGGTGTTCTGGCAGCACGGCGGGCCGGATGCCGCTTGCGAGATCGCGCGCCGACGACGACGGACCTGGTTCGACCCCACCCTGGTCGACGCATTGGTCGCCCTCGAGGAGGATTCGGACTTCTGGCAGTCCCTGGATTTCCCCGAGGTGACTCCACTAGAGCCGCCTGCCCGTGTTCTTGTCGCCGACAGCGACCGGCTGGATCGAGTGGCGCACGCGTTTGCCTCGATCGTCGACGCCAAATCGCCGTACACCGCGCAGCACTCCGAGAGAGTGGCCGCGCTCGCCGACGCCCTGGCCGCGTTGGCGGGAATCGACGACCGTGTCCGCGCGACCCTGCACCGCGCTGCGCTGCTGCACGACATCGGCAAGCTGGGCGTGTCCAGCCGGATCCTGGACAAGCCAGGTCCGCTCGATCCGGGGGAGTGGGAGGCGGTTCGGCGCCATCCACAATGGTCGCTGGAGATCCTCGCGCGGGTGGGCGCATTCGCAGACATGGCCCGGATCGCCGCCGCGCATCATGAACGCTTGGACGGCAGCGGCTACTACCGCGGACTCACCGGCGAGCACCTCGACCAGCCGTCGCGGATCCTTGCCGTCGCCGACGTGGCCGAGGCGCTCAGCGCGGACCGCCCGTATCGGCGCGCGCTCGACCCCGACGAGGTGCTGAGCATCCTGCGACCGGACGCGAACCGCAGGCTTGACCAGGAGGTGCTAGCCGCCCTCGAGCACGTCCTCGCCGCCCGATCATCAACCACCATCGGCTAGCTGACGCTAGGCCACGGCAGGCCGCAGCAGGCGCCCAAGGCGCTCGAGCGAGACGCGAAGCGCGCCGGCGGCGAGGAGCGCCTCGGTGGCACTGGCCAGGACCCGGCCGAACAGGCCCCGGCCGACGACCGAAACCGAGGCTTTTACGTCGCTCCCGCCGGGGACCTGGCGCAGGACATACTGGACGCCGATCGAGATCGGACCGTCGGCCGCCAACGCCAACCGCTCTCCGGATGCCTCGAATACGGTGACATCGAATTCGACGGCGCGGCCAGCGAGCCGGCCCGCGACCTGGGCGCGGCTGCCCGTGCACAGCCGGCGATCGCGCAGCGACACGACCTCGAACGGAACCGGCGCCCAGCGCGAGATCGAGTCCGGCTCCGTGAGCAGTTCGAGCACTGCCGCCGGCGGTCCCGGAACCGTGGTCTCTGTCTCCCATGTGCGCATTTCCCGTTCAGACCCCGAGAGGTCCCGGATCTCATCGTTACCGCGCAAAGTTGCCGGCCTCGAACCCAGCCAGGTACGAGGCCAGCAGCTGCCGGTGCTGGTCCTTCATGACCGGCGTTGGCGTGAGGTCCGCCTCGGCGCCACCGCCGTCGAGCCTCGCCCGCGCGCGTTGCAGGGCGCTGTTCACCGCGGGGACGCTGGTCCCGAACAGCTCCGCGATCTCGCTCGCCCTCCAGTCCAGGGCCTCGCGCAGAAGCAGCACGGCCCGCTGGCGCGCCGGCAGCCGCTCGATCGCCGCGACCAGCGCGAGCCCGAACGTCTCACGCCTCAGTGTGCGCGCCGCCGGATCGGTGTCGGCGCCCGCCTCGATCGGGGCGCCCTCGACCTGCGCGGGTTCGACCGGCACCGCGCGCCGCGAGCGATCGCTCAGCATGTCGATGCACACGTTGGTTGCGATTCGGTACAGCCACGAGTGCAGCGAGGATCGCCCTTCGTACTGACGACGACTCCGCCAGGCGCGCAGCAGGGTCTCCTGAACCGCGTCTTCGGCGTCGCACGTCGAGGCGAGCATGCGCGTGCAGTGCCGCGTCAGCGCGAGGCGGTGGCGCTCGAGATCGTCCTGGATCGGACCCGCTCTCATCGTGGCCGAGCCGGTACTCATCGCAGCGCCGCGGCCAGCTCGTGGACGGGCAGCGCCCGACGAGCGTCGCTCACCAGCTCCTGCACGGCGACACCTGCGCCCCGCAGGGTAGCCGCGAAACGGCTCCCGTCGTCTCCTCGCAGGCCGTTGGTGACGATTGTCGCGGGGGCGATGCCAGCGACTCCAGTGGGCACAAGGCCGGGACCGGCGAACGTCGGCCGGACGAGCACCTGCCTGCGCAGCGCCGGCCAGCCGCTGTCGCGTGCATCGAGCGCGAGTCGTGCCGCGCGCGCTGCGCCGGCGAGCTGACCTCCGACCACCAGCGAGCCGCCGCCAACTCCGAACTCCGAGGCGTGCTCGGCCGCCCACGCGAGTGCCGCCAGCTCGTGCCCGCCGCCAATCGGGAAACCGGAACTTGGAAGCTCGAGCACCACGGCCGCAGCGGCCGCGCTCAAATCGCGGCACAGCACATCGCCGCCCTTCCTGCCCGCGAGCCAGACGACGAGCGTCGGCCGGCCGGCGGCCAGCGCCCGCGGCGCGGGCAGGTAGACGCGCGCCGGGAGCCGCACGGGGCCGAAGCGCAATTTCAGATCCGCGGCCAATGACATGTGGGCCAGAGTTCCAGCCACGCGCGAGAAAGGGAAAGGCCGATCCTGCACGACGGTCGTGCAGGATCGGCATCACCAACTGGGCGCGCCCGAGCCATACTTGCCGAGTGCCGGAACGCGGACATCTGCTCCCTTTCCCGCAGGCGCCCGATGGCATAGAGCTACGCCACCTGCGGGCGTTCGTGGCGGTCGCCGAGGAGCTCAACTTCGGCCGTGCCGCCGACCGGCTATACGTTTCCCAACCGGCGCTCAGCCGGCAGATCCGCTCGCTCGAGCAACTCGTCGGGTGTGAGCTGCTGCGGCGATCGACGCACCGCGTCGAGCTGACACTGGCCGACGAGGCGCTGCTGGATCGAGCCCGCAAGCTCCTCCGCGATGTCGACGAGGCGGTGTCCGCGACGCTGGCGGTCGGTGGTGAACTGCTCGGGCGCGTCGCCCGGCTGCTCGAGCCGCTGTCCGGACTCGTCGCCCAGGAAGAGGGCCTGCACGACGCGCGGGCTGCCTTCGAGCGGCTTCAGGCGGGGTTCAGCCCACCGGCTGGTACGAGCGTCCGGCCGGTCACCGCCGGCGGCGTGCCGTCGCTGATCGCGGCGCCCCCGGATCACCCGGAGCCCACCGTGCTCTATCTGCACGGCGGCGGGTACGTGGTGGGGTCGGCGTTCGGCTATCAACCACACGCCGGCGCCCTGGCCGCCGCGGCCCAGACCGCGGTACTCGTTCCGGATTACCGTCTCGCCCCCGAGCATCCGTTCCCCGCCGCCGTGCAGGATGCGGTGAGCGCGTATCGGTGGTTGCTCGAGCAGGGCGTCCCAGCCGACCGCGTGGTCGTGGCCGGTGACTCCGCGGGCGGAGGGCTCGCGATGTCGCTGCTGCTGACCTTGAAAGACCAGTGCGCGCCGTATCCGGGCGCCGCCGTCCTGCTCTGCCCCTGGCTCGACCTCGGGCTGCACGAGATGGCCCGCCCGACGGACGCCGGCGAGGCCGCTGCTCCGATGGCGACCGATGCTGAGGCGACCCGCTGCACCCGGGCCTATCTGAACGGTCATCCAGCCGACGATCCGATCGTCGACCCGCTCGGCGCCGACCTCGCCGGCCTGCCGCCGATGCTGATTCAGGCCGCCACCGGTGACGCCCGCCTGGCCGACGCCGAAGCGCTCGCGATCCGCGCGCAGGAACATGGCGTGGCCGCCCGGTTGGAGCTCTATCCGGTGCAGGCGCATGCCTTCCAGCTGTTCTGGTCGTTCCTGCCCGAGGCTGCCGACGCGTTCGCCGCCGCCGGCGAGTTCATCCGCGAGATTGCCGGCGCCAACGCCGCCACGGCCGCGCATCGCGGCTGATCTCGGCCCGCCAGGTGAATATGCGGTGAGCCGTCTCGTATCAAAGCCGCACGTTGCCGGCTCTGTCGGGCAGTGTGGAGATCGCATCAGCCGCTGGCGGATCTCGGCATCTCGCCGGCCGAAGCGGAGCAGTCCCGCCTTGCCGGCAAGCGCATGCGGCCGGTCAGCGCCCGTCTGCGTCGCACGCTCGCGGGCGACCTCCGACGGGTCGCCGATCGCGGGCTGCACCGCGGCCGCGCCCGGCGCCGGTTCGAGGTGTTGCTGCTCGACCGGGTCGCGGCGGTCAGGCCCGACCTGCTCGAGCTCGCCGATTCGCTCGACCGATGTGACGACCCCGATCCGCCGGCCGTGGCTGATCTGCGCCGACTCCTCACCGACGGTTGCCGGAGTCCTCTCTACAACCCCGACATTCACATATCAGAGCTCCGGGCCGCGCTGTATTACCTACGAGCCCGACTGAACCCCTGAGAGGTCACACACACCGAGGTCGGTCTGCACCGGGCGCGGCAGCGAAGCGACCGGACACACGTAGTTGATCGCGTCGAGCACGGTCCGCCACCTCCCCGAGGCGTAGTGAAAGATCGCGGTCGGATACCACGTGTACCGTCCGCACCGACTCAGGTGATTGAAGTCGGCCCGGGCGTACGTGCGGTTGGTGGCCAGGATGGTGACGCTCAGACACCTGAGCGGATAGCCGTACACGGCTGCGACTCCGTCCGGACCTCTGTTACGCATGACCGGACCGGCAACATTTCGATTGCCCAGCCACAGCAGCCCCGCCGAGGCGATCAACAGCAATAGCACGAGTGCGACGATCACACCCCGCGGCGTCCGACGACGCTCACCCGCGGTGACCTCGACAACAACCACATGCGTCGCCCCGGACGGGTCCTCGCGCATCCATCTACTATCGCCAACCTTCGGGGCGGCTCGCTGCCGCTGGCAGGCTCGAGTGCGGCTATGGATCGCCGACGTGCCTCAGTCGATCTTGAGTTTCTGCCGCCAGGTGGGCCTGCGACGAGCCTCAACGAGCCGCGACCAGAGCGCCACGAGCACGACTCCGATCACCACCGCAATGACGAAGCCCAAGAAGCCGTGGATGAGCAAACCCGCGATCAGAACCGATGCGACTCCGATGACCATCGTCATGAGAAGCCCCATCTTGTCCCGGCCGGGATGGAAGAGGCGCCCAAGCGCGCCGACGACCAGCCCGATGAGAATTAGTCCGATGATGTGAAACACGACTTGCGCCTCCTCGATTCGATCCCTAACGGCGTGCTGCCCGCTGACCTGCGCGGACAAACACGGGAGAGGACCCGGGCAAGGCTGTGCAATCAGTCCGAGGATCGGTGAAATGAAGCCGCTTAGCGCTTTACCCGCTGCTTCGCCTGCCCCTTTCGAGTCCTACCCGCCCCACGCGCGCGAGCCGCCTTCCCCTTGGCCTTCTGCGATGAGCGGCCGGTCAGCCGCCCCACCAGCTCGAGTACTCGACCGCCGAGCCGGTCCAGTCGACCTTCCGCTTTATCCCGCCTTGAGCTCTTGAACATCGTCCCTCCGACTGGTTTAGCCGGTCAACTTCCCGCACCCACTCCGCGCAAACCTGGGATCGTCGTCACCCAGACACAGCCCTATCGAAGGAAGCGAACCACGTCGTCGGCGTCGGCCTCGAGCGCGGGAACCGCGGCACGCCCCAGGCGGACGAACGGCTCGAGCACGACGCGGCCGCGCGAGAGGCTCCACGTCGCTGCGGCGCGGCCGCGCACCAGGGCGATTGGCCGGAACAGCCCGCCGCTCACCACGCGCGACTCGTGCTCGCCAAGGATCGCCTGGCGTGAGCACCATCCCATGAGCAGCGGATCAAAGGCGCCGAGCAAGCGCGGCGCGGCAAGACGGCCCACGGGCGGGCGGCCGGCGAGGCTGACCAGGCCATCGGCTCGAACTTCAAGCTCGCCGGCGATCGCCTTCAGGCCCGCGCGCGCATCGCGCAGCGGCAGTCCGGCCCAACGGGCGAGGTCGCGCTCGCCGGCCGGAGCGTGCCCGGTCAGATAGCGCCGGGCGAGCTCCGCCAGGGCGTTCTCGCGCGACACGGCCTTGGGCTCGCCGAGCCAGTCGCGCACGAGCACGTAGGCGTGTTGACCGTCCACCATCGGTCCGCGAACCGTCAGGCCCCGCAGGCACGCGAGCATGAGCAGGTGAACGAGCGCTTGGCCCGCGGTTCGGATGCCGGCTCGGTCGATGCGCTCGCACAGCTGCGTGCGCGTCAACGCTCCGTCGCGGGCGAGTGCGCGTTCGATTGCCGTAACGGCGCGGTCGGCGGCGTCCGGGGCGACTCCCTCCTGGGCCAACCGCCGCGCGTTCCCGGTGAACAGCTGCGGTGTCGTCAAGGCATGAAGCCACCGGTAGTCGCCGCTTGCGACCAGATGCAGGGTGCCGCGATTCAGCCAGCTGATGAGCAGCGATCGATCCACCGTCAAGCTCCGGTCGACGTCGCCGGCCCTGAGGCCGGTGGTCCGTGCTCGTATCGCCAGCCTCGCGCCGCGCGCGTCCTGGGCTTGCACCGCCAACAAGTGCTCGACCACCGCCACCGGATCCTGCCCATAGGGACCCGCGAGCAGCTGGGCGCTGACCCGCTCCTCCGGAGTCACGCCGCGTCGAGCGCGCGCAGCCCCGAACCCAGCAACGCGTACGCCTCCTCGAGGTTCTGCACAAGGTCGCTCGACGGCTCATCGACCCAGACCAGAAACGCCGCCATCGACGTGCCGAGCGCCGCATGCGCCACCGTCTGCGGGATCAGGTCATCCACTTGGCAGCCAAGCCGCCGTGCCACGAACTCGGCGATCACCGCGCGCCATTCCGCGTAGCGCAGAGTGGAATGCGCCTGCAGAGCCGGAACCCCGGTGATGAGGCGCATGCGAATCCGGAGCTCCGGCAGCTGATCGTCCTCGTAGCGATTTGACTCGACAACGGCCCGGCCGAGCGCCTTGTGCAGGGGTTCGTCGGGCTCGGTGGCTTCCAGGCAGCGGCGCAGGCGCGCGAGCACCCAGTCGAAGTCGCCCCAGGCCATGTCGTTCTTGGAGGCGAAGTAGCGAAACAGCGTCCGGCGGCTCACGCCGAGCGCGTCGGCGATGTCGTCGACCGTGGTCTCCTCAAAGCCACGCTCGGCGAACAGTTCAAGCGCGGTGCGGCTCACCGCGCGCCGAGAAGTTCCGGGCGGACGCCCAAGCCGTGCCGCAATGCTGTCCGTCACGAGCTTCTAGTCGCCGTCGGCGCTGATCGACAACAGTCCCTCTCGGTCCGTGAGCTGCCCACCTTACCGCAGCCTCTCGCCAAGCCCGGAGGCACGCGCCACCGGGCGCTCCACCGCGCGCCTCACCGCGTCCTCGCTGGCCACCAGGATCAGCTCCCGGCGCGCCCGCGTGACCGCGGTGTAGAGCAGCTCGCGGGTGAGGATGCGCGAGCTCGCGGACGGCAGCAGCACGGCCGCGGTGTCGAATTGCGAGCCCTGGCTCTTGTGCACGGTCATCGCGTACACGGTGTCGACCGCGCCCAGTCGCAGCGGGCTGAAGTGCATGAGCTGACGACCGCGCTCGAAGACCGCGCTGGGATGCTGCGGGGAGTCCTGCACGATCACACCCGTGTCGCCGTTGTAGAGCCCCAGCTCGTAGTCGTTCTCGGTGATCAGCAACGGCCGGCCCACGTAGTCGCGCTGCTCGACGTCGAGGTCCTCGATCTCGGTCGACAGCCAGCCGCGCACGCGCGTGCTCCAGTCGCTCACCCCGTAGGGGCCGCGGCGGTGCGCGCAGAGCAGGCGGAACCGTCCCAGCGCCTCGAGCGCGACGCGAGCCGCGCCGCCGCGCGCGGCCGCGACCACGGCGGCGCCGGCCGCCACCGCCCGCTCTCGCACCAACCGGAGCTCGCCCATGGCCCCGCCCTCCTCGACCTCAACCGGCAGCCACGCCACCTCGCCCGGCGCCTCGCCCAGCGCGGCCATGGTGGCGTCAGCATCGCCGCGACGCACCGCGTCGGCCAGCTTGGCGATGCCGACGCCGTAGCGATGCACTCGCTCGAGGACGACGATCCCCTCCGCGACCGCCCTCCCGGCAGCACCGACGATGTCGCCGAGGACGACCCCGGCCTCGATTGAGGTGAGCTGCCCGGGGTCGCCGACCAGCACCAGCCGCGCCTCGGGGCGCACCGCCTCCACCAGCCGCGCCATCAGCGACAGCGACACCATCGATGTCTCGTCCACGATCACCACGTCATGCGGCAGGCGACTGACACGGTGGTGGGCGAAGCGACTGTGGCTCCCGGGACGCCGGCCGAGCAGCCGGTGCACGGTTGAGGCGCGCAGGTCCATCAGCCACGTACGGATCTCCTCGCCGAGGGGCAGTCGCGCGGCCTCGTCGTGCACCGCCTCCTCGAGACGCGCGGCCGCCTTGCCGGTGGGCGCCGCCAGTGCGATCAGCGGCGGCCGCGAGCCTTCAGCGGCGGCCTGCTCGACCAGCTCCGCGACCATCCGAGCCACCTCGGTGGTCTTCCCGGTGCCGGGGCCACCGGCGATCACCGACAGGCGCCGGCGCGCGGTCAGCCCATTCAGATCGGCGGCCACGGCCCGCTCCTCGCGCCAGTAGCGATCGAGGTAGAGCCGGGTGCCGATCAGCCGCAGCGGCCGGTCGACCTCGGCGGCGGGATCCTCCTCGCCGATCGCGACCAGCTGACTGGATCTCACCGCAGCGAGCCAGGCACCGGGCTCCGGCCACGGAAGCGCGGAGAGGTCGACCGGCTCCTCGCTCTCGACGTTCGCGGTCTCACGGATCGTGGCCAGGTCCACGAACACGTGGCCGAGCCGCGGACCGCGCACCGCGAGCGCCACGGCCAGCCTCACCGCATCGGCCTCCTCCTCGCCCAGCTCGGCCAGCCGCGCCGCGACGTGCACGTCGGCCGCTGACAGCAGGCCGCTGTCGTTGAACGCGCGCAGTAGCCCGGTGGCGCCGAGGGCGCGGGTGGCCGTGAACGGATCCGCCAGCGCGCTCACGCGGAAACCCCAGCTCCGCTCAGCACGTCGCTGAGACACCTGACCAGCGCCCCGGGTGGATGCCACGCGAACACCCCGTGGCCCGGGTCACCGGCCATCCCGCGCACGAACAGGTAGAGCACGCCGGCCAGATGCTGATCCGGGTCATACCCGTGCAGCCGCCAGCGCAGGTAGCGGTGCAGCGCCACCGTGTAGAGCAGGGCCTGCAGCCCGTAGTGAGCGCGGCTCATCTCCTCGGCGACGGCGTCGGGGCGGTAGTGGGCCAGCAGCAGCGGCTCGTCAGCCGGTCCGAGCCAGTTGGTCTTATAGTCGGCAATCGCGAACCGGGGACCGTCGACCCGGATGACCAGATCGATGCTGCCGGTGAGAAAGCCGCGTACCTGCGCGCGCAGCGACGGATCCTCGAGCCGCGCGGCGTATCCCGCCATCGGATCCTCGGGCGGCAGCTGCCTGCGGAGCACCTCGGCGATCGCCCGCACGGTGAGCCGGCCGCTGGGCTCGTCGCCACCGACCAGCGGCAGCTCAAACTCGAGCTCATCCAGCCGGTCGCGGCGTGAAATGTCGCGCAGCCGCCTCCCGGCCAGGAGCGGACCGACCGGCGTGTCGATCGCGGCCCGCAGCCCTTCGACGATCACGCCGGGCGCGCCCAGCTCCAGCGGGCGGCGCAGCTGCGCCGCCGCGACGCGCTCCGCGAGCTCCGCGTCGAGGTCGGCGGCGGCGAAGTCGGTGGCCTCGAGGACGGAGTGCACGAACGTCCCGAACGCGACGCCCACCGGCATCGCCCCGAGCGGCGAGGAGCGGCCGAGATCGGCCATCGCATCCCCCGCGCCGACCTGCCCTGGCCCCACGGGAACCGGCGCCGGCGCCTCGGGCTCGTCGCTCAGCCCCGGCTGCTCGGGCTCGCTCGCCACCAGCGGCTCGTGCGCCTCGGCGGTGATGTCGCTGTAGGAGGTGCGCCGCCACCACAGGTCCAGGTGCCGATCGAACCGCGCCGCCGCGAGATCGACCGGTGGCTCGACGGGCGGGCTCCAGGTGGTCGGCAAGCCGAGGGCCGATCGCTCGATGCTGATGCGGCCCGGGGCCTGCCCGGCCAGGTCGGCGAAGCGCTCCTCAGCGGCGTCGTCGGCGGGGGTTGACCTTCCCTCCGGGGCGATGT
Source organism: Solirubrobacterales bacterium (assembly GCA_019244395.1). Lineage (GTDB taxonomy): Bacteria > Actinomycetota > Thermoleophilia > Solirubrobacterales > Solirubrobacteraceae > Palsa-465. Next base: position 46,005 of record JAFASQ010000019.1, on the reverse strand, counting down.
CCCCCTCCGGTCCCTTGGCGAACAGGAGGCGCCCGAGCGGAGAGTGGCGGCTGTCGTACGAGCCCGCCCACCAGATCACCGCCTGGTGCTTGGCGCGGGTCAGCGCCACGTAAGCGAGCCTCAGGTCCTCGCCCCGCTGCTCGTCGCGATGCCGGCGCACGTGGGCACTCCAGGCACGGCCCTCAAGGCCGACGTCGACGGTCCGCCGGAAGCCGGTGGCGGGGTCGTGGAAGAACACCGGCTCGGGCTCACGCGGGATGTAGCTCGGTTCCCACAGGAACGGGCAGTAGACGACGGGAAACTCGAGGCCCTTGCTCCGGTGGATGGTCAGCACCTGCACCGCTTCGGCGTCCGACTCGAGCCGCCGGGTTCGCTCGTCCTCGGCGTCCCCGCGTCCGGCGTCGGCGATTCGCTCGGCCAGCCAGCCGCGCAGCGCGGTCACCCCGAGCCGCTCGGCGCTGGCAGCTCGGTGCAGCAGCTGAGCCAGATGCTCCAGATCGGTGAGCCGCCGCTCGCCTCCTGTCTCGGCCAGGACCCGCGCGGCCAGCTCCTCGCTGACCGTGATGGCCTCGGTGAGCGCGGCGACGCCGCTGTCGCGCAGGATGCGGCTCCAGCGGTGCAGACGTCGATGCACCTCCTCCCACTCCGCCTCGGTCGCGGTGGCGATGCGCTCGCCGCTCCACCCGAGGAACAGCGTCCCCGCCGCGGTCCGGGCGCGGATCGTCGAGGCGGGGCGCTCGAGCGCCTCGAGCAGGCGCAGCCAGCCGCGGGCCGTGACGGTGGCGAACACGTTGCCGCCGCCGTTGATGACCGCGGGCACCCGCGCGGCCTGCAGCTGCTCGCAGATCAGCTCGGCGTTCGCGTGCGTGCGCACCAGCACGGCGACGTGCCGGGGGCAGATCGCCTCGTGGCCGGTCGGCTCTCCGTCTGGAGATCGCTGCTCGAGCGTCGCTCCCGAGGAGAGCAGCCCGACCACGTCGGCGGCCAGGTCGCGGGCGACGTGGGCCCGGGCGGAGGGCGCCCTGGCATATCCGTAGTTGGTCAACTCGACGCTCGGTTCGGCCCGGCGCACGACGCGTACGCGGAGCGCGGCGTCCTCCGGCGCACCATGCAGACGCGCTTCCTGGTGCGCCGGCGCCGCCCTGACCCGCCGGTAGACGATGTCCTGGTGGCCGAGCCGCGCGTCGGCGAACAGCGCGTCGAAGGCATCGAGCAGGGGCTGGTCGCTGCGCCGGTTGACCCCCAGGGTGGCGCGCTCCCGGGCGGTGGCGGCGGCCACGAGATAGGCGTATACATCCGCGCCGCGGAAGGCGTAAATCGCCTGCTTGGGATCGGCGACCAGGACGAGCGTGACCCCCTGGCTCCCGAAAGCGCGATCTAGGATCTGCCACTGGATCGGGTCCGTGTCTTGGAACTCGTCGACCAGGACGACGTCGTAGCGGGTGCGCAGACGCTCCTTCGCCGCCCCGGCATTTGGACCGCGCAGGATGTCCCTCAGCCGTGTCAGCAGGTCGTCGTAGGTCATGATGGCCATCCGCCGCTTGCGCTGCTCGAGCTCCTGGCATATCCGGACGGCCAGCCGATAGCGCATCGCCGCGGTGCTGTCATGCGGCTCGTCGCGCGGCTCGAGGCCGGACATCGGGTTCTCCACGGCCGCTCGCGCGATCTGCAGCGCCTCGGCGCGGGTGAACTTGGCCGGGCCGCCGCTTCGCGGCCCAAAGCGCCTCACGTACAGATCGTCAAGCGTTTCCTCGAGCAGCTCCGAGACGTCCTCGACAAACTCCGTCTCTCGGTCGAGATCGCCGATCGTGCCGAGCTCGGCCAGCACCTCTTGGCAGAAGCCGTGCGTGGTGGCGATCGTCGCCGCGTCGAAGTCGGCCACGGCGCCGGCCAGCCGGTCGCGCCGGCAGCGCACCTCCTCCTCGGTCCCCGTCGCCAGCAGCGTGAGGATCGGATCGCTCCCGGGGTCGGGGCCGCCGTCAAGGATCGACGAGAGCTGCTGCTCGCACCGCACCAGGCGCTCGCGCACCCGGTCGCGCAGCTCGCCGGTCGCGATCCGCGTGAACGTGATCAGGAGCAGACGATCGAGCGGCGTGCCTTCGGCCACATAGCGCGCGGCCAGCGCGGCAACCGTGTACGTCTTGCCCGTCCCGGCGCTGGCTTCGAGCACGGTCACGCCGGACGGCAACGGACCGCAGAGGTCAAATTCGGCATACGCGTAGACGAGGCTCATCGGTCGCTGAGCATCTCGACCGCCAACAACCCTCGCCACAGCCGCATTGCGTAGCGCCCGAACCGGGTGTGCTCGGCCTCGTCCCAGGCCGCGCCTCGTTCATCGTCTCGCGGCGCCTGCGCCGCCAGCCGCGCAAACGGGATGGGTTCGCCGTAGACCAGCACGTGCTCCGGCTGGCGATCCTCTTTCTCGTAGCGGTACGCGGTCTCCCAGGCCCCCCGGCCCGCGGCCTCGCCGTCATCGCCGTTCGCCGTGGCCTGGGCGTAGGCGGCGGATGCCTCGCAGGCCAGGGGCAGCGGCTCGCGCATGCCGCGGTCGTAGAGGTCGACCAGGACGGCGAGATGCTCGAGCGCAGCCCCCCTCCGGGCGTCCGGAGCGTCCGCCAGCGGCAGGATCCGGGCGACGGTCACGCCGGCGCCGCGAACGCCGGGCCGGACGCGTCCGATGACTACCGACTCGAGCGGACGCTCGGGGTGCGCCGCGCTCAGCGCGAGCAGCCTCACCCAGGCGCGCAGCCGGTCGCGGGGGCGGACCCGCGAATAGGAGATCGTGCGGATCACCTCGCCGGACACGCCGGTGACCGTGCCGGCCAGCGTGCGCCCGTCCGCTAACGCAAGGTTGACGTCGACCGAGCTGGGAGACCCTCCGGTCAGCTCGTCGGCCGCCGCCGCCAGCTGGCCGACGACGGCGCCGATACGCGCCAGCGCAGGCCGCGCGAGCTCGCCCGGCGGGAGCTCGCCGCGGGCGATCTCGGCTTGCATGCACACCTTCAGCTCCGCCCCGGCCAGCACCCCCTCGAGCAGTCGCTGGCCGACCGCCCACTCACCGAGCGGATCGAGCTCGACGGGCATCGCATCGGCCACCTCGTCGAAGTACTCGCTGACGCTGATTCCGAGCCGGTCGCGCAGGAGCGCCCGGATTGGATGCTCGACGAACCGGACGAGGCTGTCGAGTTCGACAACTGGCTCGTTCCGCGGCGGGAGCGGTGCGGCCAGGAACGGCGTGGGGTCCGGCCGCTGGCGCTTCATCGCTTGCGCCCCGGCCAGCGCCTGCGGGTCGAAGCCCCACGGCCGGCCGGGGACAAGCTTGCCCGCGGTGAAGTTCCGCGGATCGAACGGCTGCAGCGGGTGGTGGACGACGACGCGGTCGCGCGCCGGGCCGTCCGGACACTGGACGGTGCGCTCGATGACGTCGAGCAGCTCGCCGACCGGCACCGCCGGCGGCCGGCGCACGTTCGTCCGCTCATCGTTGCCGGTGTAGGTGATGATCAGCCGCTCGGTCGCGGCGAGCAGCGCGTCGAGCAGCATCTGGCGGTCCTCGGCGCGGGGGTCGCGGTCGCCGACGTGCGGCTCGGCCAGCATCAGGTCGTCGCCGTCGCGCCGAGTGCGCCGCGGGTACTCGCCGTCGTCGAGCCCGAGGATGCAGACCACGCGGTGCGGGACCGAGCGCATCGGCACCAGCGTGCACACGGTCAGATGGCCGGTGCGGAAGTTGGCCCGCGTGGGACGCCCGCGCAGACGGTCGGCCAACAGCGCGCGAGCATCGGCCAGCTCGAGCGTCGTGGCCCCTGATGCAATCCCGCCCTCGGACTCGGTCCGGACGTCGTCGAGGAGGCGCTCGAGCTCGCGTCGCTGCCAGGACTCCCGGTCGCTCGTGGCCGTGAGCGCCGCCGCGGCGCCGGCGATGGCCTCGCTCCAAGCATCGATCGGCTTGGCGTCCGACAGCGCGTCGACCGCCGCCTGCACCCGGCCGACGAACTCGGCAAAGCGCCCGGCGAGATCAATCGCGCCGCTCTCGACGTCATCCAGGGGAAGCACCCCACCGACGAGCGGCCGATCCTCCTCGGTCATCGCGACGCCGGCCAGCACGCGATCGAGGCCCCGGCGCCACGTGTTGGCGCTGACCGTCCCGAGCCGGAAAGGCTCCCGGTGCGGGGCATCGAAGCCCCAGCGGATCCCGCTCGCGGCAACCCAGTCCTGCATCCGGGACAGGTCGTCATCGTCGAAGCCGAAGCGCCGGCGCACGGGCTCACGCGCCGCTAGGTCGAGGAGCTGCGATGCCGTGGCCCGCTGATCAGCGAGCGCGAGCAGTCCGCTGACGACGCCCAGAACCGGGTTGGTCTGCCGCAGTGAGCGGTCGGCAAGCCTGACGCGAAGATCCGGCAGCCGTTCCGCCCCCGGAACGCCCTGGTCGTCGTCCTCGCCGCTGGCCGTCCCGCCCACCCCGAACGTGGCCTGGATGAGCGGCGCGAACGTCTCGATGTCAGGGCACATCACGATCACGTCACGCGGCTCGAGCGTCGGGTCGTCCTCGAGCAGGTGGAGCACCGCGTCGCGCAGGACCTCGACCTGGCGGGCGCGGCCGTGACAGGCGTGGATCTGGACGCTCCGGTCCTCGCCGGCCAGCAGCGGTCGCAGGTCGAGTTCGCCTGACAGCGGCGACCCTGGTGGCTGGCGGTCCTCGCGGATGTCTCGCTGGATCATCGAGAGCAGGCTGTCGGCTCCGGCCGAGGGCACCGCGTGGTGGTGGTCGAGGCTCTCGCCGGTGTTGGCGAGCACGAGTTGGAGCTCGCGTACGTCCCGGCCCCACGAGGCGAGCAGCCGGTTGACCGGCAGCTCGGCCGTCCGGTCGGCGGCCCGCCTCGTGATCCCCGGCCCCCGTCCCAGCTCGCCGGCGACCCGGCGCCACAGTGACGGAGAGGGATGCAGGACGAACAGATGCACCTCGCGGTCCGCGGCGACGGCGGCCAGCACGTCGAGATAGGAGCGCGGCATCCGCGTCAGCTCGAACAGCGAGAGCCGCTCCGGGAGATCGAGCACGGCAGGGTCGGCACCGATCCGGGCGCACGCGTCACTTAGTCGCTCCGCCGGGCTCGGCTGGCCGATGCGCTGCCGGAGCCGGCGCCACAGCTCGGCCTGCCACCCAATGCCAGCCGCGCCGGCCCCGCCAACCGCGCCGGCCGCGCCAGCGCCACCGGCCGCGCCAGCGCCGCCGGCCGCCCAGGAGCGGAGCATGTCCGGCCGGTGCACCCCGTAGCGATCGAACAGATCGGCGATGTGACGCACCACCGCAAGGCGCCGGGGCGGCTCCTCGGATCCCCCCCGTGCGCCGGCCAGGTGCTGCTCGAGCGCGGCCAGCCACGGCTCCCCCAGGCACTCGTCGACCACCTCGAGCAGCGGCCAGACCGATCGCTCAGCCGGCCAGGGGTCGCTCTCGGGGTCGATCCCGGTGGCGGCGGCGAGCGCGGCTAGGATCAGCCTCCCCGGGAACGGAAAGTCCACGTTCGCGCACACCCCATCCTTGCCGCCTTCAGACGTTCCCAGGCGCGTCGAGAGCGTCTGCGTGAGCCAGCGCTCGACCCCGCGCGTCGGCACCGCGACGACGTCCGGCGTAAACGGATCCTCGAGCGGCGAGCGCAGCGTGTCGGCCAGGCCCTCGGCGAGACGGTCCGCGCGTTCGGCTCGATGGACGTGCAGCACGGCTTGTCACACTAGCTCCGGCGGGGGTCGCACCTCCCCCCATCGCCGATCGCTTCGCCCCCCGCGTGGGGTGACGCCGCGGGTGCCTGACGCGCCAACGCTCGCTCTCCCCCGGGGATTGGCGTATCAGGCACACCAGAGGATCCTGAGACGCCACACCCCCCCGATCTGGCCGAGCGTTGTCGCGTCATGCACGCGTTCTCGCTCGATCCGAGGAGCGGGGGGTCGTCGCGGCAGGGTGATTTCCGGGGCGCCTGCGACTCTATGAACGAGTGCTGACGACTCGCCCCGACACTTTCTCCACCATCGCTCTGGAGCGGCTCCGGACGCTGACCGGCGACGGCGCCGCTGAGTTCCGCGACGGCCAACTCGAGGCGATCCGCGACGTGGTCGAGGACCGCGCCCGCGTGCTCTGCGTGCAGCGGACGGGCTGGGGCAAGTCAGCCGTGTACTTCGTCGCCACCGCGCTGCTGCGCGGGGCAGGCGCGGGCCCGACCCTGATCGTCAGCCCGTTGCTGGCGCTGATGCGCAACCAGATCGCCGCCGCCGGGCGCCTCGGCCTGCGGGCCCACACGATCAACAGCACCAATCGCGACGAGTGGGACGACGTGCGCGAGCGGCTGGCCGCGGACAGCATCGACCTGCTGCTGATCAGTCCCGAGCGGCTCAACAACCAGGGGTTCCGCCGGGAGATGCTGCCGCTGTTCGCCGCCTCGGTCGGCCTGCTCGTGATCGACGAGGCGCATTGCATCTCGGACTGGGGCCACGACTTCCGTCCCGATTACCGGCGCGTGAAGGACATGCTCGATGCGCTGGACCCGGGCGTCGCGGTGCTCGGCACCACCGCGACGGCCAACGATCGTGTGGTCGCGGACGTGGTGTCTCAGCTGGCCGACGGCGACGGGCGACCGCTTCGTGCCTACCGCGGACCGCTGGCGCGCGCCAGCCTGCGCCTCGAGGTGCTGGAGCTGGCGCAACCCGCGCAGCGCCTGGCCTGGCTGGCCGCCAACCTGCCCCGCCTGCCCGGTTCGGGCATCGTCTACACCCTCACCAAGCGCGACGCCGAGCAGGTGGCCGGCTTTTTGTGCGGCCGCGGGATCGACGCGGTCTCCTACACCGGGGAGCACGAGTCCGAAGCGCGGATCGCCATCGAGGACCAGCTCTTGCGCAACGAGATCAAGGCCGTCGTCGCCACCACCGCGCTCGGCATGGGCTACGACAAGCCCGACCTCAGCTTCGTCGTGCACTATCAGGCACCGGGCTCGGTGGTGGCGTACTACCAGCAGATCGGGCGAGCCGGGCGCGGCGTCGATCACGCCGACATCGTTCTGCTCCGCGGCGGCGAGGACCGGCGGATCCAGGACTTCTTCATCGAGCAGGCGTTTCCCGTCCGCGAGCACGTCATGGCGGTTCTGGGCGAGCTCGAGCAGGCCGGCGACCGCGGACGCACGACCCGCGAGTTGATGGCCGTGGTGAACCTCGGCGCCGGGCGGATCGAGGCCATGCTGAAGATCCTCGACGTCGAGGGCGCAGTCGTTCGCGCCGGTACCCGCTGGAAGTTGGTAGCTGACGCATCTTGGACCTATGACGGAGAGCGCTACGCGGCCGTGACCGCGCTCCGGCGCGCCGAGCAGCGGGCCATGGCCGCGTTCGGATCGGACGGGCGCTGTCTCATGCGCGTTCTCCAGGAGGAGTTGGATGACCCCGAGCCGGCCGACTGCGGGCGCTGTTCGGCGTGCGCCGGTCCTCGCTTCGCCATACCGCTCGATCCCGCGTTGGTCGAGGCCGCAGGCCGGCATCTGCGCTCAACCCCGATCGAACTCGAGGTCAAGAAGATGGCGCCGGACGCGGGCGGGACGATGCGCAAGATCCCCGAGGACGTGCGCGTCGAGCCCGGGTGGGCGCTCGCGCGGTTCGGCGACGGTGGCTGGTGGCCGGCCGTCGAGCGTGGTCTGCGCGCAGGGGAGTTCGAAGACGACGTGGTGGCCGCCGTGGCCGATCTCCTCCGCGCCGCGGGCGCCGACTGGGTGACGTGCGTGCCCTCGGTGCGGCTGAGCGACGCGGTGGAGCGGCTGGGCCGTCGCCTTGGTGTCCCATTCGTACGCCTCGTGGACCGCGCCGCCGAACGTCCGCCCCAGCGCGATATGGCCAACGCGGCGCAGCAGGTGGCCAACGTGCGAGGCGCTTTCCGCGTGGTGGCCGCGCCGCCGCCAGGGACGGGCGTACTCCTCGATGACCGCCGCATGTCGGGGTGGACGCTGGCCATGGTCGGCGGGCAGCTGCGCCGCGCGGGGGCCGCGCGCATCGTGCCGGTGGCGCTGGCCACTGCGTTCTAATCTGGGCCTCGCTGCGCTCGGCATCCCTGGGGCCGTTCCGCCGGGCGTCCATGCCCGGCGGCGTGGCCGCGGCGCGGCGTGGTCGCGTCCCACTCGGCCGAGGATGCCGAGTGCGGCCGTCGCCGCGACCACCGGTGCGCTGGGCATCCGCGCCCGGCGCCGCGCACCGCGTCGGCGCGTTTGCCACAGTACCGCCGACGGGTTGAGATCGATGCCGCCCACACCGGGGGCACAGGAGGAGGAGCCGTGCGACGCTTGATAGTTGTCTGCCTCACGACGATCTTCGGGGTCGGCGCCGTCGGCGGCGCCGTGGCATCGGCCAGACCCGCGCACGCCGCCTCGGTGGTTCACATAGTCGTCTTGCACTCGAGAACCGGCGGCACCGTGGTGGCGGCGAAGGTGATCATCCACGGCCGCGCCTTCCCGTTCCTCATCGATACCGGCGCGAGCGTGACGCTGGTCAATCCAACCCTGGCCCGGCACCTCCACCTGCGGACAGTCGGCCAGCCGCATCAGTTCTGTGGCGTGACGGGCTGCTCGACAGCGCGCCGTGTGCGCCTCTCGAACTGGAGTATCGGCGGCCAGCCGCTCCCGTCGGTCGTCGCCTCGAGCTCCCCAATCGTTGGCACGGGCGGCTTCGGTTTCGGTCTCCTGGGCTCGGACGTGCTGTCCCGGTTCGGGTCGGTGACGATCGACTACCGCGACAAGCTGCTGACGCTCGGCTGACCGTCATCCCGCTGCAACCGCTCCACACCGCGTGTTCAGCCGGTGCGTTGCCTGGCGTGCGGCGAGGCCTCCCAGAAGTCATCGAGCTTGGTCGCGTCGCGCCGGCCCAGCTTGCGCGAGATCGCCCACATCTCGACCGGTTCGTCGCGCTCGTTGCGGTGCGAGCGCGGCGTCGTCGGCGCGACGCGCACCGCGGCCGGGGCGCTGACGGTGCGGATCTCCTCGCCGAAGCGCATGGTTAGGGTTCCACGGGTTAACACGTAGAGCTCTTCGATCTCGTCGTGGAAGTGGCCGGTGCCCTGCTCGAAGTCCGAATGGGGCGGCACGCGGATCAGGGTCACCGCGACCTGGTCGCACCCGAGGGCGCTGGTCAGACTGCGGAACTCGCCCGGGACGTCGGTGCCGGCATAGGCATCATCGGCGTCGTCGGGGTTGACTACGGCGAACTCGCTGGTGGTCTCGGTGTTTGTGGTCATGGCCACCCTCTACCCGCCGGCGCCCGCCGGGCGCGTCACTGCGTGGTGAACCCACCGTCACCGGTAGCGCCACCCCGGTGATGAAGGACGAGTGGTCGGAGGCGAGGAACAGCGCGGTCGCGGACTTCAGTCTCACCCGAGTGCGGGCGGCACAACGCCGCTACGCTCGGGCCGTGGAGCCTCAAGGACCAGGACGAGAAGCCCCCGCGGCGTGTACCCGCGTCAGGCCGCCGAGGTGGGCCCGGCGTCCGACGGCGCGGCGGTGCTCCCACCGCGGCGCGTCGCACACCGCGCGTTACCGCTGATGCCCGAGCTCCCTGAAGCGGAACGCGCCCGTCAAGCGCTCGAGTCGGCGCTCGGCCGGCGGATCGTCGACGTCGACGACCGCGACTCGTACGTGTGCCGGCCACATCCCCCCGGGGAAATTGCCAGTGCTTTGACCGGCCACACTCTCGCCACCGCGCACCGGCGCGGAAAGTTCATGTGGCTCGAGACCGATGAAGGGCCCGCCCTCGGGCTCCATCTGGGCATGGCCGGCCGGATCGTCGTCGACCCCGAGGACATCTCGCGGTGGGATCGCTTCACGCTCGAGTTCGACGACGGCGGGCGGCTGGTGCTTCGCGACAAGCGCCGGCTCGGCCGCGCGGTGCTGAATCCCGATTTCTCGCACGTGGGTCCCGACGCCGCCGAGGTCGGACGGGTCGAGTTTCGACGGCGGATCGGCGCCGGACGCGCTCCGATCAAGGCCCGGCTGCTCGACCAGAGCGCCATCTCCGGGATCGGAAACCTGCTCGCCGATCAGATTCTCTGGCAGGCGCGGATCTCGCCGAAGCGCCTTACCGGCGATCTCTCGATGGCCGACGTCGATCGGTTGCGCCGCGAGGTCCGGGCCGCCGTCCGCTCGGCCATCCGCAAGGGCGGCGCCCATACCGGCCGGTTCATTGCGGCGCGCGAGCGGGACGGGAAGTGCCCGCGCGACGGGCATCGGCTCGAACGCGACCGGATCGGGGGTAGGACCACGTATTGGTGTCCGGCCTGCCAGCTGTGACCGCTTCGGCGCTACCTTCGGGGTTCCGCGTCGGTCACTGGACCGATCCGCACGGTCGCACGGGCTGCACCGTCATACTCCCTCCGCCGAAGAGCCGAGGCAGCGTCGACGTGCGGGGCGGCGGCACCGGCACCCGCGAGCTCGAGAACCTCTCGCCGCTGGCTAACTCGGAGGGCCCGAACGCGGTCCTGCTAACCGGCGGCAGTGCGTTCGGGCTGGCCGCGGCGGATGGCGTCGTCCGCTGGCTCGAGGAGCGTGGGCTCGGCCGGCCCACCCCCAGCGCTGCGGTACCGCTCGTCCCGACCGCAGTGATCTTCGATCTGGTCGAGGGCTCACCGGCGGCCCGACCTGGTCCGGCCGAGGGCTACGCGGCGTGTCAGGCGGCTCGGGCCGAGGGCTGGAAGCTCGGGGCCGTCGGTGCGGGCACCGGGGCCGCAGTCGGCAAGCTGTTCGGCCGCCATCGGGCCACCCCCGGCGGCGTGGGGTTCGCCGCTACGACACTGGCCGACGGCACGATCGTGGCCGCGGTCGCGGTGGCTAACGCGTTCGGCGACGTGATCGCTGAAGACGGCGAGCTCCTCGGCGCTCCGCGCGACGATCGCGGACAACTCGTTCGCACGTCGGACCTGCTAGGGAGCATGCCGGAACTCCCCGAGTTTCGCCGCTTCGGCGCGGCCGAGGCCGGCAACACCACGCTGGCCTGCGTCTGCACCGACGCCTCCGTCGACAAGCGCAGCTGCGCGATCGTCGCCCGCATGGCGAGCGCCGGCGTCGCCCGCTCGGTCGATCCGGCCTTCACCCCGATCGACGGCGACGTCGTGTTCTGCGTAGCCTCGGGCACACAGCCTCCGGCGCCGCCGGGCCTTGCCGCCTCCTGGACCATCGCGGTCCTCGGCACCGCCGCGGCCAGCGTCACCGCGAGCGCCATCCGCGACGCGGTGCGCAAGTCTGCCGGCGTACCTAACCCGTAAGCGCCGGGCCGGGACCCACCGCGGGTGTCGCCGTGGTGGGCGAGCACGGCTCAACGGCGGGGCTGCGGGAGCATCGTGCTCGCCAGCTGTCGCATCCGGCCGCACAGTGTCGTCTGCCCCTCGTCGACGACCTTGGATGTGATCGTGTGTTTCCCGTCCTCGAGGTCGGCTGCGATGTCGGCGGGAGTCATCGCGTATGGCGGGCGCGACCAGATGAATCCCGCCCGCGTGAGGGCATCCGCGACCAGCCCCGCGCACGTCGCCGTTCCGGCCCGCTGGATGCAGATGCGGCTGCCGGTCAGCGCGTACAGCGTGAGACCGGCGTAGGCGACAAAGTCGTAACTCTCGCGGGCGTCCCGCACGCTCTTGAGGAAGCGCTCGACCTCCGGCCAGTCACAATCATCGACATCCGTGTGCACGATTGCGTAATGCTTCTCATACTTCGAGAGCAATGCCCTGCGGACCCCGGTGGCGGCGCGTGCTTCGACGATCGAGATCGTCGACGGATCCTGGAAGGGCACATCGCAGACGATCGCGCTGTGGGTCCACTGCGTGTATGGACTACCGCGCCCATAACGCAGCAACTCGCCCAGCGCGATGGACGCCGACACCAAGCCCTGGCCGAGCTCATCGACCAGCACGACGTCTCCGCGGCGGATGGCCCCAGCCATCGTCCGACCCTAGCGTCGCAGCTCGGGCGCCGCAAGCCGGTCGTCAAAAATACGAGATGTATCTAGACGCCGCCCTGCGCGCTCGTTAGGGTCAACGCCTAACCCTCCGCGATTCTTGTCGACGATTACGCAGGATCAGCCACAGCCAGAAGCCGCCGGTATCGAGCGCGACGGCTTTGCCATACCCATGACGGTGTTCTCCCTCCTGCGCCCGGGCGGCAGCTACGTGCAGCGCGCCTTCTTCGCTCTTGGACGGTTAGGACAGGCGACGAACGTCGATCGGCTCGCGGTCATTCACTTCGTGCGTTTGGCCGTCATCGGTGAGTTTCCCGATCACGGGCAGCCTCAGGATTATCTACGGCAAACGCTCCAGCTCTTCGAGAGCAACTACAACGGTTCGTTTGGCTCGTACATCGACATGTTCGTCCAGGCCCTTCCCGGCCGGATGCGCGCCTTGTGGGGCACCTCGTATGGCTTTCCATGGCGACTGCCGCTCGGCCCGTTCAAGCACTACATCCTGCAGAACGAGTTTCCCATCGATCACTACTACGTTCGAAACCCCGAGGTCACCGTGAAGATGGTGAAGTCCGCGCTGCGCATCGTGCAGGCCACCGCGGAGCTTCGCCAAGATGCTCACGATCTCGATCCCGATGAGTTCGCCGAACGCCTCCGCGCCCTCGTGACACACCTGCAGAGCGACCTGTGACCACACCGAGCTCACTCCTCGCAGCCGTCGGTCGGATTGCGGCGGCGGCGCTGGGGGCGACCTCAGTGAATCGGCGGGGAAACTCATACGCCGTGACCCTGATAACGCCGATCCTGCCCGACGCGTCCGACGAGCTCAGAGATGTCCTCCGAGGATTCAAGCTCGGCAGTGGAAGCCCGCTGGCCAAGGTTCCGGACGTGCACTTCGCCAGGTGGGTCGTGATCGACCGGCTCCGCCTCGACTGGCCCGGGGCGCCGAAGAGGCCGTCGAGGCTCCGATCTCAGTATCTGCTCTTCAGCGCCGACCTGACCGCGCCGGCCTACCGCGCAGCATGTCTCCCCGGCACATTCTTCCGCGACCTAGCCCATCACATCCCCGACGAGTGCGACGCGGTCTGGAAGCACTGCATGAACTTCCCGGGCGTCGACGAGGTAGATCACTTCGTGAAGTACCTGAGCCATAGCCAGATCGATATTGACCTGTATTACGCAGCCTTCCCCGATCTCACTCCTTCGGACATCAGCCGCGCGATCAACGTGCGGCAGGGATTTGCTCAGTTTGTCCTTCAGCACCAAGATGCCCTCGTCGGTGACCGGGGACACGACACGCTGAAGGCTGCCTACATCAAGGAGTCGGCCTCGTGGGCCGTCTGAACTTCCACGACATCCAGGGCAACATTCTCCGCGGCTACAACTTCGCGGCCGGGAGTCACTACTTCGTGACCCTGCCCGATAGCGCAGGTGGCCGCGCTCTGTTGCGTGATCTCCTTCCGGAGATCACCACCGCGCGCGAATGGACGACGAAGCCGATCATCGCGCTGAATGTCGCGCTGACGTATGCGGGACTCGAGAGGCTGGACGTCGACGAGGCCACGCTCCGCTTGTTGCCAGACGCGTTCCGCGAACCGATCCGGGAGCGGGCGCGAATCCAGCTCGGGGACAACCCCGACGAATGGGACGACGAGTTTGGCAATCCGGGTACGCACCTCCTGGTGCTCCTCGCGTCGAGCGAAGACCCGCAGCACGACGACCGGTTTGAACGCCGCTTCCCCAAGCTGGCGCGAGCAGCTGCGTGGCTGGAGGGGCGACTGCGCTGTCACGCAGCGCGGCGCCTACATCGACAGGACGTCGAGGCCCTGCTCACGCCGGCCGGCCAACCCAACCTGCGCGAGCACTTCGGCTTCGCCGACGGGTTCGGCCAGCCCGCGGTTGAAGGAGTGCCGAACAACTGGCCCGGCCAAGGGGTCCCGGAGCCGTCCGAGACGGGTGCCTGGCGTGACATTAAGGCCGGCGAGTTCATCCTCGGATATCCGAACGAAGACGGCGAAGCCTTACCCGAGCGAGCGACCTGGCTCCTGTACGACGGCTCGTTCATGGTCTATCGCAAGCTCGAGCAGAACGTCGCCGGGTTCCGGCGGATCTTGGCCGAACAGGCCGAGCGCTACGCGCAGGCTGAGCTGAATGCGGGGCGGCTCGAGACCGCCCTCGATCCAGACGAAGCGATCGAGTGGCTGGCAGCGAAGCTCGTGGGCCGCTGGCGCGACGGGACGCCGCTTGAGCTTGATCATGGGCCCCGCCGCGGCCACGACCTGCACCCGGCCGGTCGCGGTCACGTCGAGAACAACTTTCGCTACGGAGACGACCGAAAGGGACGGCGTTGTCCCCTCGGCGCGCATATCCGCCGCGCCAACCCCCGCGACCTGCTGGGCGACGATCATCAGGAGTCGGCGCGCCATCGCATCATCCGGCGCGGAATGCCCTACGGCCCGCCATACGACGCTCCGGCCGATGATCCGGGCGAAGCGGCTCCGAGCGTGGCGGCTGCTCAGGAGCGTGGGCTCATCTTCATCGGCTTCAACGCCGACTTCGAGCGCCAGTTCGAGGTCGTGCAGGGACAGTGGTTGAACGACGGGAACGCGTTCGGTCTGGGCGAGCACCAGGACTACCTCGTCGGTAGCCGGTCCGAGGCTACGTATGCGGTCAGCGGAGCGCCTCCGTTCTTCGTGACTCGAGATAGAGGGCTCGTACGTACGCGGGGATGCGATTACCTGTTCATGCCGGGACGCGCGGCGCTCGCGCGGCTCTCGGCGTACCCATCCCCGGTCATGGAGCTGGAAGAGATCCCGGCGACGGAGCCCGAGGCCATACAGCGAGTGGTCGGGCTCGTGACGAAGCAAATGCGGCGCAGCTACGCGAGCACGCGGCCTATGCTGCGCGGCCAGCACCCCAAGATGCACGCCTGCGTCAAGGCCTGTTTCATCGTCGAGGACGTGCCGGAGGACCTGCGCGTCGGCTTGTTCGAGTTTCCGCCCAGGGAGTACGAGGCCTGGATCCGCTTCTCGGCGAGCCACTCTGGCTTGCAGTCCGACGCCAAGGCCGATGCCCAGGGGATCGCGATCAAGGTCCTCGACGTCGAGGAAGAGAAGATCCTGCCCGAGGAGCGCTGGTGCAAGACGCAGGACTTCATCCTGGTCAACCACGATGTGTTCTTCCTGCCCAACGCGTTGGCCGTCGCTGACTTCGCAAGGGCAGTGACTGCGACCGGCTCCGTGCGCGGCCTTGCCGTCGAGAGCAAGATCCGCATGCTCGAATTCTTCCTAGAACGGGACCGCCGCGGCTTCGGAATCCTCTGGCGGATGATCTCGACGAGACCCGACAACCCCCTCGACGTAACTTATTGGAGCGAGACGCCGTACGCGCTGCGCGACCGCGCCGTGAAGTACCTGGTCCGCCCGACGCGTCCGGCCGGGCCCAAGGGAGCGCGAGCGTCGGATTACGACTCGCTCGAGGATGCCATGGAGGCCGCCCTCAGGCCCCGCGACGCCGATTACTCTTTCGACTTCCTCGTGCAGGTTCAGTCCGATCGGCACACGATGCCAGTGGAAGACCCGCGGGTTCTCTGGAGCGAGCGCGAATCGCAGTTTCGCAAGGTGGCGACAATACGCATCCGGCACCAGCACTTCACGAGGCAGCAGCGCAGGAACTTCGGCGAGAACCTTATCTTCACGCCTTGGCACAGCCGCTGGGAGCATCGACCCCTCGGAGGTATCAACCGCGTGCGACGTTGGGTCTACGAGGCCAGCAGCGACCTCCGGCATGACCTCAACGGCGCACCGTACCTCGAGCTCGGAGGGCTGATCGCCCCCCGGCCGCCGCGGATGCCGCGCTAACGGCGACCCGCGCGTCTGACCAACGACGCTGAAGCTCGCTGACGATCACCGGCGCGCCCATCGCCACCGCCTGCTCGAGCGCCGCGTCCGCGTGCTCCTTGGCTAGCGCGGTGTCTCCGGCGGTCGCAGCCAGGGATGCCAGGTATCCGTCCACCGGGCCCCAGAAGCTGCAGTACGCCACGACCACGTAGCGGGTGGCATGCGGCAGCAACTCGGCGTAGAGTTGCGCAGCGCCGCCGGGATCGCCCAGGCCCACGCAGAGCTCGCTCAGCAGCGCCATCCTGGTCAGCCAGAACATCCCACGCGGCAACGCCGCCGCGCCCTCGCCGATCTCTTTCTCATAAGTCCCCCGCGCCGCGGGCTCGTCGCCCGCGTCCAACCGGACGAGCCCGAGCGCGCTGAGCCATCCGAGCGCTCGACCGCCGGAGGCCACGACCGACTCGGCGACAGCCGTCAGCTCGGCGACGCGGCCCTGCCGCCGTCGCAACGCGAACATCTGCGAGCCCCATGAGCTATCAGCGTCTCCGGTGTGCGCGATGTTCGCCTGGCGATGTGACTCGCCGGCCCAGCGCTCCGCCTCCTCCTCGTCACCGTCGAGCTCAGCCCACAGACCTCGCGCGCCGAACGTAATGGTCCGCAGCAGCGGCTGGCCGAGCTTGTCGGCGATCCGTGAGAGCTCGGCGTACTCGGCGCGAGCTTCGTCGAGCTTGCCGATACCGAGTAGGTCGTACATCCGCCATTGGTGGGCATACGTCGCGAGCTGATCTTGCCCGGCCGCGAGGGAGGCGAGCTCCTCGTCGAGGGTGAGGCGCTCTTCGATGTGCCGGACATCGAGCAAACTCGTATGACGCGCCAGCAGCGCGGCGAACAGTGTCCTCGTCTCGCCGAGTCGACGAGCCATAGCAACCGCTTCGTCAGCCAGCGCCTGGCCATGGGCATCCTCGTACGGGTAGGACAGATTCACCGCCAGGCGCGAGAGGAGGAGGACGCGGTGCGGGCTGTCGCGGTCGTCGATCGCGTCCAGTGCCTTCTGTAACCAATCGTTGTAACGCGCCCCCCGGTAGGTGATTTCGAACCATCGTTCAGCGAGTCCGCTCGCGGCCCTCGCGAGCTGATCCGCGGCGCCGCGGCGCTCCGCGCTCTGGGCCGCGGCCAAGAACGTGCCTCTCGCCTCCTCGTCCCCCATTTGCCACTGCACTCGCCCGAGAGCCAGCAGGACGTCGCAGCGCCCTGCTTCGTCGTTATCTTCGAGCAGCACGAGCGCCCGGCGAAGATGGTCTGCCGCCTCCTCGTAGGCGAATTGATCGGCCGCACGCCGGGCCGCGGCGATCGCGTAGCGGCGCGCCGGCTCGAGGCCGGCGACCGGCTTCGCCTCGAGGAAGTGGCGTGCCAGCTCAGCCGGATTCACCTCGGCATGCGCGGAGAGGCGCTCCAGCGCCGCCGCCACCCGGTGGTGCAGCCGGACCCGCCGGCCACCGGTGAGGCTCGCGTAGAGAACCTCGCGGACCAGGGCGTGGGTGAAGGTCAGGACCTCGAAGTGATCTGGCACCTCGACGGCCAGACCAGACGCCAGAACCTCGTCCGCCGCCGCAGCGATCGCGTCCACGGGCGCCGCGTCAAGCTCCTGGTCGATGTCCCGTCGCTCCGAACGCATCACATCCTCGACGAAGCGGAGGTTGAACGACGGCCCGACGACCGACGCGACGAGCAGCACCTCCTGCGCCAGGGGCGAGAGCTGCTCGGAACGGCGCGTGATTACCTCGGCCACGCCTTCGGGTACGCCGAGCGCCTCGAGGGCATCTGCGTCGACCACGCCGCGTCCGAAGAGACGGGACTCGCCGAGCGCGCGGAGCGTCTCCTCGATGAAGAACGGGTTCCCGTCCGTCTGGGCGTGGAGACGGTGGATGAAGGCCCGCGTGGTTTGGATCCCGGCGCGATCGGCGACGAGCTTGGCCGTTGCCTCCTCGTCGAGCCCTTCCAGGTTCAGCCGGTCGTAAAGGCGCTCTCGCCGCAAGTCGGCCAACAGGCCGGCCAGCGCCCGATTCGGCTCGTCGGCCCGGAACGTCCCCACGACGAGCAGACGGGCTCCTTCGGCTCGGCGCAGCACGTGGCGCAGGAGCAACAGTGTCGGTTGGTCCGCCCACTGCAGGTCGTCGAGCACGACCAGAAGCGGGCTACGCGCTGAACTGCCCACGAGCACCGAGACCACCGCCTCGAATACCTCGTAGCGCATAGTCTCGAGGTCGTCCACCGCCGGGACGGCCGGCGTGTAACGCCTGAGATTCGGGAACGGCCGGCTCAGGGTCTCGAGTTCACGCTCCAGTGCCTCGATCAACCGCGCTCCCGCGTGTGAGATCAGATCGTCGAGCACCTCCGCCAGGGGCTGGTAAGGAAGCAGGTTCTCGACGTCGGCGCGCCCGTACAGTGCGACGCCCCCATCGATCTGCACTTCCTCGGCGAACTGAGTCGCCAGTCGTGTCTTGCCGACGCCCGCTTCACCGGACAGCCAAGTGATATTGGTGCGTCCGGCCTTGCTCTCTTCCCACCGTGGGCGCAACCGCTCCAAGCAATCCAAGCGACCAACGAAGGCGCCCGCGGCGGTACGCGGAGGCGCTGTCGCCGGGCGCTTGTCGTGTTGTGCGAGGACGGTCGCCATCGCCCGGTCTGTGTCGCGCTCAGTGAGAGGATCGGACGTGATCGCAAGACCCGCGCTCTGTCGCTCCGCAGCGCTCGGCACCGGTGCTCCGAGCGAGGGATTCTGCTGGAGAATTGCCTGCTCGAGGGCGCGCAGCTCAGCACTCGGCTCGATCCCGAGCTTCTCGACCAACATGTGCCGCGCCTGCTGGTAGGCATCGAGTGCTTCCGCCTGACGGCCGCACCGATACAGCGCCAACATCAGCTGGCCTCGCGGTCGCTCGCGCAGCGGATGCTCGGCGATCAGTGATTCGAGAACCTGCACCATCTCGGCGTTTCGCCCCAACGCCAGCTGCGCTTCGACCAGCTCCTCGCGGCAGCTGAACCGTAGCTCCTCAAGCTGAGCGATCGCGCCCTGTGCGAACGGTTCGTACGTGAAGTCGGCCAGTGGCGACCCGCGCCATAACGCGAGCGCCTGGTCGAGCTGTTCGGCCGCCGCGGCCGGCCGGCCAGACGCGGTCGCTGCACGCGCCTTGGCATAGAGGCGCTCACAGCGGTCGGCATCGACCTCCCCCGGCTCGAGCTGTAGGCGGTATCCCGGCGGCACCGTCGCCAGACGGCCGCTGGCGGGACCCAGCGCACGGCGGAGTCGTGAGACGAACACCTGGACGGTGTGTGTCGCGGACCCCGGTGGGTGCTCGCCCCAAAGCTCATCGACCAGGCGATCGGTGGCGACCACTTCGTTGGCGTGCAAGGCAAGGATCGCGAGCAGTGCACGTTGACGCAGGCCGCCGAGAGCTACCGGGATCCTGCCGTCGATGTGCAGCTCGAACGGCCCAAGTATGGCCAGCTCTAGAGCTTCCCCCACGGGTAAGAACGTTAACAGCCGGGTCCGGGGGGCGCAAAGGCCGGCGGATCCGGGGGGCGCAAAGGCCGGCCGATCCGAAGGGCGAAGGCGCGGATCCGAAGGGCGCAAAGGCCGGCGGATCCGAAATCGGCCTATGCCTGCGACATTCCGTTGAACGGATCGTCGGTCGTGACGCCGCCTGGCAGCGCGGCGAGCGCCGCCTGGAACTTCGGCCACGCATTTGTCGCCGCGTCGCCTGTGATTCGTGCGTACAGACCGGCAAGCGTGCCGGAATCGCCGAGGGCCACCATCGCCTGCGCGATCTGGCTCAGACGGTGGCCCTGGCTGAGCAGCCACGAGATGAACGCCATGCCGCACCCGGTGCTTACCGCATCCTGATCGGTGTGCTCCGTCTGATCGACCCAGTTGGGCATCCCGGACTGCGCCCATATCGGCGCGGTGGCGTAGTCGGAGAGGGCGTTCGAGCTCACCACCGCGGCGCACCAGCGAGACAGCGCCTCGCCTGTGCTGTAGCCGCAGAGGTTCCCCTTCATCGCGCACTCGCTGAGTTCGGCCTCGAACAACCCGATCACCCGGTTCGGACTTCCGTATGAGGCGTCAACCTCGATTGCGTTTCCCGTGGTGAAGTCACATCCGCCGTGGTCCGCGCCGCCGGTGCCGTCCGTGGCGCCGCCGATGGCATACACGATCACGTCGACCGCGCCGCCCGTGATCCCGAAGATGGCGTTGTTCTGGGCAACCACGGTGTCGGCCGACGCCAGGAGGTCTTGGGCGTTCTGCAAGGCCGGCTGACCCAAGGCCTCATCGACGTACACCGTCACGCCGCTGCTGCTCGTCCCGACGAGGCTCGCCGTGCCGCTGAACGTCGGCCAGGCCGGGGTTGCGGCTGCTCTCGGTGGACGCAGCGGATGCAGAGAAAGCATTTGTCTCTCCTAAGGACCTGCTCCAGAATTATTGACGGCCTTGACGGCGTCTGGACGCGCCTGACACCGCCGGCTCGCCCTCAAATACTCCCGGTATTATCGCGGCGAGCCGGCGGCGTCAGTCGCGCCCAGCCACTCGTCAATTTCCACCATTAATTCTGGAGCCGGCCCTAAGGCGAGTCGACCGCGCGCGCGAGCGCCTGCTCCAACGATTCCTCGCCGCCGTTGACATACAGGATGCGGTGCGTGGTGCGCGGGTCGTGAAGCACGGCGGCGAGCACCTCAGCCACGTCTTCCCGCGGCACGTCGCCACGAAACGGCGAGGTGTCGATGCGCAACCGGCCGGTCCCGGGGTCATCGTTCAGGCGCCCCGGCCTGATGATCGTCCACTCGCGGCCGCTCGCCTGCACGGCGGCATCGGCCTCCGCCTTCGCGCGCAGGTAGACGTTGAAGACGTCGTCGCCCTCCGGTGGGTTCTCGGCGCCCACCGAGCTCACGATGAGATAGCGAGCCGACTCGGCCGCGGTCGCCTCGAGCAGCTTGATCGCGCCGTCGCGGTCGATCGTGAGCTTCCGGGCGGCGCCGCTCCCCGGTCCCGCGCCGGCGGCAAACACCGCTCCGTCGGCGCCCTTCACGGCCGCGGCGATCTCCTCGACCGTCGCGTGCTCGAGGTCGCACACCACGGGCTCCGCGCCCGTCGCGCGGACATCTTCGGCGTGGTCGGGGTTGCGGATCAGGCCGATGACCGTGTCGCCCCGCTCCAGCAGACGAGGAGCAAGGCGCATCGCGATGTTCCCGTGGGCTCCAGCAATGACCACGCGCACGGCCGCAGCCTATCGCGGCCCGAGGTCAACGTCTGGGACGAATCCTTCACCAAAGTTCCACACCTTCTGCAATTCTGGGTGCTCCCAGAGCGAGGGGATAGCGTGCGGGCCGAGGGCATCTAGACAGGACGGGTTTTGCAGAGCACGTACGACGTGGTGGTCGTGGGCTCCGGGTTTGGTGGCGGAGTGACCGCGTGCCGGATGGCCGAACAAGGGCTCAGTGTCTGCGTGCTCGAACGGGGCCGGCGGTTCGGGGCCGGTGACTTCCCGGACCGGCCCGAGCAGGCGCCGCTGGCCTTCTGGCATCCCCTGCTGAACCCCGGGGGGATGCTCGACCTCCGGCTGATGAAGGACCTCGCGGTGATCACTGGGGCCGGCGTGGGAGGGGGCTCGCTCGTGTACGCCAACGTCCAGCTCAGGGCGCCGGCGGACGTCTTCCAGCAGCCCGCGTGGCCCGACGCGATCGACGCCGCCGAACTGGCCCCGTATTACGACCGCACCGAGGACGCGCTCGAACCGCGCCAGACCCCGGCTGAGCCGGACCTGCCCAAGATCCGCGCCTTCGACGTGATGGCCGAGCGGGCCGGGCGCACGGCCACCCGGCTCCCCCTCGCCGTGCACTTCGGGGAGAGCCGCCGCCACCCGTTCAGCGATGTCTTCCAGCAGGGCTGCCAGAACCTCGGACGGTGTGACTTGGGCTGCCCGGTGCTGGCCAAGAACACGGTCGACATCACCTACATCGCGCGTGCCGAGGCGCACGGCGCCGAGGTGTTCCCGCTGCACGAGGTGCGGCGCATTGATCCTCCGGGCTCGACCACCGGGCACTGGCGTGTGGGCTTCCGTGATCTGCAGTACCGCATCGACGGGGCGGTGCAGGCGCCGATCCTCGTACTGGCCGCCGGCACGCTCGGGAGCAGTCGCCTGCTGCTGAAGAACCGCACTCGGCTCCGCCGCCTCTCCCCCGCGCTGGGAAGCCGCTTCTCCGGCAACGGGGACGCGCTGGCCCTGGCCCTGGATCCGAAGGCGGCCGGAGTCGCCGGTGCCCGGACTGAGTACGGGCCGTCGATGACCAGCCGGATCGACTACACCGACGAACGCGGGTTCATGGTCGCCGACGGCGGGTTGCCGGGGAACTTCGGCGGCCTCCTCGCGATCGTCCGCCAGGTGAGCGCCCTGACCGGTTGGGGCCGCGTCGTCCTGCACGTCAAGAACGCCGCTACCAAGCTGGGGATCACCGACACGCACGTCACACACCGCAACGTCAACCTCAAGCAGGAGCCGATTGGCGACTCCCTCGTGTTCCTCATGATCGGGCGCGACGCAGCCGACGGGCAGATGCGGCTGACTCCGGTCTTCGGAGCGTTCGACATCCGCTGGGATAAGTCAGACAGTGCGGGGCTGTTCGCCGGAATGCGCGAGGCGGCCGGCGAACTCGCCGCCGCGGCGCAGGCCAAGTCGTTCTTCGCTCTCGACGCCGGGCCGCTGGGCAAGTTCATCACCGTTCACCCGCTCGGGGGGTGCCCCATGTCCGACGACCCCTCAAAAGGGGTGACCGATGATGGCGGGCGGGTGCACGGCTACGACGGGCTGTACATCCTCGATGGCTCGATCGTCCCCACAGCGCTGGGGGTCAACCCATCCAAGACGATCGCGGCACTGGCCGAGCGCGGCGTCGAGCGCCTGTTGGCCAACCGGGGCCCGCGATGACGGCCGAGATGGCCCGCCGGGGCCCGCGATGACGGCCGAGATCGGGTTCGAGGTCCGGCAGACCTGGACGAACCACCTCGGCAACCAGCGGATCGATCCGCTGCGGACCTACGAGCCCGGAAGCATCGACGCGGTCAGCGCAATCGTGCGCGAGGCGGAGAAGGATCACGTGACGGTCCGGGCAGTCGGCTCGGGTCACTCATGGTCTGACGTCGCCCTTACCCGCGGGTTCCTCCTGAGAACGAACGGGCTCGCTCGGCCCGCAGCGACAGAACCCGAGTTCCTGAGTCCGCAGTGGACTGACCGTCACCTGGTCCGGGCAGAAGGCGGCATCCCCATCAAGGAGCTGAACGCCTACCTCGATGGACGGGGACTGGCCCTGTCGAACATGGGCGGGTACGACCACCAGACGGTCGCCGGCGTGATCTCCACCTCGACGCACGGCTCGGGCATCACCTTCGGGCCGCTGAACGACTTCGTCCGCTCGCTGGACATCGTCGCTGCCGGGGGTGCGGTGTATCGGATCGAGCCCTCGGACGGGCCCACGGAGCGAGGCGCATACGAGGCGCACCACGGGAACGCGCGAACGCTGGTCCAGGACGACCACTGGTTCAACGCGGTGGCGGTCGGAATGGGATGCATGGGCGTGATCTGCACCGTCATGCTCGAAGTCGAGCCGAAGTATTACCTCAGAGAGGTGCGCGAATTTCACACCTGGGAGAAGGTCAAGGCCGACCTGATCGATGGCGAGGTGCTGCGCGCGAACCGCCACTACGAGGTGCTGTTCAGCCCGTATGAGCTGAGGCACCGCTACCCGTGCCTGGTCACCACGCGCAACTACACGACCAATCCGTCACACAAGCCTCTCGACAAGCGCACCCGCAACTGGGCCGTCGAACTCGCTTCGGCCTTCCCCCTCACGCCCGACATCCTCAATCTGATCGTCGATCTCAAGCCAAACCTTTCTCCGCGCATGATGGAGAGCGCGATCCGCGCCCTGATCAAGAAGGAGTACGACGAGGTTTCCTATAAGGTGCTGAACATCGGCGCCGCCAACCTGCTGCCCGCATACTCATCCGAGATCGGGGTGCCAATGGATGGGCGCCACATCGAGGCCGCCGAGGCGATTGTCCGCGTCGCGGCCGAGTTCCGCGGCGTCGGCGACGTGTATCAGAGCTCGCCGATCTCGTTCCGTTTCGTGAAGGCCTCGGACGCCTACATGTCGATGATGCAGGGGCGCGACACGATGATGATCGAGCTGATCCAGCTCAGCCGCAGCGATGGCGGCTACGAGCTCAACGCGGCCTACGAGGAGGCACTCGGCAAGTTGGGCGGACGACCTCACTGGGGTCATGTCAACACCCTGACCGCGAGCGAAGGGCTTCTCGAGACGATGTACCCGCGCTACCCGGACTGGCTACAGGTCCACAACCGCCTGAACGCGAGCGGTGTGTTCAACAGTCCGTTCACCGAGCGCGTCGGCATCTCCGCTTCGCACTTCACGCCATGACCACGCCAGATCCTGCGCCTGCTTCGACGGCGGGCGGGATTGACGTAGGTGACCGTCGGGCGGACTGGCTCGAGATCGTCGAGCTGCTCCTCGCCCTCCTCGCGGCGGCGGCGTACATCTACGTCATCGGCTGGGTGATCACGTGGGTGCGCCTATCGGCGGCGCGCGTGCCGGTTGACGCTTCGCTGCCGGCCGTCGATCACAACGTGGTGTTCCTGTCCGGGCTTCGCCTGGTCATCGTGATGGCGATCGTGTTCACCGCGATGTGCGTGGTCGCTTACGCCATCCACGCCCGGACGTGGCGCCAACGCGCTCCGGAGTGGCACAGCGTGATCAAGCACGGTCGCCCCGACGCCGCCCGACGGCATAAGCGTGGCTTCCGGCCGCACGCCGACTTTGAGGCTCCGGTGGGCGACCGCTTCGTCAGGGTGATCGCCGGCTTCAACGTCGGCGTGATCTCGGCGACGTTTGGCCTCGCCGCGGCCCGCGTGCTGAAGACGCCGATCGACCAGGCGTGGCCACCCGGTCCGTGGTGGGACCTGCTCGCCCCTTGGGCGCTTACCACGGTCATCCTGTCGGGACTTCTGGCCTGGCTGGGACCGCTGTGGGGCAGCCGCTTTCTCCACGCGGTGCTCTGGGTTGTCGTGGTCGTCGTCGCGCTGGTCTCCTCGGCTCCGGTCGGGGTGCTGCTGCTGACCTGGGCGGGGATCGCCTCGGGCGGCCGGGCGTACGGCAAGTTCCGGAGCCGGCGCGGCCAGGGCGCGCTGGCGAGCGGGCACCCGCGCCACCTGGCCTTCGTGCTCTCACCGATGCCCTGGCTGCTGCTCACCGTATACGCGCTGGTGGGGATCGCGTACTACGGCCTGCCTCCGGTGAGCTTCTCCCAGACGACGGTCACGACCCCGACCGGCGTACGCGTGGGTGGCTATGTGGCGCGAACCAGCGCGGGCGTCTACTTGGTCACCTGCACCCCGCTCGCCGACGCGACGTCCCAGAACGAGCAGGTGTCGGTCATCCCGGCCGCCGCCGTGAAAGCGATGGCGACCACGACCACGCCGTTCGTGGTCGACTCGGGCCTCCGCCCTTCGCTGCCGACGGTTCTCCTGCATGCCTTGGGCGTCGAATCGAGCACGCCGGCCTGGATCAGACCAGAGGTGCGCGCGATCCGGCCCACCTGCGCCGGCGATCCGCTGCCGACGCCAAGCGCCGGGTATTCCGCGCCGCAACTCGGCCAAGGCGTGGTCGCGGGTCCGGGGCCGCCGGGCGGTCAGGCCGTGGACGGCGAGCGCCCGATCGAGCAGACCAGCCCCCGGATCGCGGCGCTCGCCCGCCGCTACCAGCCGACCGTCCTCGTGACCGTGGCAGATCCGTTCTGGCCCGTGTCAGTGGGTGCGCTGCTTGCCGATCGCGGTGCCGGCGGTCAGCTCACCTGCTTACAGCATTTGCCCGCCATGTCGTGCCCGGCGAAGCAGCCACGCGCGGCACCGACGATGGACCAACTTGCCGCCGCCGGTAGCGGCCCGGATGATTTCCTCAGGTATCCGGTCTCGCCCCCGTTGGACGCGGACCCGGAAGGCCAGCTCGCGGCCTTCCTCCGCGGCCAGCAGGCTCGCCTGGGCGGGCTCCCGACGCTGCGCCAGCGCCTGGCCGACCCCGGACAGCTGGATCCCTGGCGCACTGCCGAGGTGTATTTCTACTACGCGGCGAACACGAATCCCGCGACCTGGCCCGCCCCGGATACCGCGATCAAGGGGAAGCTGATCGCGCTCCAGTACTGGTTCTTCTACCCGTACAACTACTACCCGACGGTGTTCGATGCGAGCCTGATGAACGACGCGCCGGTGGCGGGCGACCTCGTCAACACGGACCTGCACCAGGGTGACTGGGAACACGTCACGGTCCTGCTCGATGCCAAGACCAAGCAGCCTCTGTGGCTGTACACCGCCCGCCACTCGAGCGAGGGCGAGTACTACGCGTGGGACAGCCCCTTGCTCACCTTCGACGGCGCACACCCGATCGTGCAGGCCGCGCTCGGCGGCCATCCCACCTACGACGCCCACTGCCGCGAGAGCCTGCGCTACGCCCCGGCCCTCGGCGTCATCCGCGGCCGGGTCGCGGACTGGGTGGTATGCGGCTCGGGCCGCTTTGCCTTCCGCGCGGCGAGCACGCCGCTGGTCGACATCGCCAAGACGCCATGGGCCTGCTGGCCGGGCCACTTCGGAATTGCCACACCGAGCGAGATCGGCGCGGCCAGGCTGAATGAAGGCTCGATCCAGCGCGCGATCGACGCCAACTACGAGGTGGCCGGCCCTCGCTCGCCCCTATGGCAAGCCGAGAACGGTCGCCTGGCTGCCGACCAGACGGCAAAGCCTGGCAAACCACCGCCGGTGGACACGGGCGTTTGCGCCGGCGGCGCCAGGCCGACGGGGCCGGAGCAGGCCGCTATCAAGAGCGGCCTGTAGGGCGGCGCGACACGCGACGCGAACACCCGGCGGGCCTCCTCCTGAACGGCTGCCGGGACCGGGTCCACCACTGCGGCAATTGCCGCGAAACCCGCGATCAGAAGATCGTCGTCAGCGTCGAGGACGGCTGCCGTTGGATCAAATCGACCTGGATCCACCGACTGTGAGAGGCGTCGAGCAACCGGCCTGATACGCGGGCGCTCTCTGTCGCTTGTTGGAGCTGGGAACGCCAACGCGCCAGCTGAGCTCGCTGGCACTCGGGACAGGTGCCAACGTGACGGGTATGGCCGCAAGCAGTCATTCGGGCACGCTCTCCGCTTGCTTCGCCACGGCGGCGCGGCACGGCTCGGCCAATCGCCACAGACGCGCCAGGTCACGCGCCGAGGCCTCCTCGCGGTCGAGCGCCGCTCGATAGCTGACGTAGGCGATCTCGCGCCCCTCGCCGGTGGCCTGGAACCAGGATCGGAGCCTGGTCTCGCACTCGCTCTCGGCGTTGAACCACGCGACGTACGCGTCGTCGATTAGGCGAACTCCGATCGTCGCGATTTCGGTGTCGGTGTGCTCGAGCATTGGTGGGACCTCCGTTAGTCGATCATCAGGGTGAGCGCTCGCGCGCTGCCGAGTTGCTCTCGCAGCCGCGCAAGGGCGCGCTGCCGGGTCGGACCGATGCTTCCGATCGGCATATCGAGAGCTGCCGATATCTCCTCGTAGGCCGGAGCCGGGTCGGCCGTGAGCAGGCGGAGCAATGCCTGATCGCTGGCCCGCAGCTTCGCGAAGCTGTGCCAGAGCGCGGCGTCGCGCTCGGAGAGCAGTAGCTGCTCGCCCGGGAGCGGGTCATGCGACTCGTGCTCCGGGAACTCGTCGCCGACCGGGACGCGCCGCTCCTTGTCGCGCAGGATGCGCAGACACTCGCGGCGCGCGGTGGTCGCGAGCCAGGCGCCCACGCGGGCCGGATCGTTCAGTCTGCCCAGGTGCTCGAACAGCGCGAGCCAGGTCGCCTGCGAGACATCGGCCGCGTCGGCGTCACCGAGGCGATGCGCCCGAGCGATCGCCCAGATCATGGGTCCGAATGCTGCGACGAGCGAGTTCCAGGCCTGCTGGTCGCTGGCCGCGGCCAGGTCGACGAGCTCGGTCACGCGCTCAGCGGAAAGGCGACGCTGCGCTTTGCGCGGAGCTGGGTGCGGGCTGAGTGTGGCGGTCATGGTGTGTGCTCCGGTGGTCGCTGACCGAGGCAGGATCCGCCGGAGCGCTCACCGGCCGGTCACCGTTCGCTCACCATTCGCTCACCAGCGGTGCGGAGCGGGTGCCCCTCCGGGCGTGGCAGGTGGCAGGGGCCAGCCCGAGGTGGCGGCGGCCGGCCCAGCGCAGCCGGCGGCGGACCGCTCGACATCCAGGCGATGTCGCGCCGCCGGCCTGCTCTGGGTCGGGTGATCACGCGCCGGCCGTAGCGCGCGCGTCCCCCGACGGTTGCCCCCCAACTTATCCGGGTCGCGCGCGCTACGTCTGGTTAGAGCGGGACTCCCCGCCCCTGATACACCATGGTCCTTCGCGTGACCCGGCACGACGAGATCCACGCCGGCGCGGGTCGCGTGGCGGACCGCCTGAACACCGTCGGCGAGCGCTGAGGACGCGACGCCCAGCGGCGCCCCAGCGAGCCTGAGGACGCGCCGCGCCGCGGCGCCGCAGCGAGCCTGAGGACCCGCCGCGGGCGCCTCGCCGCCCGCGTGTTGCCCGCCGGTGTTCTTGGGTAGGTCGGGAACGTGACAAACAGCAACCCCTGGACGAGCCGGCGCAGCGTGGTCCGATCACAGCGGACCGCCCAGGCCAGCCGCCGCACCGTGCGCATCGCGCTGGCCGCGAATGCGCTCGTGACGATGACGAAGCTGGCCGGTGGACTGATGAGTGGATCCGCCGCGATGCTGGCCGAGGCGGCCCATTCGATGGCCGACACGGCCAACCAGATGTTCCTCCTGGTCTCGATCAAGCTCGCCTCGCGCGAGCCGACGCCGGCGCAGCCTTTCGGATATGGGCGGATGCGCTTCCTGTGGACGTTCATCGCGGCCATCGCGATGTTCCTGGCCGGCGCCATCTTCGCCATCGGCTACGGCACCTACCAGCTGACCGTGGGTGAGTCCTCGACGGGCTACCTGGTGGCGTATGCCACGCTCGCGATCGCGCTCGTGGCCGAGGGTCTGTCGTGGGTGCGGGCGGTGCGGCAGACGCGGGGAGAGGCGGCGCAGGCCAATCTGCCGCTGCTGCGCTACGTTCGCGAGACCCGTGACCCGAACGTCAAGATGGTCCTGTTCGAGGACACTGCCGCGCTCGCCGGACTCGCCATCGCGTTCGCGGGGATCCTCGCCGATCAGCTCTCGGGCGCGAGCGTGTTTGACCCGGCGGCCTCGATCGGAGTCGGACTGCTGCTGGTCGGTGTAGCCGGGTGGATGGCGCACGACACGTCGGAGCTGCTGATCGGCGCGGCGGCGCGGCCGGCCGAACGCGAGGCGCTGGAGCGCACGCTCGAGGAGTTCGACGAGGTCGACAACGTACTCGAGCTGCTCACGATGGTGCTCGGCCCAAACTCGCTGCTCGTCGCTGCCCGCGTCGACTTCGCGGCTGGACTCGAGGACGAACAAGTGGAGCGCGCCTCCGAGCAAATCGATCGCCGGATGCGCGACGTCGTGCCGGATGTCACCGAGGTGTTCCTCGATGCGACCACGACACCTCCCGACGGGCGGCGGGGACGAGGCGACAGCGGCAATCACCGCTCGCAGCGAAACGGTTCACCCAAATAGGCGTATCGCCGTCACGTGAAACGCGTCTGCCGGTTTCGCAACCAATCGTGCAGAGTGTTCGTTTCACGCTTGTGCAGCGAAGCACCCATGTATCGTTACTGAACGATCTGTCGGTCGAAATGACAGGAGGCATCGGTGCCTGAATTCGTTGACGGTGCAGTTCGGGACATTGACGGCCGGCTGCGCGAGCTGCGTGATGAGGTGTCTCGTCTCGAGGCCGCGCGCTCCG
The DNA here is from genome assembly GCA_019244395.1 of Solirubrobacterales bacterium. Taxonomy (GTDB): domain Bacteria; phylum Actinomycetota; class Thermoleophilia; order Solirubrobacterales; family Solirubrobacteraceae; genus Palsa-465. Next base: position 16,241 of record JAFASQ010000019.1, on the reverse strand, counting down.
CTCTTACCGCTCCTCGACGCCGTCGCGGGCGTCCCCGGGCGACCGCCACCCGCTCGACCCGCACCCGCGCCGCTCGCCGGACCACCGGTCGGGCGCGAACGCGCGCTCCGCGTCGCGGCGGTAACGCACGTGCGGTCCAAACACTCGAGCTGGTGCGTGAGCGACCGGGTCTGACCATTCCCGAACTCGCGAAGGCGATGAAGATTCAGCCCAACTACCTCTATCGAGTGCTGCCGAGGCTGGCGTCAGAGGGACAGGTAAAGCGGGACGGCCAGGGCTGGCATCCGGCCGGTTAGAAGGGCTTCGCGCATTTCGCGCGCGTGATTTGCGCGCCAGCGCAGGCCACGCCGTCGCGGCGATGATGAACTTCGTCGTAGCTGGGTTGCCGCGTGCGTGAGGGCACCGGCCTTGGCCGTTTACGTCGATAACGCCTTCGCGGTCGGCAATTGGGGACGATGGACCGGCGGCGGGCACCTGCAGGCGGACACGCCGGAGGAACTCCATGAGTTCGCCGGCCGGATTGGTTTGCGCCGCGAGTGGTTCCAGGCAAAGCCCGGACGCCCCGAGAATGACCACTATGACCTCACGCGTAAGGGGCGCGAACGTGCCCTCGAGCTTGGCGCCGTCGACGAGGACCGAGCCGCCGGCGCGCGCCGACGCCGGGTGATCCGCCAGGATCGGCAAACGCGGGGCGCCACTGCGCAGGCAGACTGCTGGTGACGGCCGACCGCCGACGGTGGACTTTATGAGTTCCGTAAAGGTCGGCTCCAGCGCCGTAACCGACGGGTTACCCCCGGCATAGGTAGTGCGGAAGACAAAACCGAACTCCGTCGTCCCCACCGCGGCGCCGGGCAGACCAAACGAGTGCACGATATGCGTAACCCCGGCCCAGACAACACCCTCAACAACAGCGAGATCGAGGTCCTGCATCGACTGGAGACCGTCGCACAGGCCGGTCTGCGTTCCGACACGGAGGTGGGCGAAGCGTTGGCCGCGATCCGCGATGCGCAGCTTTACCGCGGCACCCATAGTACGTTCGAGGCCTACCGGCGCGACCGGTGGGGCATCGACAACGTCGTCCCGGTTCGCAGCGAAGGCTCCGAGGCGATCGCGAACGTCTACCAACAGGTTTTGCGCGCGCTCGAGTCCAGCGAGCTGACCGTCGCCGACCTCCGCCTCACCATTCACAAGGTTCCGATGCAAAGCGAGCTACCGGCGCCCCCGAGTCCGAACCCTGCATCCCCTGCTTCTCGTCATCGAGGAGGAGCTGGCGACGCTCAAGAGGCTCCTCGCGTTCGTCGATTGGGACGCCGAGTTTCAGGCCCTGCTCGGCGAGGAGAATTCACGCCCAAACACCGACACCGCGCCTGAGGACGAGTGACTGAGAGCCCGGACGAGCGCGAGTCAACTCGCCGGGGCGAGCATGTCGCGCACCTGGTCCTCGGTGAGAACGGCGACGCCGAGGCTTTCGGCTTTCGCGAGCTTCGAGCCTGCGGACTCGCCCGCGATCAAGTAGTCGGTCTTGGCCGACACCGAGCCTGAGGCCTTGGCGCCGGCCGCTTCGAGCAAGGCCTGGAACTCCTTGCGCTCGATGGAGAGCGTGCCGGTGATGACAACCGTCTTGCCGGCAAAGGGTGAACCGGGCCGAGCTCGTAGCGGGCGGTCCTCCTCGCGCACGTCGAGGCTGACGCCGATTTCGCGCAGGGTCGCGATCTCGTCCTGGGTGGCTTCCTGATCGAGGAATTCGCGCAGCGCCTGCGCGACCGCCGGGCCGATGTCCTCCACCTCGCATAGTTCCTCGACCGTGGCCGTCTGCACCTGCTCGATGGACTCATATCCGTGGCGGCAGATGCGCTTGGCCGTGCCCTCCGAGGTCAGCGGAATCGACCAGCCGACGATCGCCCGCCTGAGCCCGACCGCTTTGCTCTTTTCGATCGCGGCCAACAGGTTCCCGACCGAACGCTCGCCCCACCCCTCAAAGCGCGCTTTGCCGTTCGGCATCAACGTCTCGTACTCGAGCCGGTAGATGTCCGACGGCGTCGACACGAGGCCGGCGTCGATCAGCTGCTCGAGTCGCGCTTCGGACAGGCCTTCCACGTCGGCGCCCGCCCGCGAGCACCAGTGGATGAGCCGGCGCAGGCGCTGTGCGGGGCATCCCTGGCTGTTTTCGCACATCACCACCTTCGACGCGCCGACGATGGCCAGCGGGCCGCCGCACGAAGGGCACGCCGCCGGCGGCTCGATTACCCGCTCGCCGCCGTCGCGCTCGGCCGGGTTGACCACCCCCGAGACGAACGGGATCACGTCGCCGCGCCTGAGGATGTAGACCCGGTCGCCGATGCGGATGCCCCGGGCGGCGATCACCGCGAGGTTGTGCAAGGTGACGTGTTCGATGTGCGTTCCCGAGACGAACACGCGCTCGACCCGCCCCCGCGGTGTGAGCTGCCCGGTCTTCCCCGGCGTCCAGTCGACCTCGAGCAGGCGCGTGACCGCGACCTCCGGAGGCAGTTTGAACGCGATCGCGCCCTTCGGGTGATGACTGGTCTGCCCGGCCGCCTCGTACGCCGCACGGTCAAGCAGCTTGATCACCACGCCGTCGAGCTCGTAGTCCACCTCGCGGCGGTTGTCGAGGATTCGCTTGATGTACGCGCGGATGGCCTCGGGATCGGCTGACTCCGCGTAGCCCTCGACAACGAACCCGAGGCCGGTGAGCTCGTCGGCCAGCTTGCCCTCGGCTCGCCCGTCGCTCAAGCGGATCAGGTCGAAGGCATAAAAGGTCACCGGCCGGTTCGCCACCTTGGCGCGGTCCTTGGCCAGTAGCGTTCCGGCAGCCGCGCTGCGCGCGTTCGCCAGCGGCTTGTCCTCGTGCGCCGCGTTGTAGGCGCGCCAGTCCGAGCGCAGCATCACCACCTCGCCGCGCACCTCGCAATCGACCCGCTCCGGCAGCACCTCCGGCATGCCGTGCACTTCGCCGCCACGCACGTTCACGGTCACGTCCTGCCCCACTTCACCGTTGCCGCGGGTCGCTGCCCGGGCCAGGCGCCCGCCGCGGTAGAGAACCGACACCGACAGTCCGTCGAACTTTGGCCACAGCGCAAACGTCTGGCCGCGGAATCGCTCCAGGAACGCGTCCAGCTCGACATCGCTCGTCGCCTTCTCCAGCGACAACATCGGCACCTCGTGGCGAGCATCCGCGTACAGCTCGCCGGCGAGCTCAGCACCAATCTCCTCCAGCGGACTGTCGGCCGGCGTCAGCTCGGGATGCTTGTCGAGCAGTGCGCGGAACTCGTCCTCCAGCGCGTCGTACTCGGCGTCGCTGATCGCGGGCTCACCCAGGTAGTAAAGCCGCTTGTGGTGGCGCAGGTCCTGCGCGAGCTGGTCGATCCGGTCCGAGGTCGTCGTCAGCGGCGACATCGATCAGCACTATAGGCTCGGCGCGTCGCGGCCCGCCCGCCTTGGGCTCACGGAGGCGCCCTCAGCGCGTCGCTTCCGCCAGCGCGCGCGCGAGCCGCTCTCCGGGCAAGCCGTGCGCCACGATCCCGTCGCGACCCTCGGTTGTCTTCGCCGCAATCACCGCGTTGACGATCGCTTCCTCGGTGGCCTCGACGACGGCCTCAAACAGCCCGTCGATGTAGGCGTCGGCGAACATCTCGAGCGGAAAGGTGTGTGGCGCCTCCTCGTCGATAGTGCCCGACGTCATGCCGCGATTGCCCGTGGCGAAGCACAGGAACAGGTCGCCGCTCGTGTGCTCGCCGATCCCTCCCACCCGCGCGACACCGAGGCCGGCCCGCTGGGCCAGGCGCGTGCACTGATGGGGCAGCAGCGGCGCGTCGGTGGCGACGATCACGATGATCGAGCCGGCGCCGGCCGGGGCGCCGGCGCGGGTCGTGTCGCCCGGGACGTCCGGCGCGCCGGGAAGCGGGATTTCGTCGAGCACGTGGCCGACCAGGACGCCGTTGACCGCGAAGCGTCGGCGCTGTCCGTGGTTGGCGAGCACCAGCACCCCCACTGTGTGGCCGCCCTCGGACTCGGGCCGCACGCGCGAGGCGGTGCCGATCCCGCCCTTGAACCCGTGGGCGATCATCCCGGTGCCGGCGCCCACCGCGCCCTCCGCGACCGCGCCTGCCGCCGCGGCGGCAAACGCGTCGTGCACATGCTCGGGGCGGACGTGAAAGCCGTTCAAATCGTTCAACATGCCGTCCCAGGTCTCGGCCACCACGGGCAGCGACCACTCCGATCCTCGGGCGGGGTCAGCCGCCAGCACCTCCGCCAGCAGCGCGTCGCGCACCACGCCGACGCTGTGGGTGTTGGTGAGCGCGACCGGGGTGGTCAGCATCCCGGACTCGCGCACCCATTCCAGGCCGGTCATCTCGCCGTTGCCGTTCAGCCGGTGGGGCCCGGCGAACACCGGCGCTTCCCATACATTGCCCGGTGGCAGGATCACGGTTACGCCAGTCCTGACCGGGCCGCGTCCCACGACGAGCGGGCCCGAGCCCTCGATCAGCGTCCGGTGCCCGACCCGCACCCCGGCCACATCGGTGATTGCGTTCGAGGGGCCCGGCGTGCCGTCGCCGATCACGATGCCGTGGTCACGCGCGCGCATGAGAACCAGCGGTCAGGCGATCGTCTCCTCGGCCATCGCGCGCTCGATCGTTTCCTGCGCGCGTAGCGTCTGCGGCCCCGGCGCAGCCGGCAGGACCACGTCACCGATCGCCGCGATCGGCTGCGCCAACCGCGCTGTCGAGACCAGGAAGGCCTCCTCGGCTCGCACGGCATCCTCAAGCGGGAAGCTCCCTTCCTCGGCCGGCATCGCCGCCATGATCACCCGTCGGGTGATCGAGGCCAGGATCCCCGTCTCGAGCCCCGGCGTCTGAAGGCGGCCGGCCCGCACCCAGAAGATCGAGCACGTCGGCCCCTCGAGCACGACGCGATCCGAGCGGACCAGCAGCGCCTCGTCGTAGCCCGCGGCGAGGGCTTGCCGCGAAGCCTGCATGTTCGCCGCGTAGGAGAGCGACTTGACGCCGTTGAGCAGTACCGAGGGGTCGTAGGTGACCGGCAGCAGCCGCGCCGGCTTGGTCAGCGCCTCGAGATCCCCCGCCGACTCCAGGCGAGAGATCCGGTGGCCGCCGCGGGTGAGGACCACGCGTACGACGGTATAGCCGGGAGGCGCCTGGGTGAGGAGGAGGTCGATGTCGGACTCGAGTTGCTCGCGCGGGCACGCGAGTGCCAACGCCCGGCAGGAGCGCTCGAGCCGGTCGAGGTGGGCCGCGCGGGCGAACGGATGCCCGTCACGTACCGGAAACGCATCGAAGGCCCCATCGCCGCGGATCAGCCCGTCGTCGCCCGCCGGAATCATCGCCTCGCCGGCGCGCATCAGCTCGCCGTCCAGGACCAGCGGCCAATCGGCGGCCTCGGCGGGGACCACCTTGGTGACGGCGTCGACGGTGCGATCTGTGCTCATTGCGCGGGGCGGGTCAACTGTAGATCTTCTGCTGCCCGACCTCGAGGCCCGGGATCGAGACCTTTCACCGGTTCGCCTCGGCGGCCGTTGATAGCTCGTGCTCAGGCACCGTGAGGTGTGACCAGTACCGATCCTGACGCGGCCTGAGGAACGTGAAGTAGTAAACGGCGCCGCCCACGAAGATGGCAGCGCAGATGATCAGGTCGCTGCCCTTCTGCTGGCTGAGCGCGAGCCCCACGCCGATCAGCGCGATCAACGGAGGAACCGGCCACAGCGGCATCCTGAACGGCCGCTCGAGATCCTTCTGTCGGACGCGGCTGACCAGCGCCGAGATGGCGATCAGCGCGTACAGGATGACGATCAGCACTGCGGTGAAGGTGACCACGCTGATCAGGCTCGACTGGGCGCACAGGATCCCGCCGAGAACACCGACCAGCATCGTCGCCACCCACGGCATCTTGAATCGCGGGTTCACATAGGACAGAGCCCTGGAGATCGGAGCCGGCCAGGCCATGTCACGACCGCTCGCGTAGGTCACCCGCGCGAACTGGAGCGTGATCGCCAGCGACGCGTTGAAGATGGAGAGGATCGCGCCCCAGGTGACGATGTCCACCGCGGTGTGCCCGAACGATGAACGGACCACGTCCGTGAGCGGCGTGGAGGAATGCAGGAAGGCATTTAGGTCCTTGGCGCCCAGACTGACCCCGATGAACGGGATGATCTCGAACACGATGCCGATGGACGCAGCCAGCACGACGGCCTTGCCGACATCCGACGCTGCACCCTCGGTCTCCTCGGAGAAGTTGATCGCGCTGTCGTACCCGTTGACCGAGAACAAGGCCGTGGCTAACGCCGCGATGATCGCGCTGATCCCGACCGGCCCGATTCGGTTGGTCCCGGCCGCCATATGTGGATGGGTGAACGTGCTGAGCGACTGGTGTGGGTGCAGGAATCCGGCCAGGGCCAGCATGATCACCACGCCGATCTCGAGGGCCAGGAAGAACGCGATCATCCAGGCGTTGAAGCGCACGTCCAGGCACGCGATCAGCGCGACGAAGATCATCATGCCGGCGGCGATCCACTTGGTCGACAGGCTCGGGTACAGCGCGTTGATATAGGTGCCGATGCCGAACGCGACGCTCGCCGGCAGGAAGATCGCCTGGCCGATGTAATCGAGCAGCGCGAGAAACCCGATCGGACGACCTAGCACACGAGTGACGATCGAGTACAGCCCGCCGGCGACCGGGAACATCGAGCCGAGTTCGCCCATGCACAGCGCGACGTTGACCGCGATGAAACCGCCGATCAGGTAGGCCCACAGCGAGCCCGTGCCCGCGGTGGCGATCACCGCGGTTGCCACGACCAGCAGCGACGCGGTCGGGGTGATGTCAGACAGCGTCAGCGCCAGGTTGCCGAGGATGTTCAGCCCGCGCTGGAGCTGGGGCTCGTAGCCCATGTCCTCGAGCAGCAACTCGCTGTCGACCTCTGGTCCGTGGTGAGGCTGCTGGGGGGCGATGTCGCTCAACTCGCGGCTCCTTAGGGTCCGTAGGGAAATAAGATTGGTGCTGGGGCGGTCTGGGGGCGAGCGGCGCGGTGCCGGCGCGTGCGCGGTAGTAGCAGCGCTACGGTGCGCACGCGCCGGTGCCGCATCCGCGAAGTCATCCAGGCCGTATCCAGTGCCGAGATTGTTTTCATACGGGCCCTTGGTCAGCGAATACCGACAGCGGCAGGGTGAATCCGACGTTCCACATCCCGGCGTCGACGACCTCGAGGATCTTCAGGTCGCCGGCCAGGCTGCACAGCATGTACGCGTCCTCGCGCGTGAGCCCGTGCTCGGCGACGATCCACTCGATCATCGCCAGCACGGACTTACGCGTTCCTTCCATGAGGTCCGGCGCGATCCCCATCGCGCCGTGATAGCCCCCGGTGTCAGTCTTGAGCGTCAGCGGCCCGGCGGTGCGAAAGAAGGGTGCCGGGATGGTGCGCTGTTCGACGGTGAAGCGCAGGCTGGCCCGCATGTTGCATTCCATCGCCGCGACGCATACCTCGCCATCGCCCTGCATGGCGTGTGGGTCACCGCATGAGAACAATGCTCCTTCGCACCACACCGGCAGCCACAGCGTGGAGCCCGCGATGAGGTGGCGCGTGTCGATGTTGCCGCCGCCCTTGTGCGGAGGGAACGCGGAGGCGGTGGCGGGCTCGTCCTGGTGATTGCCCATCGTGCCCAGGAACGGCGCGAACGGGATGCGGATGTCTTCTGAGAAGTCGACGTGCGTGCCGCTGCGCAGATCGAACGTCCGCAGGTGGGGATCTGGGAAATGGTCCGGAAGGGTGCCGAGTTCGGGCAGGATCACGCACCAGCCCCATTCACCCGGTGTCAGGTCGAGGACTTCGATTTTGAGCGTGTCGCCCGGGCGCGCATCCTCGACGTAAACCGGGCCCGGGAGGTTGTACAGGGTGTCGAAATCGAAGTGGGTGTCCTCAAATGTGTCACCCTCGCGCACCTGGCCGTGGCCGGCCATCAGGATGTCGTAATGCACGACGTCGCCGGACGCGACCCGCAACGTGGGCTCGAGCGTGTTGTCCCAGTTGTGGTGAATGCGTTTGGCGTCTATCTGGTGCTCCATGCCGGTCTCCTCTCGGCCTCGATCTCTCTCCACTCACGGGCCGCCACCGACCATTCCTCGACCACGGCCTCCTCTTCCACGGCCAGCATCCGCGAGTGAAGGTTCGCCGCGGCGCAGGCATGGTTGGGGATGACGCGAAGCCGCGCGCCAACGGGAATGTCGCACGGTTCGTCGCCATGGACGATCGCCTGCTCCTCGTATAGGCGCTCGACCCTCAGCTCGGGATGACCCTCGATCAGCCCGAATCCGGAGCTCAGCACGGTCAGCCGCTCGGCCGCGAGCGCCTTCGATCCGGAATCGAGGATCAGGCGGTCCGGCGCCGGTCGCGAGGTCACCGTCGCCAGAACGGACAGCGCGCAGCGTTCGACCGGCACGACTCCCAGCGCCACCTGCGTCGCGTCGTAGAACACGTAGTTGCCGGGACGGATCTCGGTGATCGCGTCATCCCGTTCCATGGCGTGCGCGGTGGGGGTACTCCCCACGCTGGTTAGGCGTGGTTCGATACCGCGCTCGCGCAGGGCGGTCGCGGTCTGCGCGATGGCTTCCCGCTCGTCGCGGGCGGCGGCGACGATCCCCTGCCAGTCGGTGGCGGCGTAGGAGTGCCCGCCGAAGGTCAACAGTCCGTCGAACGAGGCGTTGCTCGTACGGTCGGCCGCTCCTGCGATCAACTCAGCGGTGGCGGCGCCGGGCGGTGTACCGAAACGGCCCACCCCACTGTCGAGTTCCCACAGGTAGCCGATGTCGGCCCCGCCGCGCCGGCAGGCGCGGTCGAGCGCAGCTAGGACGTCGACGTCGTCGACGGTCACGCGCAGCCGCACTCGTCTCGCCAGCGCGACCACGCGATCAAGGCGCCACTCCCCCACCGGCGGGGTCGTGAGCACGAGGTCGTCGATGCCCTCGGCGGCGAACGCCTCGGCTTCGGCCACCGTGGCCACGGTCAGTCCCACGGCGCCCTGCTCGCGCTGAAGGGCTGCGATCGCGGGCGACTTGTGGGTCTTGGCGTGGGGCCGCAGGACGACGCCCAGCCGGCGCGCCCGCTCGGCCATGTCCTCGATGTTCTTTAGCAGGCGGGGCCGGTCGACCAGCAGCACGGGCGTCACGATCTCGTGCAGGTCGACCGTGCCTACCATGGCGGCGTCGCCGCCCCGATCACTGCCGCCACGCCGACACTCGAAGCATTGCGGAACGCGTGCGGCCGATCGGCCCGGAAGCGGATCAGGTCGCCCTGGGTGAGCGCGTGACACTCGTCCTCGATCAGCAGCTCGACCCGGCCGTGCAGGACGTAGGCGATCTCCTCACCGGGATGACCGATCATGTCGCGGTCGTAACCGCCCTCGGGGTCGAACGACAGGAGGTACGGTTGGATGATGTGGTCACGTCCGCTGCCGAGCAGCTGGTAGAGCACGCCGGTCCCCCGTTGCACCCCAGGCACCGTCGCGGCGCAGTTGCGAATGATCTCGACGCCATCGACTCTCGCGGCCACGGCGGGCTCCCCGAGCAGCTCGGTGATGTGAAGCCCAAAGTGCTCGGCGACCAGCTGAAGGCGTTTAAGCGAGACGCCACCCTGCCCGTTCTCGAGTGCCGAGAGAGAGGAGGCGGCGATTCCGATCTCCCGCGCCTGCGCTCGCAGCGTCTTCCCCGCCTGGGTCCGCAACCGGCGGATCCGCTGCCCCATCAGGCCCGCGAGCCGGCTGTCGCCGGTGCCGTTGAGGTTCGCCGCCGCGGTCCGGATTGTTCTCGATTTGCGCACGTTTCGCACGATCGTTCGCCGTAAGCGAACGCTATAGCGGATGCAACGCCAGGCGCAAGGGTGCGATGCTCAGGCGATGAGTAACCCACGCGTCCGGCGCGTGATGCTCGCCTGTTCCCTCGGTGGAGAGGGACACCTGGTTCCGCTCGCCAGGGTCGGGCGGGCAGTTCAGGCGGCGGGACACGAGGTAAAGCTCCTGGTGCCCCCAGCGCTGGCGGACAGCGCGCAGCGAACGGGATTGGCGTACCGCGTGGGCGAAGAGCCGCCGCGGGCGTTCGTAGACGAGATCTGGCAGCGCGTCCGGGCTGGGCCAGCCGAGGCCGTCGCCGGCTTGTTCGACCGTGAACTGTTCGCCGACCGCTGCACCGAGGCCATGCTTGGGGCGGCGCGCGACCTGCGAGATTCGTGGCGACCCCAGTTCGTGGTGCGCGAGCCGTGCGAGTACGCCTCCGCGGTGGCGGCGCACGAAACGGGAATCCCCCACGCGGAGGTGGGCGTTTCCCTCGCATCGATCGAGTCCGGCGTGCTGAGGATGGTGGCGCCGATCATCGAGCGCTTTTCCCCTGGAGTCGCCGCGGCGATCGCCTCCTCTCCGTACCTGAGCTCGTTTCCTACGTCACTCGATCCCTCGCCGTGGTCCGATACCCGCCGGTTCCGAGCCGCCGCCGCGCGCCGTAACGTCACCTCCGGCCCGGCTCGGAACCGCGAGCAGCCGCTGGTCTACGTGACCTTCGGAAGCGTGCTCGGTCACCTTCCCGAGGCGAGCGCCGTCTTTCGTTGCGCACTCGAGGCGGTGGCTGGATTGCCGGCGCGCGTGTTGTTGACGGTCGGCCGAGCGACCGATGTCCCGAGCCTCGGATCGATACCCGAGAACACGCGCGTCGAACAGTGGGTTCCCCAGGATCTCGTACTCGAGCACGCCGCTGTGGTCGTGTGCCACGGCGGGTCGGGCACGACCTTCGGAGCGCTGGCCGCCGGCGTTCCCCTGGTCGTTTGCCCTCTGTTCGCGGATCAGCTGACGAACGCGCGGATCGTGCAGGACTCCGGCGCCGGGATGGTGCTGGGTGGCCACACGCCCGCCTCGGGCGGGCTCGGGAGCCTCGGACCCAACGACGTCGCACCGTTGCGCGCGCGCATCGAGGAGGTTCTGGGCACGCCGTCCTACCGCCATGCCGCGTCGCGCATCGCCGCCGAGATCGCGGCCCTGCCGACGCTCCAAGACGTCGTCCGCCGGCTCATTTGAGCTCAGGACCCCCGCGCGGTGGCCTGCGGCTTTCGATACCACCGCGGCGACGTGGTGGGCGGCGGCTTGAGCGAGGCGTAGACCTCGATCATCTGCGGCTCCCCGGCGGCGACGGACGATCGAAGCGCCCGCTCGAAGTCCGGGCCGAAGCCGTGCACGGTCCTCACCGGAATCCCGAAGGCCCTCGCCAGCCCGGGGAAGTCCGGATTGACCAGGTCGACGCCGAACGGATCCTCGCCGGCCTGGATCTGGTCGAAGCGGAGCATGCCGTAGCCGCCGTCGTTGACCAGCACGATCGTAAGTGGAATCCGCTCCTGCACGACGGTGGCGAGCTCGCCGCAGGCGTACATGAAACCGCCGTCGCCACAGACGCAGATGGTCGGGCCCGCGCCGGCCAGGGCGGCTCCCAGCGAGGCGGGAAACCCGAACCCGAGCGTGCCCCAGCCCAGCGGGTAGCCCAGCTTGCGCGGCTTCGGGGCTTGCCAATAACCACCCAGCCAGTAGCCCGGGATGCACATGTCGGTCACCACAACCGCGTCGGTCGGCAACGCCCGGTGCACGATTTCCAGGAACGCGGCCGCCTGTGGGTCGTCTGACTCGACCCCGGCGGCCACCGCGCAACCGATCGCCGCAAGCCGGGCCTCGAGTTCGCCAAGACCATCCCGCGGCTCGACGCGGGGCACGAGCTGCTCGAGCACAGCGCGCGCATCGCCGAGCAGGATGAGCTCGGGCCGATAGTTCTTGCTCGCCTCGGTGTGATCGACGTTGATGCTGATCAGCCTCGGCGGCGCCGGCATCTGCCAGTTCTGGGTCATCGTGCCGTCGAAGTCGGAGCCAATCGCCAGGACCACGTCCGACTCGTCCCACAGGGCTCCGACCTCCGGCGCGTGCACCGGGCCCGCAACTGCGCAAGGATGGTCGCGGACAAGCAAACCGTTCGCGTTGAAGGTGGTGATCACCGGCGCCGCCAGCTTGCGCGCCAGCTCGCCGACCAGCGGCCCCGCGCCGGCGCGCAGCGCGCCGCCACCCGCCCAGATCAGCGGCCGCTCGGCTGTGGCCAGCAGCTCGGATGCCCGATCTAGAGCCGCCGCGGCCGGGAGTGACTCCGGCGAACCCACCCTCGCAGGCGTCACCTCGATCGCCGGCCCACCGGCCGGAAGCTCCCTGCGCAGCAGATCGGTTGGCACGCCGAGATAGACCGGGCCGGTCGGCGCGGTCAGCGCGAGCGAACCCGACTCGAGCACGGCACCCGCGATCTCCTCGGCGCCGGCCAGCAGCCGCGCTCCCTTGGTCACCGGCCGGAACATGGCGGTCTGATCGCGCGTCTCGTGCAGGGTCCCGCCGTAGACGCCCTCGCGCCGCAGCGTCGTGGCGATGTCGGTGGCGATGACCAGCACGGGGGAGCCCGATGCCATGGCCTCGCCCGTCGCGCCCAGGGTGTTGGCCGCGCCCGGTCCGGTGGTCACCACGGCGACGCCGAGCCGGCCCGTCGTCCGCGCATATCCGTCGGCGGCGTACACCGCGGTCTGCTCGTGCCGGACCCCGACGAGACGCACGTCGGACTCCGACAGTGCCTTCCAGATCGGGAGGTTGTGGACGCCGGGCAGCCCGAACACGAGCTCCACCCCAAGCCGCTCGAACGACTCGAGGAGGCGGCTGGCCCCGGTCACGCTCGTCGCCGCCGTCTCGGTCACGAATGATGTTCTACTCGATTGAGCGCTCCGGCTGAGAGCTGAAGCCGCCGGCCGTCCCGGGCCCCCCCGCTCACACGATCTTCCCCGGGTTCAGATGGCGGCCCGGGTCCGCCCCCTCGAACAGCGCATCGAGCATGACCACCCCGGGATGCGAGATGTCCTCCTCGAGCCACCGTGCGTGCTCGGTTCCGACCCCGTGATGATGCGAGAGCGTCGCCCCGTTGTCGACGAAGGCCTGCTGGATGGCGACCTTCACCACGTCGTATTCCTCGAGGATGTCGTTGCCGGGGGTCGGCCGGAAGGCGAACGTGAAGTACAGGCACGCCCCGGCGTGATAGCTGTGCGACAGGTGGCACATCAGGTAGCCCTGGACCCCAAGCCGCGCGAAGGCGTCTGATGCCGCGCTTCTGACCGCGTCGTACACCGGAACCAGGCGGCTCCAGGGCGCCGCGGTCTCGGACACGTCGCCCGGCACGCCGCGGTCGAGGAGAAAGTCGCGGATATACGGGGTATCGAACTTCTTCTGGTCGTACAGGGTTCCCGGCCCCGATCCGATGCACAGGCCGCCGTGGCGTTTGACCAGCTTGCCCACCGCCTTGCGCTCGCGGGCCACGTTGCGCTCGCTTCCTTCATAGCCGATGAACGACAGGCACATCTGCTCGGTGTCGTATCCGAGCCGGCGCCGCAGGTAGGTCCTCAGCACCGCGGACTCGAGCTTGTCCACCAGGGTGGGCAGCCTTCGCGTGGCGAAGGAGAACTGGGTTTCCGGCGCGTCAGAGAGCCGCGTCACCGACACCGAGAACTCACCCGCGGCGATGTCGCGCATGGCGGCCAGCCCGTCGGCGAAGGTCGGGAACAGATAGCCGAGGATCGTGCGGCGCTCGGGTATGCGCCGCACCTCGACGGTCGCCTCGGTGACGATCCCCAGGCGACCTTCGCTGCCCAGCACGATCTGGCGGATGCTCGGCCCGTTCGACGCGGCCGGGACGGGGCGCACCACGAGCAATCCCGACGGCGCCACCACCCGGAGGCCCTTCGTCAGGTCGGCGATGTCGCCGTAGCGGTCCGACTGCATGCCGGAGGACCGGGTGGCGATCCAGCCGCCCAGCGTGGAATGCGTGAACGAGTCGGGGAAGTGGCCGAACGTGTAGCCCTGAGCGCTCAGTTGCTCCTCCAGGTGCGGCCCGAACACGCCGGCCTGCACGCGGGCCAGGCGCGACGTGCCGTCGATGCCGAGCACGCGGTTCATCCGGCCCAGATCCACCGAGATGACCGGCCGCTCCTCGTCGGGCGGCGCCTCGAGCGATCCCGAGATCGACGAGCCGCCCCCGAACGGGATCACCACGGCATCGGCATCGATCGCCGATCGCATGATCGCCTCGACCTCGTCCTCGCCGCCGGGTCGCACGACGACGTCCGGAACGCGGTGCAGCTCTCCCCGCCGCTGGCGCACGAGGTCATGGAGCGACTTCCCGCGCGCGTGCACGACGCGGTCAAGCCGGTCGGTGGACACGAACCGTCCTTCGACCGCCGCCTCCAGAGCCGTGCGGAGATCGTCAGCCAGCCTCGACTCCGGGATGCGAAGGTCCTTGAACGGGATGGGCGAGGCCGACGCGCTCGCCACGTCCACGCCGAGAGCCCACTGGATGAAAGGGCGCAAGGCCGGCTTGTCCTCGTGCGTGAACTCGACGCCCTCCGGGCCCCACCCCCACCATTTCATCGCCGCCATGTCATTCCTCCGCTCGCTGCCTCGTCTCCAGGCGGCGTTGATCGAACGTTCGTGGGGTCGCCGCCCGCCTCGCGGTAACGGTACGCGGTCGCTGCCGCCGACGCCGCGCCTGCAATGCTGTCGCGATGAGTCTCGCGAGCGAGATTTTCGCGCGCCGGATGCGGCTGCCGCGCGCCCAGACTCGCCACGTCGTCTGCGAGCCTGACCTGCGCGCCTCCATGGATGACCGCGCTGTGCTGTTGGCCGATCGCTGGGTGGCGCGCGCGGCGCGCGGACGCCGGCAGCCGACGGTACTCGTGCGCTCGCCGTACGGCCGCCGGCAGATGATCGGGCTGATGTTCGGGCGCCTGCTGGCCGAGCGCGGCCTCCAGGTGGTGATCCAGAGCGTCAGGGGCACGTTCGGCTCCGAGGGCACTTTCAGCCCGTTTGACGAGCGCGACGACGGGTTGGCCACCTTGCGCTGGATCGAACAGCAACCATGGCACGGGGGGCCGATCGGGATGATCGGCCCGAGCTACCTCGGGCTGGTGCAGTGGGCGGTCGGCGCGGACGCCGGCGCCGAACTGGGGGCGCTCTCGATCCAGTTCAGCGCATCACAGTTTCACGCCCAGACCTACGCCGGCGGCAGTCTCTCGCTCGAGACGGCGGCCTCATGGCTGGTGATCGTCGCCGAGCAGGAACGCCGCGCCGCGCCGATCGCCATCGCGCGCACTCTGCACCGCTTGCCGAGACTCCTGTCCGAGCTGCCGCTGGCTGACCTCGACGAACTGACGACCGGCGGGCGGATCGACTGGTATCGCGACTCGATGGCTCATCCCCGGCGCGACGACTCGTTCTGGGAGGTGCGCGATTACACCGCCGGCGTGACCGAGGTCAGGGCCCCGGTGCAGCTCATCGGCGGCTGGTACGACATCTTCCTGCCCTGGATGCTGGAGGACTTCTGCGCCCTCCAGGCCGCGGGGCTGCGGGTGCATTTGATCATCGGCCCGTGGACCCACACGGGGCCGGACGGCATGTCCGCCGGCATCCGCGAAGGCCTCGGCTGGCTTCGAGCCCAGCTACTCGGAGACGGCCGGCTCATGCGGTCGGCGGCGATTCGCGTGCGCGTCACCGGCGAGCGCGCCGGCGGCGGCTGGCGTGAGCTGCCGAGCTGGCCGCCGCCGGGCACCAGCGAGTACCGGCTCTGGCTGGGCGGTGGCGCTCGGCTCGAGGAGCATCCGCCACGCGGTGTGCCGGCGGCCGGCGATCGCTATCGCTACGACCCGTCCGATCCCACGCCGTCGCTCGGCGGTCCGGTGCTCCTCGCCCGCGAGCCCGTGGTGGACAACCGGCCGCTCGAGGCCCGCGCCGATGTGCTCACCTACACCGCGCCGGCGCTCCAGGCCCCGCTCGAGGCGATCGGGCCGGTACGCGTCGAGCTCTTCGTGCGCGCCGGCGCGCCGTTCTTCGACATCTTCGCCCGGGTGTGCGACGTCGACGAGCACGGCGCCTCCTGGAACGTCTGCGACGCGCTCGCGCGCGTGACCGAGGATGGCTTCGAGCGGCTGGGCGACGGGAGCTGGCGGGTCGCCTTTGACCTGTGGCCGATGGGTCACCGCTTCGCGGCCGGGCACTGCATCCGTCTGCAGGTGTCCTCCGGCGCGCACCCCCGCTACGCCCGCAATCCCGGGACGGGCGAGGATCCGATGACCGCCACCGCGCTGCGCGCGGTGGCCATCGAGATCCTGCACGATCAAG
>JAFASQ010000487.1 GCA_019244395.1 Solirubrobacterales bacterium | reverse complement strand
CGATTGCCCGAGCTCGGTCTCCAGGCCGCAGTAGTCGATCTTCCCTAGCCGATCTCGACGACCAGCTTGCCGTTGGCCTGCCCGGCCTCGATGAGCCGGTGGGCATCGACGATCTGGTCGAATTGGAACACCCGGGCGGGCTTTGCTCGGTACACGCCGCGGCTGGCCTTGTCGACGATCTCCTGGAGCGGCACGTCGGTGGTTGGGAAATACTCGTTGCCGAGCACGAACGCGCTGGCGAACGTCGTCAGCCGTACCCCGCTGGGGAGGTCCACCAGCGGGTTGAAGTCGGCGATCGGCTCCAGCCCGCCGAGGAACCCGACCAGGCACACACCACCGGTCGGCCGCACCGTCTGGAGTGAGTCGCGCACGACCGAGTTGCCGACCAGCTCGAGCACGGCGTCGACGCCGTCGGGGTGTGTTGCGCGCACCTTCGGGGCCAGCTCGCCGTCGTCGATCAGGACCTGATCCGCGCCCAGCTCGTGAAGCTCCTGTTCGCGCTCGGGGTTTCGAGTGGTGGCGATGACGTGCGCCCCGAGATCGGCGGCGATATTGACTGCGGCCTGTCCGAGCGTCGAAGTCGCGCCTCGGATCAGGAGCGACTGGCCGGTTTGCAGCGCCAGGTTGGAGTGAAGCGCGGTCCACGCGGTGGCGTAGACCTCGGGGATCGCCGCCAGTTCTGCCCAGTTGAGCGAGGTCTCGATCGGAACCACGTTGGTCGCCGGCACTGTGACGAGCTCGGCGTAGCTGCCATTGCGGTCCCGTGCCATCCCGCCGACGATCGCGATCACCGGCGTCCCAGCCTCGAATCGGCCGCTCGGGTCGCTCTCGACCGTGCCGGCCGCCTCGATCCCGAGGACCGGGATCCCGAACGGCCAGATGCCGCTGCGCATGTACGTGTCGGCGTGGTTGAGACCGAACGCCTTGACGCGAATCAGGACGTCCCCCGCGCTGGCCACCGGGTCTGGCAGCTCCTGCATTCTCAGGACCTCGGGGCCGCCGTGCTCGGTTACGACAATCGCTCGCATCGTTCCTTCCTTTCCGACCAGACCCATCAGCCATCGGTTGTTTAGTGAGCGTTCAAGAAATCCGCGAAAAACAGGCGGCCGGAGCGGCCGCCAAGTTGGGAGCCTGGAGCGCGATCAGCTCGGTGGGGCTCTCTTGATCGTCGGGCGACAATAACAGAACGCCCGTTCAAGAACGTTACGCAACGATGAACTCTTCAGCCCAGATCGGCAAACGCCGAGGCGACGATCGTTTCGAGCACCTTGCGGCCGGGGTCTGTCTTGCCGACGACCATCAGCCCCATGCCAGTGGCCATCAGCTGAGTCGCCTTGGCGCGCGGATCGATCCGCTTCGATATCTCGCCTCGCCGCTTGGCGTTCCTCAGCGCGCGCTCCGCGTTTCGCTCGAGCCGCGACATATGATCGCGGGCAAGCGCGCCGACCTCGGAGTCCTCCGCCGCCAACTCCATCGTCGAATTAACCATCAGACAACCCATTCGGCCCTCCGGGGTCGTCAAGTCGCGGACGAGTCCGTCGAAGTACGCACGGAGCTCCGCGAGACCTGCTCGCCCGTGCTCGAGCGCGCCCAGCTTCTCCGGCACGACCAGCGCCGAATAGCGGGCCAGCGCCTCCAGGAACAGCCTGCGCTTGCCCCCGGGAAACGCGTTGTACAGACTGCCCGGCCGCACACCCGTCGCCGCCACAAGATCATCGACCGACGTCTCCCGGTAACCACGCTCCCAGAACTCCCGCATCGAGCGATCAAGCACCTCCTCCGGGTCGAACTCGCGTGGTCGGGCCATGCTCTTGACAATAGCGGAGCGATCGCTCAAAAACTCGTAGACCTAAGTGGAGCGAGGACCTGACCGGTCTGCGACTACGTCGACAGACGGTGGGGCACATCCCGCTGCTGTTGCGTCACGTCGAGGTCCTACCAGCCGGCAAGCGCGCCGCTGACCGCCACGGTAACAGCATCAGAAACGGTGCTGAGCGCAAACGTGATTCGGCGGGCGCCGAGCCCTCAGCTGTCGGACCGAAACCGCCGCTCGGTCGCCGACGCGGTCGCGAGACTGCGGCTTCTGCTTTCACGCGTCGGCGGGCCGGAGCGAGCAGCACCCGTCCGCCCGATGCCGCGCGATGTCGTGGCCTGGTTCGTGGAGACGGATGCCTGGTCGATGATGGAGCGGACCGCCTGGGAGTTCGGCTAACTTCGTTCTGTGCTTGAGATCAGGAGGCTTAGCTGGCTCACGCCGCGCTACGCGGTACGCGACGATCGTGGGCACAGCGGAACGTGGGTACGTCGTCGCTTCAAGGAAACGATGACCGGCGAGCTCGACGGGCAGTCTTACGAGCTAGGCCGCGACGGCCGAAGGCACTTTTTCCTGATGCAAGCGGGGGTCGTGATCGCCGCTGCGAATGCCGGTAGGCGCGGATCTTGGACGATCTCCGTCGGCGACTCGGGCTATGAGCTCCGGCGGAAGTCTGCGTGGCGCTCGGAAATGGAGCTTTGTGCACACCAGACTGCGGTCGGGTCCATTCGCAAGGGTCCGCGAGGAAAGGTCGTTTGTGAGCTGCCACCCGAGTTGTCATCGGCCGGGCAGGCATTCATAGGGTTCCTCGTGATGACGCTATGGAGCCGCGCCGCTGCGAGCTCCGGGGCGAGTGCGGCCGCAGTTGCCGGTTCGGGCTCCTAGCCGACCGCCATCCCGCGCCGCCGCGACCGACCCCCCTAGCGCCGCTCGCTCATGAGCCGCCAGAGCATCGCACCGCCCGGGGACTTGGTCTTGCTTTCTGGTTAGTCGCCTATGGGGTCGCGATTCATGTGCTGCCGCTTCCGAGCGCGGCGGGCCTGAAGGAGAAATTCGACCTTGGGCGCCCCGGCGCAGATCAGCCGAGCTATGCGTGGGTACGACCGTACGGCTCGCAGCGGCGCACGGCAGGTCCGGCCCGCCGGGGTCCGTGCGCTATGACCCTGCGATCTTGTTGCACTGCGTCTCGGCAGCCTGCTTGAGCGAGGCGATGGGGATCTTCGCTGCGGCGGTGAGGCAGGCCTGCTTGGCTTTACTGACCGCTGCGCTCACGTTCGCGTTGCTCGTGGTGATCTGATTGCACGCCTGTTCCGCAGTCGACCGTGCGGTCGAGTTCTGGATCTGCTTCGTGGCTTCGAGGCACTTCTGCTGGGCCGTCGCGACGGCGCCTCCGGAGCCGGTAGTCGTGGGAGATGCCGTCGCGGTAGTCGTGGGAGATGCCGGCGCGGTAGTCGTGGGAGATGCCGGCGTGGTAGTCGTGGGAGATGCCGGCGCGCTCGTCGGTGAAGAGGCGGTGCTGGAAGTTCCGCATGCGCTGAGCGCTATCACGGCGCTAACGAGCACCACGAGCGGCGAGGTGCGATAAACGATCATGCCGCCATCATCGCGTAAGTGGCCGGGGACCGTCGTACGGTCCGTCGGGGCGAGCTGATCCCCGGCGCCCAGGTGTCGCCATGAACTCAAACCGCCGTGGCGGACGGACCTAGTCCATCAGCGCCCGCACGATCGCGTGACCGGCCACGGGTGCCGCAATTGCGCCGATGTCGGCGGTCCAACTGCCGCAATGTCGCCCTACGGCGCTCCGACGGCTCGACTGCTGCTCCGTCAGTTCGTCGACCCGGAGCAGAAGCCGGCGGCGAAGCATGAGCGCCACCCTCGGTCTCGTCGCGCTCGAAGATTGGACGGAAGCAGGTTTGCCAGGATGAGTGATCTGTATCTGCGCGGGTCGAAGGGGGATTGCCCCACTGCAGAACGCCGGTTAGC
The DNA here is from genome assembly GCA_019244395.1 of Solirubrobacterales bacterium. Classification (GTDB taxonomy): domain Bacteria; phylum Actinomycetota; class Thermoleophilia; order Solirubrobacterales; family Solirubrobacteraceae; genus Palsa-465. The sequence continues at coordinate 3,532 of JAFASQ010000487.1, read as the reverse complement.
TTCATTGGCGGCAGCTGATCCGGGTGGAACAGTGGGACCCATGCGGCGAATCGATCACACAGGCCGAGTGTCGGTCGGGTCTGCGCTGACGAGAATGCCTCACCGCAGCACCCAGGCCCCGGCGGGCATCGGCGGTTGGCTGCTGATCTATGTAGTCGCTCGGATGGGGCTGCTGTTGCACCAGCTCCAGCTGACCATCGGGGCGATCGTTATCTATCTGGATCCGGCGGTCGCCGGCCTGCGGTCGTTCGTGCCGCTCAGCTCGCTGCTGTTCTACGAGGCGACGAATTGGCTGCTGGTGGGATTGACGGTCGTGGCGTTGCTGCTTATCCGCAGACGGAGCCGCGCGGCGATCCCGGTAAACCTCGCGCTCAGCGGACTGTGGCTCGCGGGCTTGGTCGTGTGGCAGTTCCTCGGACTGAAGTCGCCCGTCGGGACGCTCATCGACGCCACCCCGGCGCTCTTTGGTCTCTGGTATTTCCTGAGCTCGGAAAGGGTGAAGAACACGTTCACGCGCACCCGCGATCGATCGGCCCAGTAGCGGTTTCATGAACGCGTGGTCGATGGCGCCGCTGAGGCGGACCCAATGCTGGTCGCGGGTGTCGCGGCCCTGGTGATCGGGCGCCCCAAGCTGAGCCTCGCGATCCCGCTCGTCCATAGCGTCTCGCGATGACGGTGAGAGCACTCTGTTGACCTCCGCTGTGGGGCGATCCGGTCGGGGCCGTACGAGGCGAAAACCGAATACACCAGGTGGGGCTACCGCTGACCCGCGGACTGAGCCATGGGGACCGCCGCGGCCAGCCCGAGCTGCACCACTATGCTGAGCCGGTCGAAATAGCCGTCGACTCGGGTGGGCCTGCGATCGAACTGCGTTCGCTCTCTGAGGGGGCAACCGACCCTAGGTCGTCGGCGCGACTCGGACCGGCTCGAGCCATTCGGGGTCCAGGAACGGCGGGAGCCCGGCGCGGAAGCGGGGGAACAGCTCGCGCGCCGGTTCGGCGCATGCGTGCGAGGCGACCAACCCGGCAAGATCGACGAACCGACCGAGCAGGCTGACGCTCGCCATGATCTGGAGCGTCGCGGCGTTCGGCGGGTCAAGCGTCAGCGTGCCGTCCCCCATCAGCCGGTCCACATGGTCGAGCAGCGCCGGCAGCGCTGCGAGGTCGGCCCGCACCCCCGCTTCGCTCGCGCGCCGCCCGTCGGCCTCGACCGTGCGCAGGTACCACTCCACCGCTGGGCGGATCGCTTGCGCGGTCAGCGCGGGGATCGGCAGGTGCTGGGCCCGCACGACCCACTGCCGTAACTCGGGGTTGCGCGCAACGCCGTAGCGGAACAGCCGTCGCGGGATCGGCTGCAACTCCTCCTCGCCCCACCGCTCCGCCTCCTCGACGCGGGCGCATAGCGCGGGATCGGCCGGGAACAGCGGCGGTTCGGGCCAGCGCTCGTCAAGCGCACGCGCGATCCGCCGCGAACCCTGGATGCGCTTGCCGGCGAGCTTGAGCGCCGGCACGGTCCCGCCGGAAAAGCCCGCCAGCCGCAGATGGATCCGCTGGTTGAGCGGGACCACGTCGACCAGCTCGTACTCGACGCCCTTCAGCTCGAGCATCTTACGCGCCACCTGCGAGGGATGCGAGATCGACATCCAGTACAGGACGACCGTCATCCTGCCGGAGCCTAGTGCGGCGCGGCGCCGAGCACCACCGCGTCGGCGCGAGCCGGGACGTCTGCTCGCGCGGCGTACGCCCGCTGCTAGCCCAGCCGAGCCGCCCGGGCTTGCGCACCTGCGACAGCGCTCGGGACCCCCGGGCGGGCTCCCGCTGGCTGCCCCGCGTAGGCCACTGCGATTCCTGGTCGCCTTCGTGGTTCCAGTAGCCAACGGAGATCCGGGTGAACTGCGACAAAGAAAGCGTCTCCGAGGTGCAAAGGCGCGTCAGGCTTTCCGCGCGATGCGCGTTTGTTACTCGCGGCAGAGGAATGCTTCCGGTGGCGCGGAAGCACGAGCGGGCTGGCGACCGGCGCAGGGAGAAGCGCCCTGCACGTCGAGCGTTGTGTAGATCGTCCGTGTTGCGAGCGCGTCGAGCTTCTATGCGGCCGCGACCGCCCGTGCGCGGGTCTGGCGCCGGTAGCGGCCGGGGGCGAGCCCACGGTGTCGGGTGAACGCGCGGGAGAACGAGTATTCGGAGCGGTAGCCGACCGCATCCGCGATCGCGGCGACCGCGTCGTCGGTGTCGCGCAGCCGCTGCGCGGCGAGGTCCATGCGCCAGCGCGTTAGGTACTCAGGCGGCGTCTCACCGACCAGGTGGGCGAAGCGGCGGGCCAGCGTCGCGCGCGACACGCTGACCTCGCGGGCCAGCGACTGGATCGTCCACGGCTCGCCGGGCCGCTGGTGGATCGCGTTCATCGCCCGGGCGACCACCGGGTCGCGCAGCGCGAGCAGCCATCCGTCGGTCGCGTCGTCCGCCTGCATGCGCAGCCAGGCTCGCATCGCGTGGATCAGCATCACGTCGATCAGCCGTCCGACCGCGGCCCGGGACCCGGGTGGGCGGCCGCCGAGCTCGAGTGCGAGCAGCCTCAGCGTCGCGGCGACGGCTCCGTCGTCGCCGGGCATCCCGGCCGGGACATAGAGCACGGGCGGGAGTTGGGACATCAGCGGGTGGGCGACCTCGTGGTCGTAGTCGTATGCCGCGCAGAGCATGCGTGTCCCCGCGCCCGGGCCTTGGATGACCATGTCGCCGTCGGGCGTGCGCGGAATGTCGGTCTCGAATCGCGCCAGTAAATCGCTTTCGGCGTCGACCGACGAGACCAGCTCGTGTGGTGTGTTGGTAGGCAGGAGAACGACGTCGCCGGGCATCATGTGCTGCGGCGCGCGCCCGGGCAGGCGCAGCCAGCAGCTGCCCGCGACCACCGCGTGGAAGGCGGCGCCGGGCACCGGGTCGATGGTCACGCCCCACGGCTCGTAGGCGATCAGCTGGGCCATCACGCCGCACGACACGCGGCTGAGGTCGAACACGTCGGCGAGCGGATCCACGAGCACCACAGGTTATCGCCGTCCAACTCATAGATCCGGCCGCGATGAGCTGAACGGCTATCGATCTGCGCCACTGGCGCATTGTTATGCCAGTAGCGCGCTCGTACTCTGCCTCGAGATACCCCGGAGCCACCCCACGTCAACGAAGGAGCGGACGCGATGCCATTGCTCAACCCCGGCGACCACTTCCCGCCCATCACGATCACCCCGGTCGACGGCGAGGCGATCGACCTCCCGGACGCGCTGGCCGGCCACTTCGCCGTGCTGATGACCGGCATCGCACCCGACAGGCACCACGCCTGGTACAGATTGTTTCTCACGATGGCAGGATTCGGCCTATGGCTCGTCCCCTCAACGATCGTCGCCGCCCACGGTCCGCTGGCGGGAAAGAGCGGCCTCGGCTCCGCGCTGATCAACACATCGCGGCTATCGGGCGGCGCACTCGGGCCCGCCATCCTCGTCACCATCACTCATGCCGCGGGACATGACACCCGAGCAGGTTCG
>JAFASQ010000463.1 GCA_019244395.1 Solirubrobacterales bacterium | reverse complement strand
CAGGGCGCCGCTTCGCGGCTCGCTTTGCTCGGCCCTGACGGGCCGCCCTTGACTGCCGGGTCGCTACGGCTGTATGGCGACTGGTGGTGCGCTGGAAGCGCACCACTCAGGAGAGGGCACCGGCGAGGTCACCCGCCACCTGCACCTCTTGGGGCAGCGTGATCGTCACATGGCCGTCGCGTTCGAGCAGCCAGCGAGCGTTGATGATTGTCACGCCGATAACGCGTCCGTCGCCGTCGTAGCGGATTCCGTGGCCCTCGGGGGTTAGCGCCGCGTCGGAGGCCCCGGTCGTCTCGTCGCGAGCGAGGTAGAGCACGTCGCCGTCCGCGTCGTACTTTGCGCGGTCAAACACGAGTCCGTTGATCTTGACGTTCACGGCATCCATCCGGCGGGAGACGTTCCATGTCCATACCCGAGCGCGGTCACGACCGCGCTGGCTGTGCTTCGAAGTCTACGACCACCATCAGCCAGGCACTGGGGCCGGCATACCGCTTGAAGAAGCGCTCGCGATGGGGACGCTCGTCGGGTTCGCGATGGTCAGGCTCCGCGATCGCCGAGAGCACCGCGTCGAGGTGCGGCGCCAACTCGGCATGGCCGACGTCCGGAGCCAGGATGTGATCGCGCCACGTGTCAGCGAACACGACGACGCGGATCCCGTCCCGGGTCGTGGCCTCGCCGGCGATCGGTCGCTCGCTCACTCGAACGCCCGGTCGACCGCGTCGGCCTCCTGGTCGCTCGGCTGGTAGTGCGCGTAGATCTGCGTCGTCTTCGAGTCCGCGTGGCCCATCCAGTACTGGAGCGTCCTCATCGGCGTGCCGGCTGCCGACATCCGGTGCACGGCCAGTGCTGGCGGGGCGGACGGCGGTCCATGGTGGTCCGCAACTCGGTCCGCCCAGCTCCACGAATTGCGGACCGGCTCTCGGACCTCGCAGCAGCGGTCATCGATGCTGCTCGTCCGCGGTCGACTCGAGCTCGTCCGCGATCTCGTTGAGCACCCACCCGATCTCGCGGAACTCATGGGACACGAGGCTGATGACGTTGCCCTGGACCGCGATCGAGAGCCGCTCGACGGCCATGTCGTAGGTCTGCCACTTGTGCGGCGCGCCGGGACGGTTCCCACCGGGGCGTAGCTCATGGGAACGGATCACCGGGTCCGGTGCTGACACGGGCGTCCACCTGAACCCGGGTATCCGCGACGCCTGGTCCAGCGCCTCGGCGCGTTGGAGGCACGCCGCGGCGACCGCGCGGAGGCGCGATGGGAAGCCGGGATCGGGAGGGGCGTTGTTGCTCGCGCTGACCGCCGTGTCGAAGACGGCCTCGGCTTCCTGCATGCGCTTGATCGCTGCGGGGATGACGGTCGGGTCCATGTGCGCTCTGGCCCGGGCGACCTGACCCGCGAGCGGGCGGTCGAAGACGGGACGGAGCGGCTCCGGTTTCCGTGGCTCGCGAGGCTCAGGCTGCTTCGCGGGATCCGACGCGACGAGCATCCGGTCGAGCTCCGAGCGTCGGACGAGCAGCTTCCGCTGCCCGGCGCGCATCGCCTTCAGTCGCCCGCGTGAGATCCAGAGCCGGACCGTCGCGGGGTTGACCCGCAGTTCCTCGGCGATCTCGGCAAGGGTCAGCCAGGGGTTGTCTGTGTCGTGTTCACGACTGAACTTGGACACGCTGCCTCGCTCAAGCGATTTCGTCTACCGCAATTAGCATAATTGCGCTATCGTAGCTCAGGCCCCCGAAGCCATGCCATCCAACAGCGCAATCACGATCCCGCAGAAGCCGGACATCGTTGGCCGACACGACCACGTCGGGCCGAGCCCGCTGCTGGAAGCAGACGACGTGGCCCGCTACATCGGGATGACGGCCGACTGGGTCTACCGGGAGGTGCGCGCCGGGCGGATGCCTCACATCCGCCTCGGTCGCTACGTTCGCTTCCGCCGCGAGTCGATCGACGCTTGGCTTCTCGAGCGAGAGCGCGGGCCCGCGGCGATCAGGGCCAGGTCGCGCTGACCGTGGCCGACGGCGCGGACATGGCATGGGAAAGCGACGGCGACACAGCGAGTTCGCGGCCTCACCGATGAGGAGCTGCTCGCTTTGATCGCGGACCCCGCCACGCCGAGCCGGCTGCGGCGGAAGGCGATACGAGAGGCGAAGTTCCGAGGTCTTCGCAACGTGAGAAGGCGTCGCAACCGATGACGGCCACGACCTACACTCACCGTGTGCGCGGCAAGTACCGGATACGAACGTGGCTGCGCGGCCGCTCGCCGTGGTCGCTCGCCGAGCGCATCCCCAAAGGCGAGGACTGCGGCGCGCACGAGTGGTACCGCCAGAGCACCGAGCTCGACGCCTGTTACCACTGCCGCGTGACCCGGCCACATGAAGCAATGAGCACAGCAGACGAGCTGTTGGCGGACCTGGAGCGCGCGATGCGAGCGGGCAGCACAGCGGCCGAAACCTCCCTCATGGAGCGGATCCGGGACGGCTCCGCCCACGTGGTCCCGAACGACCGCCCCGCGCGGTAGCGTCCGATCGAGCGCCCTCACACGCCCGCAGCTCGAACGGCGCGGACAGGCAGGCGAGACGGAACCCCGATGCAAGGCAAGAATCGCAGCCGTCGTGGGACCGGCCACCTCTACCAGAAGGACGACCGCTGGTACGGCCAGTGGTACGTCCGGGGGAAGCGCGTTAGGCGCTCGCTTGGGCCGGTCAGGCAGGCCGGAGCCAATGACGGCCTGACACAGCGTCAGGCCCAGGCGCGGATGCCGGAGGCCACGGCGGCGTCGGACTCCGCGCCGGCACCGGTCTCCGAGCGGCTGACGGTCGAGGAGGTTGGCAAGATGCGGATTCGGGAGCTGGTCCGCAGGGGTCGCAAGCAGGACACGACGCTCGCCAACTACGAGTCGGAGATCCGCGGCCACTTCGTCCCGCACTTCGCTGAGAGGCCGATCGCCGAGATCGGCGAGGACGACGTCGTGGACTTCCTCGATGCGTGCCTCAACGACCTGGCCGTCAAGACGGTCCGCAACCTGTATGTCCACCTCAACGCGATCTTCGAGTTCGCGATCCGCACGCGGTGGTGCCACGCCAACCCGTGCAAGCTGGTGGATAAGCCGGCGTCGGCCGCCGACGACGATACGGAGATCCGGTTCCTCGACCAGGCGGAACTCGACGCTCTGCTCGCCGTGCCGGCGCCACGGCGCCACAGCAAGCGCACGCTCGAGCGTGCCGCCCGAGCCCGGGCGCTCCGCGACAAGGAGCGGCTCCAATGGAAGGAGATCGGCGACGCGCTCGACTGCTCCACCGCGACGGCGATGTAGCTGTACCTGGCAACGGCCGACGTTGCCGGCGGCGAGGATCTGTGGCGGGTCGACCTCGCGATGTATCTGACGGCGGCGATGACGGGGCTCCGCCAGTGAAAACTGCTGGCGCTCCGTTGGCGAGACGTCGACTGGTCCGCACAGAAGATCCGCGTCAGCGGCGGGATGAGGAACGGCAAGCGGCGGACCCCGAAGTCGGCAACCTCAGCGCGGGCCGTTCCGATGGCCGACCGTGTTGGCGGCGGGCTCGACCGGCTGTTCCAGGGCTCCGCCTACCAGGGCGACGACGACCTCGTTCGGGCACCCGCACACGGGCCGCCCGCTCGATCGCAGCCAGGTCTCGAAGCGGTTCAAGCGGTCGCTCCAGCGCGCCGGCGTCCGCGAAGTCCGCTTCCACGACTGAGGCATACGTTCGGAACGAGAATGGGCGGCGGCGGGCGTCCCGATCCGAACGGTCCAGGCGTGGACGGGCCACTCGGACATCAAGACGACGATGATCTATACCCACTAAGCGCCAGCCTCTACGAGGTCGACCTTGTCAACGACGCGTTCCACCCTCAAGTCTTGGTTGAGGGGGCTAATGAGGGGGCTAAACCGAGCGAAAACTCAGCCCCGCTCGGACCCATGAAACCCCAATAAATCCGGGGCTTCGTGCTCGGGTCGTCCCCGTGATCCCTTCTGGGGGCCCGGCGGTCGCAGGTTCACATCCTGTCTCCCCGATGGCACAAAAGCCCCGCAACGCGGGGTTTTTGTCGTCTCGCGCAAAGTCCGAAAACGCTCCACGGGGTCCAAACGGGGTCCAAACTTTTTTGGAGCTTGTCCCGGCGAGGTGCTTGACCGGCGCTCTGCCGGGTCGTTCGGTCGCCCGCGGTTAGGCGCGAGGGCGGAGCGGCAGGGGAGTCGGCGCGGCGGGCGTGATGACGGTGCTCTTGGCCTCGAGCTCGTGTAGCCAAGCCTCGACAGCGGACTCGCGGAAGCGTCGGTATCGGCCGAGGCGGATGTGCGCAATCAGGCCGGCACGGGCCTGGGCCCAGACCCAGTCGGTCCTCGTGCCCAAGCGCTCGGCGACTTCCTCGGCGGTTAGCAGCCGGTCCAAGCTGCAGTTGGCGACCCGCTCATGTGGATCTAGGTATGCGACAGCTCTGCGCCCCGTTGGGGTCCGGTTGCCAAGATCGCGTTCCACCGTCAGCAGGAGCGTCATGGCGCGAGTTCGGCGTCTTCGGATCCCTTCCTAGGGCGGTGGGACGATCGGCGGGTGATCAGGACCCAGTCACTCAGACGGCGGAGCACGGCATGAACCATGCGCGTCGTCAGCAGTACCGCCGCGTGCGCCGTGGGATAAAACTGGCTGCCGTGGTTCAGATCGAGCACCTCGGCTCGAGCCTTCTCGCGGTCGATGTCATAGAACGCCAGCGTCTTGGCCGCCCCCCGGATCAGCGAGGCGTATGCCACCGTCGCTCCAACGCTGCCGGCTCCAAACACCGAGACCTTCCGCCGCTCCGCCGCGGCCGAGCCTACCCCCCCGACGTCTCTCACGCCCAGCAGCCGTGGCGACACGCGGCCGACGGCGCACGGGCAGCGGTCGACCTGCCGTGCGCGCCGCAAGCAGGCGGTCGCCGCGTGCCAGGCCTCCAAGCGAGTCGCCCCGCGCTAGGGCTCAGGCGATGGGAGGCCGGCGGTCGGTCCACGGGCGCTCCGCCTCCAGCTCCGCGGCCAAGTTGAGGACCGTTCGCTCGTCGTTGGCTCGGCCCACGATCTGCACCGCGAGCGGCAGGCCTTCGCCGGAGAACCCGGCTGGCACCGAGGCCGCGGGCTGACCGGTGATGTTCCAGAGGATGGTGAACGGGACCCAGCCGGTCTCCCACAGGTAGGTGACGGTGGCGCCGCGGCCCTCCATGATCCCGGCCGGCACGGCCGGGGTCGACATCACGGGGGTGAGCAGTAGATCGTGATCGTCGAATGCCGCCGTGAGGCGAGCGGCGATCGCGCGCTCGGCGTTCAGTAGGCGCTGGGTCGTGCGCTCGGACAGGAGCGCTCCGGGCCGGGCGAAGGCGCGGGTGCGGCGCTCTAGCCGCTGGGGTCGCTCGGCGGCTGCGACGAGGTCGCGGACGCCCCGGAGGATCAGGCCGACGATCACCGGTACGTCACGCGCACGGAGGTCGACCTTGCCCTCGATGACCGTGTGTCCGAGCGAGCGCAGCTGCGCCGCCGTCTGGTCGAGCGCGACGCGCGCGGCGTCGTTGAGACGGCCGCGGGTCCCGGGCGGGAAATCGGGTGCGACGGCGATACGCAGGCGCTCGGGCCTGGTCTGGGCGGCCTGCTCGAAGCTCTGCCCGTCATCACCGAGGACGTCCAGCATCAGGCCGGCGTCCCGGACCGAGCGCGTAAGCGCCCCGAACACGATCCAATTGCTTTCGCGGTAGTGGGGAGACCGCGGCACCCGGTCGCGTTGCGGCTTGAGCCCAAACAGCCCGCAGCAGGCGGCCGGGATCCGGATCGAGCCGGCGCCGTCGGCGCCCAGCGCCGCGGGCACGATGCCGGCGGCGACCGCGGCGGCGGACCCGCCGCTCGATCCCCCCGGCGTGCGCTCGGCGTCCCACGGATTGCGCGTGACACCCCACGTCACGGACTCGGTGAAGGGCCACAGCCCGAACTCGGGCATATTGGTCTTCCCGATCACGATCGCTCCGGCGGCCCGCAGCCGCCGTACGACCTCGGCGTCGGCCGGCGCCCTTGACACCATCGCGCCGGTCCCGTAGCTCGTGATCTCGCCAGCGATGTCGATCTCGTCCTTGACCGCGACTGGGACCCCGAGGAGCGGACGATCCTCTCCCGCCCTCGCCCGCGCGTCGGCTTGCGCCGCCTCGAGCAGCGCACGTTCCGCGTACACGGCGCCGAAGGCGTTCAGGTCCTGATCGAGGCGCTCGATCCGGGCGAGGACCAGCTCGAGCAGTTCCCGTGCCGATAGCTCACCGCGCCGGATCAGCTCGGCTTGGCCGGCCACGCCGGCGAACGCGACCTCGTCGTCGACCACCAGCTGATCCTAAGTCCCCGCCGCGCGGGAATCCAATGAGCCGCGAGCGGCCGGGGTTTACGGATGTGCTGGGCCCGGCTCGGCCCGGTGGTCGCCCCCCGGACGGCGAGGCGTTCGGCTGCTCGGCATGACCGGGTACGCGACGCCGCCCAACATCACCCAACACGGCCCGGAGTGGTCGCCCGTTCACGGCGACCCGCTCCGGGCGTTCGTCGTTCCGCGGCCGGCGCAGAGATCCGGAGACGCGGCGCGCCGCGAACGCGGCCTGCCCCTACCCGGCGCCGGCGCGGACCGACTCGAGTAGCGGAGGTTTCACAGATGCGTCAGACGACACGTGCCGCGCGCAGGCGCGGGCACGTCTCCCGGCGCGAGCGCCTGCGGGTGGCGCGGGCAAACGCTTCTCACGCCGTGGTGACGTCGCCGCGGGCACTTCCGGTGAAGCTCGCCATAGACGAGCTTGAGCTGATCGACCGGCTGGTGCGCCGGGACCGCACCGCCGTCTCGAGCGCGCTGCTGGCGATCGCCGGGATCGGAGCCGGTGAAGCCAGCCGGCAGGCCGCGCTCGCGCGGATCGCCGAGGCGGCGTGCTGCGCCCAGGCCGAGGGCGCGATCCGCCGACGCAGGGCCGAGCAGATCGCCCGACATGTGAGGCGGGCGCTCGCCCGCGGCCGCCAGCCGGTGGCCGCCTGAGGGGTCATGGCCGGACAAGATGTCCAGTCCGCCGCGCGGCTGGAGCAGCGGTTTGCCCGGCACGCGCGCCGGCTACACGCCGTGGTCAGCCACAGCGTGCGCACCCTCTGCGGCCAATGACGACGACGCCTGCGGCTTCGCCTGGCTTCAGCTGATGCGCCACCGCCCGCCGGCGGCCCGCG
>JAFASQ010000437.1 GCA_019244395.1 Solirubrobacterales bacterium | reverse complement strand
GTGGCATTACCGGCGGAGCCGCGTGCCGGCGAGCACGTCATTCGAGGCGGGATCCCCGAAGGGCTGATCGAGGCGCCGGAGGAACTCGAGCAGCGCGTCACGCCGCTGGAGCTGTTCTTCGACCTGGTGTTCGTGTTCGCGATCACGCAGGTGACAGGGTACGTCTCGGCGCGGCCTTCCTGGACGCGTCTCATTGAGGGCCTCGCGATCCTGGCCGTCCTGTGGTTCGCATGGTCCGGGTACGCGTGGCTGGGAAACACCGCGCACACCGACGACGGTCTGGTTCGGGTGATCCTGCTTGCCGCGATGGCGGCGATGCTGGTCGCGTCGCTCGCAGTGCCGCACGCCTTCGGCCGCTACGGCCTGCTCTTCGGCGTTGCCTATTTCGTTGTGCGGGTACTCCACATCGGCTGCTACGCGGCCGTGGCGCGAGCGCGCAACGACCGCGTATTACTCACCGTCGTCTGGCGCCTCGGGTCTACGATTCTCCCTGCCGCGGCGCTACTGGTGGTTGCCGGCGCATTGAGCGGGACACCCCGAGCGCTCTGCTGGGTGGCCGCGCTCACCGTCGACTATGGCGGGATCCTGGTCCGGGGGGTGCAGGGGTGGCGGATCCACCCAGGCCACTTCGCCGAGCGCCACAGTGCCGTGATCATCATCGCGCTGGGCGAATCGATCGTCGCGTTGGGTGTGGGGGCCGCGGGCGTCCGGCTGGATGCCGGGGAGATTGTCGGAGTCCTGCTCGGAATGGCGATCGCGGGCGCGCTTTGGTGGGCCTACTTCGATGTCGTCGCGATCGTCGCCGAACGACGACTACGCCGGGCGGACCCTCGGGCTCAGGTGCTGATGGCGCGGGACTCCTACACCTATCTGCACCTCCCGATGATCACCGGGATAATCCTGTTCGCGATCGGCGTCAAACGCACCCTCCTCCACGTCAGCCTCCACCTGCATCCGGTCATCGCGTTCGCGCTGTGCGGCGGCGTAGCTCTCTATCTGGTCGCACTGAGCGCGTTTAAGCGCCGCAACATCGGCTCGTTCAATCGACAGCGCCTAATCGTCGCCGCCGTGCTCTGCTGCCTCATCCCCGCAACCACCAGAATCCCCGCTCTGGCAGCGCTCGGAATCGTCACCGCGGCGGCCTGCGGGCTCATCGCCTTCGAGTTCATCCGCTACTCCGAAACACGCGCGCGAATCCGCCACGGAGCCCCGCGATCATGACGCGGCCGCCAGCTAGCGCAAACGCACGCTGCGGAGGCCGCGCGCCGGCCGTCCCGTCCAGCGGTCGACCATGTCGGGGACCTCGGACGCCTACCCCCGGCACGGGTGCACCTCGATCACGACAGCGGCGAGAGCCGCGCACGAACCGGCCAGGACCACCCGTCCAAGGCGCCCGGGTCTGGCGCCCCCACACTCCCCGATCACGGCCAGCCGCACTCTGGCGATGCCGCCACAACCACAGAGCTTGCAACCCGATGCACCCGCGTGAGGTCGTCGTGGACCCGCTGTCGGAGTACCCCTATTGGGCCATGACGGTGGCGTGGCTGCCCTGCGCGAACAGCGGCAGGCTCGCTGAAACTGCCGCGTGGGCGACGAACCGGCACTGACCAGCGCGCCTGGTTGGCTGCTCCCTTTCGCCCGTTGGGCCAGCGCGGCGCCGCGAGCCGGCGGTCCCGTGTCAGCAGCCGCTTATTGTGCGCAGCGCACAATTCGGCGATGGCCGGCGATCACGACGACGCACGCGAGCCGGTCTAGCGCAATCGTGGCGAACCAGTCGTCAGATGTCCGACAGAAGCGATAGCGCGGCGTCTGACGTCGACCTCGCGCGGCTCAACTTGCGCATCATCCGGGCCATGCAGTCGTCCGCCCGCCCTGGGCCCGACGGCCGAGTGCGTGGCAAACCTGTAGTCAGATGCTCCACGGAAGCAATAGCGCGGCGTCCGACGTCGACCTCGCGCGGATCGACTTGCGCATCATCCGGGCCGTGCAGTCGTCCGGCCGCCCGCGACCTCACGGCTGCGGCCGTGGCATTCCGAAAGCGCGCAGGCAGTGCGTCCGAACGCCCGGCGCTTCGAAAGCAATCATGCGCCCGGTGCCAGACCCCTCGGCGATCGGCTCATTCACATCGTCGCCATTGCGCTCGTCCGCCGAGGCGGCGCTCCGAACGTGGAAGCGATCGTCGGGTCGCGTCGAAGGGCGTGTTGATGCGGGCGGTGGCAAGAGTGTCGGCGTGGTCGCTGCCTTGGCAGGCGGTGCAGAAGCACGGCGACAGCCGGCGCGCGCTTTCCGGATCCGTCCGCACCAGCGGTGAGGTCGCGGCCGCCCTGAGCTTGCGCAGCACCTGGGAAAGCGGCAGCCTACCGTCAGGTCGCTGCGATCGCCGTGGTTGTGTGATCCGCACAACACCGCGGTGTGATGTTGATCTCGAGGGCGGAGGTGCGGCCCGCGCCCGAGTGCCGTCCTGCCGTCGGCGAGTGGGCGGGTTAGGGCGAGTCGTCGTCGTCCGTGCTCGTGGCGCGGAGCGGGGCTCTGGCCCCTATGATGCGCGATCCCCTGTCGAGAGCGAAGGAGGCGCCGGCGCTTGTACGGGGCGCCTCCTTCTCGTGCGTGGTGCACCCGGTGCCGCTGGTCAGGTGCTGCTGCTGCTGTTCAGTTCCGGGCCGGGCGTGCACTTTCCCCGGGCTGCACGAGTCCTGTCTCGTAGGCGAGGACCACTGCCTGTACGCGGTCGCGCAGTTCGAGTGTCATGAGGACGCGATTCACGTGTGTCTTGACGGTTGCGGGCGAGACGATGAGTTCTGCGGCGATCTCGTGATTGGATAAGCCTCGCGCGATCAGTCTCAAGACTTCGAG
>JAFASQ010000435.1 GCA_019244395.1 Solirubrobacterales bacterium | reverse complement strand
CGGCGGCGCAGGCGGCCGACGAAGCGTGCGAGACCCCACGTGAGCTGCTGGCCCAAGCCAACGAACTCGGGCTGACGATGGTCGGCGTACCCGAGGAGCTCGGAGGCGCCGTCACCGCGCGCTCTGCGGTCAGCACGGTGCTCATGGCCGAGGCTCTGGCTCAGGGCGATATGGGCATCGCGCTCGCTTGCCTGGCGCCGGCCGCCGTCTCGACCGCCCTTTCGCTATGGGGGGACGCCGATCAGCAGGCCACCTACCTGCACGAGTTTGTCGGCGAGGACGTGCCCGCCGCGGCGCTGGCGGTGCTCGAGCCGCGGCCGCTGTTCAATCCGCTCGAGCTGCACACGCGTGCCGGGCGCACCGAGGGCGGCTTCGTACTCGACGGCATCAAGTCGCTCGTCCCGCGCGCGGCCGACGCCGAGCTGTTCATCGTGGCCGCCGAACTCGAGGACACAGGCCCGGCGCTGTTCATCGTCGAGCCTGGCGGCCAGGGGCTGACGGTCGATCCCGAGCCCGCGATGGGCGTACGCGCCGCCGCCACCTGCCGGGTGACTCTCGAGGGCGTGAAGCTGCCCGCGTCGGCGGTGCTCGGTGAACCGGGCGGCGCCACGTTCCACGAATGCGTGCAGCTCGGCCGCCTTGGCTGGTGCGCGCTCGCGGTAGGCACGGGCCAGGCCGTGCTCGAATACGTGATCCCTTACGTCAACGAGCGCATGGCCTTCGGTGAGCCGATCTCCCACCGGCAGGCGGTCGCCTTCACGGTGGCCAATATCGCGATCGAACTCGACGGCATGCGCCTGGTCACCTACCGTGCGGCCAGCCGCGTCGATCAGGGGCACTCGTTCGCCCGCGAGATCGCGCTGGCGCGACGCCTGTGCGCCGAACGCGGCATGGCGATCGGCTCCGACGGCGTCCAGCTGCTGGGCGGCCACGGCTACGTCAAGGAGCATCCGGTCGAGCGCTGGTACCGGGACCTGCGCGCCGCCGGCGTCATGGAGGGAGCTCTGATCGTGTGATCAACCTCGAGATCCCCAGGAGGTTCGAGTTCCTGGTCGGCCAGGCCCACCGAGTGGCGAGCGAGATCCTGCGCGCCAACTCGCGCCAGTACGACCGGGCCGAGCACTCCTATCCCAAGGAGCTCGACATGCTCGCCGCGCTGATCGAGGGCATGGACGAGGGCGGCGCGCTGAGCGGCGCCGGGGTTGGTGCGGTAGGCGGCCCGAACGGCACCAATGGGCCGACCGCCAACCGCGCCGGCAACCGTAACGGCTCGAACATGGCCAGCCTGCTGGGGCTGATCGAGCTGTGCTGGGGCGACGTCGGGCTGGCGCTGACCATGCCCAAGCAGGGCCTCGGCCAGGCCGCGATCGCCGCGGTGGCCAACGAGGACCAGCTGAAGCGCTTCGGGGGCAAGTGGGCCGCGATGGCCATCACCGAGCCCGAGGCCGGCTCTGACTCCGCGGCGATCAGGACCACCGCCACCCTCGACGGCGACGAATACGTACTGAACGGCGAGAAGATCTTCGTAACCGCGGGCGATCGCGCCGAGCTGATCGTGGTGTGGGCCACACTGGACCGCAGCCAGGGCCGGGCCGCCATCAAGTCGTTCGTAGTCGAGCGCGACAACCGGGGGCTGATCCTCGAGCGCCTCGAGCACAAGCTGGGAATCCGGGCTTCAGACACCGCCGACTTCCGGCTCGAGAACTGCCGCATCCCGCGCGAGAACCTGCTCGGGAGCCCGGAGATCGAGCTCGGGCGCGGGTTCGCGGGCGTCATGCAGACCTTCGACAACACCCGCCCGCTCGTCGCCGGCATGGCCATCGGCGTGGCGCGGGCCTGTCTCGAGCGGACACGGGGATTGCTCGAAGCGACCGGAATCGAAATCGACTACGACGCCCCGCCGCACGCCCAAAGCGCGGCCGCCTCCGAATTCATCGCCATGGAGTCCGACTGGGAGGCGGCGCGGCTACTCGCGCTCCAGGCGGCCTGGATGGCCGACAACAAGAAGCCCAACTCACTCCAGGCGTCGATGGCCAAGGCCAAGGCCGGCCGCGTCGGCACCGATATCGCGCTGCGCTGCGTGGCGCTGGCCGGCGCCGTGGGCTTCGGTGAGGGCGAGCTGCTCGAGAAGTGGGCCCGCGACGTCAAGATCCTCGACGTGTTCGAGGGAACCCAGCAGATCCAGCTGCTGATCGTGGCTCGCCACCTCCTCGGTAAGTCCTCGGCCGAGTTGAAGTAGGGGCCGCGCGCCGGCTCGAGCCGGGCCGCTGGACGCGCGGCCCCCGGCGCGCGGCGTCCGTGGGACCGGGGAGGCTTCATCCGGCTGTGGGCGCGCTACCGACGACGTATCGTCACCTCGCCCAACCCGACGGCGAAAGTGCACTAACCCGCGCATAGCGCGGGTTTCCGCACATTCGCGCGGGAGCGGACGGCGACTGTTGCCCGGCGGATGGGATCAGTGTCCCGGCGCGGTCGTCACGGAGAACGGTGCCCCGAACGGATCGCCCAGAACGGCCTGGCGCAGCGGCCCGGCGTCCGACGGCGGCACCAGCGCCCGGCCCCCAAGCTCCTCCACCTGGTCTGCCAGGGCGTCGGCGTCGTGCACCCAGAAGTCGACGCTCCAGCGCCCCGGCGCACCGTTGGCCATCATCCCGGCCACCACGTCCCGCGGGACGGGCTGGGCCGGCTCGCCGCCCACGTAACCCGGCAGGCGAAACAGCGTGACCCCGGGCGCGAACGGCTCGGTCTCCCACCCGAAGACGTCTTGATAGAAGCGGGCCGCCGCGTCCGCTTCGCGCGTGTGAAGGGCACTCATCGCATAAGCCGACGGTTCGTTGACCAGCTGACAGCCGCGGCGCGCCGCCGGCTCCCACAGGCAGATCGTCGCACCGGTCGGATCCTCGAGCACGGCCACCCGGCCCGCCGGTAGAGCGTCGAACGGCTCCGCGACCACTCGGCCGCCGGCACGGATCGCGGCCTGCGCAGCGTCGTCGACGCTCGCCACCGACACGTACGTGTTCCACGCCGGCGCCACGCCCTCCGGTGCGGCACCGACGCCCGCCACAGGCCGGCCGCGGAGACGAGCCTCGTAGTAGCCACCCGGACCCGGTCCGTCGAACTCCCACCCGAACAGGCGCCCGTAGAAGTCCATCGCGCGTGCAGGATCGCCGACCAGGATGTCGACCCAACATGGAACTCCGGGTTGATAGCTGCCGCGCTCGCTCATGCCTTGCTCCTTTTGACCGACCATCTGATTGGAAAAACCAACTGTAAGATAGGATCGTAGGACTGTCAAGTGATAGTCTTCATGTCGTGAAGCGCAGCTACGGAGACCCGTGCGGGATTGCCCGCGCGCTGGACGTGATCGGCGAGCGGTGGGCGCTGCTCGTGGTGCGCGAGCTCCTACTCGGCGCCAAGCGCTTCACCGACCTGCGCGCCGGTCTGCCCCACCTCAGCCCGGACGTCCTGGCCCAGCGGCTGCGGGAACTCGAGCAGGCCGGGGTCGTGCGGCGGGGCAAGCTGCCGCCACCCGCGGGCTCCCGCGTGTACGAGCTGACCGAGTGGGGCCGTGAGCTCGAGCCCGTGGTACTGGGCCTCGGGCGTTGGGGCAGCCGCCGCGCCCCTTTCCCATCCGACCATGGCGAGCTCGGCGTCGACTCGCTGGTCCTCGCCCTCAAGACACTGTTCGATCCCGCCAGCGCGGCTGGCTTGGACGCCAACTTCGAACTGCGGCTGGGCGAGCAGGCCTTCGAGGCACGGGTCGAGGACGGGCGCCTGGACGTATCCCGCCGCGCGGCGCGCGCCCCCGACGCGATCATCGCCGCGGAGCCGGGGACGCTCCAGGAGGTCCTCTGGCATGGGCGCTCGCTGCGCTCGGCCGATGTCGAGATCGCCGGCGACCGGCGCGCCGGCGCGCGCTTCCTTCGCCTGTTCCCTCTGCCGAACTAGGTGAGGGCCCCGGCCGCTCTTCGCGTACGGCCGCTCAGCCGTCGACACCACGATCGACGGCGCGCGGAACCTGGTGTATCCGCGCGGCCTCGCGAACCAGCACGTCCCACGCGCGCCGAACGTCGTCCTCCGTCGTGTTCAGCTGCCCGATCGCGAGGCGGAGCACGTAGCGGCCGTTCAGCACCGCGTGGGAGATGAACATCTCACCGGTCGCATTGACGCGCTCGAGCAGCTCGCGGTTGTGCTCGTCATCACCTTCAAGGCGGAAGCACACGACCGAGAAGCGGCGGGGAGCGCACAGCTCCCACCCATCGGTCTCGCTCACCCAACGTTCGAACTTCGTCGCAAGTTCGACGCCGCTACGGATGTGGCGCTCCAGGCCGCTTCGCCCGTGGCAGCGCAGCACCGCCCACAGCTTGAGCGCTCGAAAGCGCCGGCCCAACGCGGGGCCATATTCGCTCAGGCTGAGCGCATCCTCGGCGTCCGGGGTGCGGAGGAACTCCGGGACCACGCTGAAGGCACGGCGGAAGTCCTCGCGCCGGCGGGTCCACAAGAGCGAGCAGTCCATCGGCGTGAGCATCCACTTGTGGGCATTGACGACCAACGAGTCAGCGCGCTCCACGCCCTGGAAAGCCCAGCGGAACTCGGGACAGACCATCGCCGCGCCGGCGTACGCGGCGTCCACGTGGAGCCACGTCCCGCTCGCCGCGCACGCATCGGCCACCGCCGGAACCGGATCCACCGCTGTCGCCGCCGTCGTGCCAACCGTAGCGATGATGACGGCGGCATCGGACAGGTTCTCGAGCGCGTCGCTGCGCATGCGGAACTCCGAGTCGACCGGCACCTTGCCCAGCCGCATTCCGAGCATCCGCGCCGCCTTGTCGGCCGCCGAATGCGCTTGCTCGGAGCACAGGATCAGGTCGCGCCGGGTGGCCTCGCGCGCGGCGATGCACGCGGCCAGCGTCGCGGTTGACGCCGTGTCCTCGATGTGCCCGTGCCACCCGGCGGGGAGACCGAGCAGATCGGCGACCCAGCCTAGGACGACGCCCTCAAGCTCGGTCGCGGCCGGCGCCGTCCGCCACAGGAACGCCACCGAGTTGAGCGTGGCCGCCAGGAGCTCGGCCAGAATCGCCGGCTCGGAGGCGCTGGTGGCGAAATAGGCGAAGAACCGCGGGTGCTGCCAGTGGGTCACGCCCGGAAGCAAGATCTCGTCGAGATCGCGCAGCACGTCGGCGAACGGCTCAGGATCGTCGGGTGCGCTATCAGGCAGCCGCGCCCTTATCTCGCCGGGCGCGACCTGCGCCAGCACGGGAAGCTGGTGCACGCGTGCCAGGTAGTCGGCCGCCCAATCGATCGCGGCGTGACCGTCGCTGCGGAAGTCGCTCACCCCGGCGTCGCCGCCCCGGATGTCACTCACCCCGGTGTCGCCGCCCCGGTCGCTCACCCCGGCGTCGCCGCCCCGGAAGTCGCTCACCCCGGCGTCGCTGCCCCGGAAGTCGCCGCCCCGGAAGTCGCTCACGCCGGCGCGACCGCCCTGGGAAACTCGTAGTGCACGCCGGTCAGCTGCTCGGACACTTCCCACAGCCGCCGCCACGCCTCCTCGTCGTACGCCTTGCCCGCCGCGGTTACGACCTTCGGATGGCCGCGTTGCTCGCCCGGTCCGCCCGGACCGACGTACGTGCCGCCGGGCAGCCCCGGGAACGTGGCGGCATACAGCGTCGGCAGCGCGCCCATGTCGGCGCTCTGGGCGAATAGCTTGTTGCCGATCCACATGTACGCCTTCTCATAGAGCCGCTCCGGCCCCGCGAACTGGAGATTGGTGTCGGCGTACCCGGGATGCGCGGCCAGGCTGAGGAGCCCGGTGCCAGCCTGCGCGGCCCGCCGCTGGAGCTCGAAGCAGAACATCAGGTTGGCCAGCTTCGACTGGCGGTACGCGCCCCAGCGGCTGTATTTGCGCTCGCCCTGAAGGTCGTCGAAGTTCAGCTTCCCGCCGCGGTGCATGGTGCTCGCGACGGTCACCACCCGCGGTGCCGGCGCCTTCAGCAGCGCCGGGAGCACCTGCCCCGTCAACGCGAAGTGGCCAAGATGGTTGGTGCCGAACTGGCTCTCGAACCCGTCCTTGGTCAGCCGGCGCGGAGCGGCCATGACGCCGGCGTTGTTGATCAGCAGGTCGAGATGGTCGTGTGCGCCGGCAAGCCGACCGGCGAAGTCGCGCACCGAGTCGAGGTCGGCCAGGTCGAGCGGCGCCACCTCGAGCGCGGCGCCCGAAACGGCCGACCGAATCCGCCCGGCCGCCTCATCGCCTTTGGCGGTATTGCGCACGGCGAGCACCACATGCGCGCCCGCACGCGCCAGCTCCCGCGCTGTAGCCAGACCGAGGCCGCTGTTGGCTCCGGTGACGACGGCCCGGCGCCGGGTCTGGTCCGGGATCCCGCCCGCGGTCCACTTATCCCCCATCGAGCACCTCGAATCTGATTCCACCCGCTTCGAGCCGCCGGCGCAGCGCGTCGCCCATGGCGACGGCCGGCGTCAGTTGCCCAGCCCGCTCCGGCAGGTCGTCGTGAGCCAGGCACAGCGCCGACTCGGCGAGCATCTTTGAGGTCTCGCCGTAGCCCGGATCGCCGCCCGACACCTCCGTGCGCACCTGCCGGTCGCCCGAGCGTCCCACGAAACGGACCCGGAACGACGATTTCTCGCGCTCCTCGGGCGATGGGCCGGATCCGGAGCTCTTAAACTCGAGCAGCAGCTTGCGCGTGGGCGGAAGCTGCGCCAGAGCCGCAACTCCGGCCGCTCCGCCGACCATCCCGATCAACACCGGCAGCCGCTTGACCACCAGGTAGTGGCTGTAGGTGAACTCGGGCCCGTAGCGCTCGAGTGCGCGCGCCGACCGCAGAACCGTCTGCGGGTCGATGGTGGGAAACGGCACCGCCCATCCCCCGCCGAATTCGTCGTGGTGAGGCGCGCCAGGCACACCCTTCACCCGGCGGTCGGACGGGCGCGTCTCCCGTCGGCGCCGCTCGCGCGCCACTGAGGCGGCCTCGCGCAGGCGTGCGAGGATCTCGATCGTCGACTGGTAGGTGCCGCCGGAGAACGTCCCACCAGCGCGCACGAACCCATTGAGCGAAATCGGCACGCCCTCGGGCAGTTGCTGGACGGTGAACAGCGCGCCCAAGTCATACGGGATGGAGTCGAAGCCGCACGAGTGGACGATCCGCGCGCCGGTCTCGATCGCCTGCTCGTGATACCCCAGCCACATCCGGTCGACGAACTCCGGCTCGCCGGTCAGGTCGACGTAGTCGGTCCCGGCCGACGCGCACGCCGCCACCAGCGGCTCTCCGTAGCGAATGTAAGGGCCGACGGTGGTGATCACCACCCGGGTCGCCTCGGCCACGTTCCGCACCGAGTCCGGGTCGGTGACGTCGGCCCGCAGCAGCGGCGCTTCGGCGCATGCTGCGTTCACCGAGGCGAGCCGCCGCCGGACATCCTCGAGCTTGCGCTGGTTACGCCCCGCCAGCGCCCACCGCGTGGCCTGCGGCGCGTGAGCGGCCAGATATTCCGCGGTGAGCGCCCCGGTGAAGCCGGTGGCACCGAACACGACGATGTCGTACGGACGATCAGTCACCGGGCTCGCTCAGCCACCGGGCTCGCCGACCTCCCTGGCGGCTCGCAGCGCCTCGTCCAGGTCCACACCGGCCCGGGCGGCGACCCAGCAAGCGGCCGGCGCGGCGACGCGCTCGGAGGCGTGGGCCGCTTCGGCGGCCAGGTCGAGGATCGCCTTGAACTCCTCGTTCGAGAGCGGCGTCGTGCCGAGCTTTTCGGCGTAGGCGCCCAGCCAGTCGCGCGCATTCATGCGACCGGACTGTAGTCACTTGTTGGCGGTCGAGGCGCCGAGGCGGATACTGGCCTGATGAACGCGCGCGAGCTGGAGAAGGCCGCGGCCGATGTCCGCGACAAGCGTCAGCGCGGCGTGTACGGGACGCTCTCGGCAGGGCGCCCGGCAAACCGAGACAGACTGGCGGGCGCTCGCGAGGCTGCTCGCCTCGACAACGAGGATCGACCATGACCACCGCCGTCTTGCCGACCACGCCCGGCCTGAACCTCACGCCCGAGCAGCTCGAGCTGCAGCAACGGGCCCGCGAGTTCGTGGAGAACGTGCTCATGCCGCTGGAGCTCGAGGCGGAAGAACGCGGCGGGAAGCTGCCCGAGGAGACGGTCGAGACGATCAAGCGCGAGGCCATCGCCGCGCGCCTGAACGGCGGGCGGTTCGCCCCGGAGCACGGCGGCCAGGGCTGGACGATGCTCGAGTGGTTCCTGGTCAACGAGCAGTTCGGCCGGGTGACCAACGGCCTGCATTGGCACGTCCCGAACGCATACAACGTGCTGATGCAGGGCTCGCCCGAGCAGATCGAGCGCTATCTCGTCCCTGCCCTGCGCGGCGAGGGCGGTGACGCATACGCGGTCACCGAGGCGGACGCGGGCTCGGATCCGAGCGGCATCTCGACCACGGCGGCCCGCGTAGAGCGCGGCTGGGTCATCAACGGCGAGAAGTGGTTCGTGACCTCGGGCGACGTGGCCCGCGTGCTGACCGTGATGGCCCTGGCCCTCGACGGGGAAGATCGGCTGCCCACGCTGTTTCTGGTCGACCCGGGCAGCCCGGGCGTTGAGTACGTCGAGAGTCCGCGCTTCACCCACAACTATCCCCACGGCCACCCCACGATCCGCTTGACCGACGTCGAGGTGGGTCCCGATGCCGTGATCGGCGGCGTGGGAAACGGCGAGATGCTCCAGCGGGCCTGGTTCACCGAGGAGCGCCTCGGGATCGCCACCCACGGGCTCGGCGCGATGTGGCGCCTGCTCGAGGAGACCGTCGACTGGGCGCTTCACCGCATGCAGGGCGTCCAGCGGATCATGGACTACCAGGGCGTGTCGTTCCCGCTGGCCGACTCCGCCACCGACGCCGCGCTCGGACGGTTGCTGGCCCTCCACGTCGCCGGCATGGTCGACGCTGGAGCCGATCCAAAGCTGGTCCACGCCAAGGCGTCAATGGCCAAGCTGTTTGTCTCCGAGGCCGCCGGCCGCTGCGCCGATCGGGCCGTGCAGACCTTCGGGGGGCGCGGCTATATGCGCAGTAACGTGGCCGAGCGGTTCCTCCGCGAGCTTCGCGTGGACCGCATCTGGGAGGGCACGAGCGAAGTGCAGCGGCTGATCATCGCGCGCGCGCTCGAGCGGCGCGGAGTTGAGGCGACGATCCATTGAACGCGGCCTGCGGCGACGGCGCGATCGGGACGACGGCCTGCACGACATGATCGTGATCGGCGACGGGTTCGCCGGCGTAACCGCGGCAGGCGAGGCGGCGCTACGCGGTCCTATCGCCAACCGCTGGGCCGGCTTCATCGACGGTGCGATCGAGTCGGGACTACGCGCCGGCGCCCGCACGGCCGCGCTCGCCGGTTGATCGACAGGTCAATCAGGCGCTCGCGCTGGCATGATGCCGCCTCCCCGTCAACGCGAAACCTCGGAGGCCCGAACATGGCAATCCTGGATGACAAGGTGGCGATCGTCACCGGCTCGGCGCGCGGCATCGGGCGCGCCACTGCGGAGCTGCTCGCCGAACAAGGCGCCAAGGTCCTGATCAACGACCTCGACGGCGACGTCGCCGAGCGGGCGGCGTCCGAGATCTCGGGCGAGACGGCGGTGTTCGCCGGCGATCTCACCAAGGAGGGGGTTTGCGACAAGCTGGTGCAGGACGTCGTCGACCGCTGGGGGAAGGTCGACATCCTCATCAACAACGCCGGCTATACGCTCGATGCGCCCATCCACAAGATGAGCGATGAGTGGTTCCAGAAGATGATCGACATCCATTCGGTCGTGCCCTTCCGGATGTGCCGGGCGGTGGCGCCGCACATGCGCGAGCCGGCCAAGAAGGAGCGCGAGGAGGGCCGCGAGGTGTTCCGCAAGATTGTCAACGTCTCCTCGATCTCCGGCACGATGGGTAACGCCGGCCAGGCCAACTACGCGTCCGGAAAATCGGCCCTGCTCGGCCTGACCAAGACCCTGGCCAAGGAGTGGGGCCAGTTCAAGATCAAC
>JAFASQ010000205.1 GCA_019244395.1 Solirubrobacterales bacterium | reverse complement strand
GCCAGCCCGGATGCTTGACCGAGCTCGTGTTCACGCCGTCGGTGTAACTGAACGGTCCGGTCGCGTCGTCGCACTGGGCCTCGAGCTGGTTACGGTGATCTCGCCAGTTCGCGTCGGGCAGCGTCCCGGGATTCTCGCCGGGCAGGTCGATCCCGGTCGTGCGGCCGATCCCGTACAGGTGCGCCCAGTGCTGGAGCGCGCCGCCGTTGGGCGCCGGCGAGTTGGTCAGCGCGCCCAGGTTGTAGAAGAAGTCGTCCGAGGAGACCTTGATCGCGTTCAGGAGATCGAGCGAGCCGTCGACCGCGTTGCCGGCGTTGTGGCGGCACTGGCCGGAGATGCAGAACTGGCCGGTGTCGTCGAAGACCGAGCCGGTCGTCCAGGCGCCGCTCTCGAGCGCCGCCGTCGCCGTGATCGGCTTGAACGTGGAGCCCGTGGGCCCCGCACCCTGATCGGCCCGGTTCACCAGGGGATCGCCCGAGTTCGGGCCGAACTGCGAGTCATAGACCGACTGCGGCACGGGCCTCGTGAACAGGTTCTCGTCGTAGGTGGGCAGCGAGCCCATCGCGTAGACCTGGCCGTTCTCCGGGTTCATGGCCACGAACGCCCCCCCGTTGGCCGGGTAGTTCGAGTCGATCGACTGCTGGAGGGCCTGCTGGCCGACCGCCTGGAGCTTGGCGTCGAGCGACAGCTTGAGGTTTGAACCGGGCACCGGCGGCGTCTGCGACAGGACGCTGACGAAGTTGCCCAGGGCATCCACCTGGACCTTGTTGGCGCCGTCCGTGCCGCGCAGGTAGCGGTCATAGGAGCCCTCGAGCCCGGATTGCCCCACCGCATCGTTCGCCGATGCGCCGCGATAGAAGGGGTTCTTCACCTCGCTCGCGGTGATCCGGCTGACGATGCCGAGCACCTGGGCGGCGAGCTCGCCCCGCGGATAGGTCCGTTGGTAGATCTGCTGGACGCTGACGCCCGGGAACGACGCCTGGCGCTCGGACAGGTACCAGAGCTGCTGCTGGGTGATGTCGGTGGTCACGGTAGCCTCGGCGTAGGGAAGCTGCACGTACTCCTGCGCCACCGCACAGGCGATCTGGGACACACGGATCACGCCGTGTCCGTTGACGTGGCAGCGCTGGCGCTTGGTCGGTAGCCCAACCACGTGCGCGAGCAGGTTGTACAGACCCGCGTCGGCGCGGGGCGGGTGGGCGAGGTTCTTCGCGGTGACCGGCACCGGCAGCTGGGGCGGCGAGATCTCCACCGCGTAGGCCCGCTGGCTCGACGCGAGGATCTGGCCCGTGCGGTCGAGGATCTGTCCGCGCGGGGCGCCGATCTCGACCGGCCGGACGAAGTTCACCGACGCGGCGCGGGCGTAGTGGTCGCTCGAGAGGACCTGGAGGAACCACAAGCGGAAGAACAGGATCGCGAACAGGGCGAGCGACAGCGTCCCCACGATCGCCACCCGCCGCGCCAGCTGCGGGCTCATCGTCGGCCGCTCCTCCTGCTTGACGAACCGCAGCTGCTTGTCCTCGGGGAGCTGGCTCATCGGGCACTCGTCCGCGAGGTGAGGCCGCGGCGGGCGGCGCCCTGCTGGAGGGGGCTGAGCCCGCCGGTCGTGTAGGCCCGCCGGCGCCGGCGCCGCGGATCCTCGGGCAGAACCGGGCGGATGATCCTGCGAACCAGCGCGTGGATGGGAAGCGCGAGCAGGGTGTTGACCAGCACCACGACAAAGATCTGCTGAAGCAACAGCAGGCTGACCGGCGCGTCCACCCCGAGCAGGAACTGGATCATCGCCATACCCAGCCCGGCGAAGGCGGAAGCCAGGGCACCGCCCGCCAGGGGTACCAGCTCGTGCGAGGGGTCGCGCAGCTCCCGCAGGCGTCCGGCCCAGTAGCCGATCACGATGTAGAGCAGCGAGGTGACGCCGAGCGTCTGGACGAGCACGAGGTCGATCAAAAGACCGGTGGCGAACCCGAACACCGCCCCGGTCGTCGAGCCGCACAAAAGCCCGACCGACATCACGACGAGCGGGGTGATGTCGGCGCTGACCCCGAAGATCGACACCTGCGAGACGGCCGACTCCTGGATGAGCACGGCCACGAAGGCCAGCAGGATCAGGCGCAGCGGGAGCTTGAGCTTGTCCTTGAGTTCCGTCACGCGCTCCTCCGCTCGGCATCCGGCCTCGCCCTTATGTCGGGCGCGTGACTCATCCTGGCGGCGCCTGCGCCCGCTCGGTGCCGGGTTGCGGGGCAGTCAGGATCTGGGCGACCGTGAAGTGGCGCAGATCCGCGGACGGCGTGACCTGGATCTGACCGTCGTTGAACAGCTGATCCTCGTTGAACTGGGCGACCACGCCGATCGGGATATTGGGCGGGAAGTAGGACTCGAGGCTGTTGGAGCGAAAGCCGGCGCTCACCACCAGCTGCCCGGGCTGAGGTCCGTTCTGGATCTGGCCCGGGTTGGGCGGCTGGAGGTACTGGAGGACGAGCTGGTTGGGGTTGCCGACGGCCGGCACGAGCTCACCGGTGTCGCCGCTCGCGTCGGTCACGCGCGCGGTCACCGAGACCGTGTGGTCGGTGATCAGCGAGACGATCGAGGCGGTCGGCGAGACCTCTGAAACCTCGCCCACCAGGCCCTTGTCCGCGATCACCGGGTCGTGCAGCCGGACGCCGTCGTCCGATCCCTTGTCGACCTCCACCGTCTGATACCAGAGGGTCGGATCACGCGCGATCACCTGCGCGGTGACCGGGCGGTAGGCCTGAATCCCGCTCGAGTTGTCGAGGTGGACCAGGTGTGAGAGCTGGTGATTCTGGAGCTCGGCGCCCTTGGCCTGGCCGAGCTGGAAGGTCAGCTGCTGCACCCGGGCCTGAAGCTGCTTGACCTGGGACTTGGCGTGCAGGGTGTCGGACACCCAGGCGGCGGCTGAGCGCACCGGCGCCAGCACTGTGCTCGCGCCCTGTTCGACCGGCGAGAGGACCTCGACCACGCCGCGCTGCACGGAATGGAGCGGGCTCGTGGGCGTCTCGCCGAAGTAGGCGGTGAGCAGAATCAGGGAGACCGCAACGAGCAGTATGAGAACCGCTCGTCGCCGCCGAACTTGCTTGTCATGCACGTGGTCCGTGTCTCCAAAGCTTGCACGGCACCCGCTCAGGTACCAGGGCCAAACTAGTACCGGCGGCGCCGGTTGCGTGAATTCTTGCTCGAACGGTGGATTGCTTCGAACTCCTCCAACGACCTCCCCGAGCCGACGGCGACGCAGGTCAACGGCGACTCGGCAAGGTGCGCGGGCATCTGCGTCTCGTGACGTAGGCGCTCATCGAGCCCCTGGAGCAGCGAGCCACCTCCCGCCAGCATGATGCCACGATCCATGATGTCCGAGGCTAGCTCGGGCGGGGTCCGGTCAAGCGTCTCCTTGACCGCATCGATGATCTGGGTGACGGGCTCCTCGAGCGCGCCCCGGATCTCTTCGCTGGTCAGCACGACGGTCTTGGGCAGGCCGGAGACCATGTCCCGACCTCTGATCTCCGCCTGCACCTCCTCGCCGAGCGGATAGGCGGAGCCGATCTCGAGCTTGACCTCCTCGGCCGTCTGCTGCCCGATCAACAGCTTGTACTCCCGTTTGACGTAGTTCATGATCGACTCATCGAGTTCGTCGCCGCCGACCCGGATCGACTGCGAGACGACAATCCCGCCCAGCGAGATCACTGCCACCTCGCTGGTGCCCCCGCCGATGTCCACCACCATCGACCCGGTCGGCTCGCCGACCGGTAGGCCCGCGCCGATCGCCGCCGCCATCGGCTCCTCGATCAGGTAGGCCTGGCGTGCGCCCGCGGACAGGCACGCCTCCTCGACGGCACGCTTTTCCACACCAGTGACCCCTGAGGGCACGCAGACCACGACCCGCGGGTGCGCCCAGCGGTTCTGGTGCACCTTCTGGATGAAGTGCCGCAGCATCTCCTCGGTGACCTCGAAGTCCGCGATCACGCCGTCCTTCAACGGGCGGATCGCCTGGATCGTGCCCGGCGTCCGTCCCAGCATCCGCTTGGCCTCGATACCCACCGCGTGGACCTCTCCGGTGCGCGAGTCGACCGCAACCACGCTCGGCTCCGAGAGCACAATCCCACGCCCGCGGACGTACACGAGGGTGTTCGCGGTTCCGAGATCGACCGCCATGTCGCGACCGCCGAAACCGGTCAGGTACGTGAAGAAGCCCATAGATGAGACAGGTAGGGGTAAGCAGCGGACGGTGTACGGAGTGCCGCAGGCCATGCCACGCTGACAGCGCCGTCCGACCACGATTGTACGGGCTCCCTCACCGGCGCGGAGGCCGCCCGACCCCGCGCCGTCATCCGTGCAGCAGCCGCGGCGCCAGCTCGAGCAAGGCCCGCACCGGCAAGCCGACCACGTTGAGGAAGTCGCCCTCGATCCGCGCCACCAGCGCCGCGCCCCGGCCCTGGATGGCGTAGCCACCGGCCCGTTCGCGCCATTCGCCGCTGGACAGGTACCAGTCGAGCAGGGCGGTGTCCAGCGGACGGAACTGCACCACGGTGCTCTCCGCCGCCGTGCGCGATCGGCCGTCCTCGCCGATCAGGCATACCCCGCTGATCACTGTGTGGCGCCGGCCCGACAGCGCGCGGAGCGTCTCGCGCGCCTGCGCCTCGTCGATCGGCTTGCCGTACATGCACGCGCCCAGGCTGACGACCGTGTCCACCCCGAGGACCGGCCCACCGCTGCCCTCGCCCGCCACGGCCGCCGCTTTGCGATAGGCATTCTCGAGGGCCACCTCGTGCGGCGGCCCTTCCTCCAGCTCGGCGACCTCAGGCATCTGGACCGAGAACTCGATGCCCAGCTGCTCGAGGATCGCCCGCCGCTGCGGCGAACGGGACGCCAGCACCAGGCGGCTC
>JAFASQ010000318.1 GCA_019244395.1 Solirubrobacterales bacterium | reverse complement strand
CGGCGCGGCTGTTCGCGGACGCCGGCGCCAAGGACCGTGCGATCGCCGCCACGCTGCGCTCGCTGAACGACATGCTGGCCGAGCCGATCGAGGAGTGCCTGCTCGGCCTCGAGGCGCTCACGCCACCCGAGCTCGAGGCCGAGCTCGGCATGCCGGGCGGCCATATCTTCCACCGCGATCTGGCCTGGCCGTTCGCCGAGTCGGAGGAAGAGGTCGGGCGCTGGGGCGTCGAGACCCAGCACGCCAACGTGTGGCTGTGCGGTGCGGGTGCGCGGCGCGGTGGCGGGGTCAGCGGGATCCCGGGTCACAACGCGGCCCGTGCGGTGCTTGAGAGGTTCTGATGGGCCGCCTGCGGCGGCGTCCGTGGGTCCGGTTCCGCCGGACATCCCTGTCCGGCGGCGAGCCGCGACCCAGCCGCCGGGCAAGGACGCCCGGCGGAACCGGCCCCATGGACGCCAAGCGGAGCGAGGCTCAAATCAGAACACGATGACCGCGCGGCCGCGGAGTCCGCCGGCATCCATCACCCGCTGGGCCTCGGCCGCCTGCTCCGGCGGGTACTCGTGAGCCACGCGCAGCTTGAGCTTGCCGGCCGAGGCGAGCTCGCGGAGCTGCTCGAGCCACTCGGTGCGCTCCAGCGCGGTGGCGACCATCACGGGGTGGACGCGGATTCCGCGATCCTCCGCCTCGTTGCCGTCCCAGCCGCGCACGACCACGATCTGCCCGCCGTCGCGAATGGCCCCGAATGCCTCCCGGCGCAGGAGCGCCGTGTCGTAGACGGCGTCGGCGCCACCCGGGGCGGCCTCGCGGACGGCGTCGGTAAACGGCGCCCCGCGCGGGACCACCACGTCGGCGCCGAAGCTCTTGACGAGCTCCTCGTCCTCGGGTTTGGCGTCGGCGATCACCCGCAGGCCCTGCTCCTTGGCCAGCGGGATCACGTATGACCCGAGCAGGCCGGCACCGCCGGTCACGGCCAGCGTCTTGCCCTTCTCGAGACCGAGCATCTCGAGGCCGCGCAGGGCGGTGAGGCCGTTCATGGGCAGCGTCGCCGCCTCCGGCACAGTCACACCGTCCGGGATCGGAACGACCGAGGCGGCCGGCACGACCAGCAGCTCCTGCTGGGCGCCGCCCTCGGGTCGGCGCGGGCTGACGGCGGCCATCACCTCCTGGCCGACCTCGAGGCGGTCGACATCCGGTCCCAGCGACTCGATCACGCCGGCCGCGTCCATCCCGGGCACCCATGGCGGATCGCCGCCGCCGCCGCGCTGGCGCAGGCCGATGTCGGTCGGGTTGACGGTCGCCGCCTTGACGGCGATCCGGACCTCGCCCGCACCGGGCTCGCGGGCGGTGCGGTCGGCGACCTCGAGGACATCGAGGTCGCCCGGCTTGGTGATCACGACGGCACGCAACGATCAGACCTCCTGTGGCGGGGTTGGTGACCGGTCGGCGACGATCAGCGAAGCGTGCGTCTCGCCTTCCGGGCTGACGATCCAGCGGCGCGAATCGTGACAGAGCACCAGCTTGTCGCCGGGCTGCGACGGGGAGCGGTACTCGATCTCCACGTCGATCGAGTCGAGCTCGCCGTCGCGCAGCAGCTCTTCCTCGAGCGGCTGCAGGTAAGCGGCGTTGTTGATGTGGCCGGCCAGGTCGCACTCGGTGCCGCGAAAGTGCCAGGTGAAGCGCTCGACGTTCTCGGCGGGCGCCGGGTGGCGTAGCCGCGCGGTCACTTTCCGGCCGCCGGCCGACTCGGCCCAGACCGAGAGCTCCTCGTCGGTGATGGGCGTGGGCCGCCCCCTGACCGGGTCGAGGTGGACCCATACCGAGGCGACTTCGACCTCGCCGGCCACATCCCCCGAGATGCTCGTCCGGCGCTCAGCCCACATCCGTCCCAGTCCGCTGCAAAACGTGGTCAGCTCGAGGCGCTCGCCGAACCGCGGGAAGCGGATGACGCGCATGCGCGTGCGCCGGACCACCCACGCCGTGGTCCGCGATAGCCCCACGTCGTCGGCATCCGCGTAGGCGATGTCCTGGACAAAGCGCGCCAGCGCGTCGAGCCGGACCCGCCCGCTCGGAGCGCAGTCGCCGAGGCCCGGACGGACCGGCGGCTCGGTGAAGACGCGGCCCCGGTGGGGTGCAGCGACCAAGTCTTGCACGGGCGTTATACGAATAGTCGCGGATCGGCGGTGGCGATGCCGTGGACGCCGAGCTGGCGCAGAGAGGCGATCGCGTAGCGTTCGTTCACCGTCCAGGCGTACAGCCGCCCGCCGCGGTCGACAACGTCACGCAGGAGCAATGCGTCGACCAGCCGGTGCTGGGCCATCACGGCGTCCCAGCGTTCGGCCTGGAGACCGGCCAGCACGCAGGCGCGCCAGTCGCGCCAGCGCCGGCTCAACCGAGCCAGGCGCCCACCGACCGAGACGCCGGTCCTGGCCCGCGGGTCGATCGCCCGGACGCGGTCGAGGACGCGCGGCACCTGGGACGAGATCAGGGTTCGCCGAAGCAGCGACGCGTCACGCAGCCGTTCCAGCAGCTCCGCCTCGCAGCCGACGTGCTTGACGTCCACGTTCAACTCGACGTCCGTGAAGCAACGGCTGGACAGGTGCGCGAGCGCGTCGGCGAGGCGGACGCTGGCGCCCCGGCGCGCGTGGAGGATGGTGTGGGCGAGCACCAGGTCGCCGTTCCACGCGCGCACGTCGAACTCGACCATGTCGACACCGACGTCGCGTGCGGCGTCGAACGAGGCGAGGGTGTTGGCGGGCGCCAGGGCGCTGGCGCCACCGTGGCCGATCCGCATGCACACGGCGCTCAGGGTACCTGTGAGGCCAGCCACTCGGTTATCGCAGCGTGCACGGCGTCGAGGTCGGTGCGCAGGCTGTGGTTGCCGGCGACGGTGACCACAGTTCGGTTCTCGCCCGCGGGCGGGATCCCGAACGGGTCGCTCTCGCCCTGCACGACCAGGACCGGCACCTGCACGGCGTCGAGCTCGTCCAGCCGGGTCACCTCGGGGCGGCCCGGCGGGTGCAGCGGAAAGGCCAGGCAGAGCACGGCCTCGGCGTGGGTGTCGGGAACCGTGCGGCAGGCGACACGCGCGCCCGAGGAGCGCCCGCCCGCTATCAGGGGCAGTCCGCGCAGCGCTCCGGTGCGCAGCCGCGCCACGACCGCGCTCCAGGCGGTGTCGAGCTGACCGGCCGGCGCCGGCGAGCGACGACCGGCCACGCGGTAGGGCTGCTCGACGAGGGCCACGCTGAGCCTCTGCGCCGCCGCGGCGTCGGCTGCCGCGGTCAGGTCGCGCGTCCCCACCCCGCCGGCGGCGCCGTGACCGAGGACGAGCGCGCCCCGCGCGCCGCGGAGCTTGTTCACGTGGGCGCGCGCCGGGCCGTGTGGCGTATCGATATCGATGACCCTCATCTCCGCCCCCGCCACCGTACTAACCGCGCCCCCGCCACCGTACTAACCGCGCCCCCCCACCGTACTAACCGAAACACTCGCCACCCTTCCGACGCCGAATGCATATTCGGCCACGTGACACCGTGCCAAGCGCGCACTCGACCCGCGATGGGCGTCGAGTTCCGGGTTAGCCATGGGTTAGCCCCGGCCTAAGCCCACACTCGACGGGTCACGAGCGTCGAGAGTGGCCAGGCGGGCGTATAGCGGCCGCAACCGCACACTCGGCCGGCGGCGGGCGTCGAGTGAGGGGTTGGGCCGGAGTGGGTAAGGCGCCGGACCAACGCGCCGCACGTGGTGCGGCTGCGCGACCGGGTGCGGGACCTAACCGCCACTGTGTAACCTGCCGCGCCAATGGCGCCGCTGACCGGAAGCTCGACCGCCGAGATACACGCCCCGCTGGACAAGGTCTGGGCGCTCGTCGAGGCTGTCGAGCGCGCCCCCGAGTGGCAGGGCGGGCTCAAGGCGATGCGCGCGCTCGAGCGCGACGACCAAGGCCGGGCGGTCCGGTGTGAGGTCGACACCGACGCCAAGGTCAGGACTGTCACGTCGGTGGTCCGCTTCACCTACGACGGTCCGGGCCGTCTGAGCTGGACCCAGGAGAAGGGTGACCTGAAGTCGGTCACCGGGAGCTGGCAGCTCGAGGACCTCGGCGGCGAGCGGACCCGGGCGACGTATTCGATCGAGGCCGATCTCGGCGGCACGCTCGGGATGCTGGTCCGGGGCCCGGTCGTCGACGTGCTTCGGCACGTGCTGGCCGGCGCCCGCGCCGGCGAGCTGAAGAAGCAGATCGAGTCAGGCTAATGTCCCGAGTCAGAAATCTGGTGGCGCGAATTTCGGCCTCGCGCCACTAGACGGCCGCGGCCAGCCTGTCCAGCACCTGCGCGTAGATCCGGCGCAGCCCCATCGGGGCGAAGGTCCGCTCGAAGATCCCGCCGATCCCGCTCGCTCCCTGCCAGGAAGACTCGAGCGTCACCTCCGCGCCCGACCCGTTCGGCGCCACCGACCAGTGGCTGACGAACGAGGAGAGCTGATCGCGCTCGACCAGGCCCGCACCGTCCTCCTCGACGTTCACCCGGTAATCCCGCTCGCGCCCGCCGGCGGCGAAGTGATAGCCGATCACCGTCCCTTGGCCGTGGCCGCCCTGCTCGACCCGGTAGGCGGTGTAGTTGTCGGTCAGGATCTTCGGCCGGCCCTCGCGGTAGTCGCGCAGGAACTCGAGCACGCGTTCCGGCGGAGCATCGAGCACGCGGCTGGCGCGGGCGGTGACGGTGGCCATGCCCGGATTCTCGCATCCGTCCGCTATCGGGCATGATTCGCGCCGATGCTTGCCGTATTCGCCGCCGGCCAGGACCGGGACGATCCGCTCAGCGGCCTGCGCATCGACGATCGGCCCGGGCCCGAGGCGCGCGAGGACTGGGCGATCGTCACGGTCAAGGCCGCCTCGCTGAACCACCACGACCTGTGGTCGCTGCGCGGCGTCGGCCTGAGCGACGATCGCCTGCCCATGATCCTCGGCTGCGATGCCGCCGGGCTCGACGAGGACGGGCGCCCGGTGGTCGTCCACTCGGTCATCACCGACCCGGACTGGCGCGGCGACGAAACCCTCGACCCGCGCCGCTCGCTCCTGTCCGAACGCCATCCGGGCACGTTCGCCGAGCGGGTGGCGGTCCCCCGAGGCAACCTGCTGCCCAAGCCCGACGAGCTTTCCTTCGAGGAGGCGGCCTGTCTGCCCACCGCGTGGCTGACCGCCTACCGGATGCTATTCACGCGCGGGCGCGTCGCGCCCGGGTCGACCGTGCTCGTGCAGGGAGCGACGGGTGGCGTGGCCACCGCGCTCACGGTGCTCGGCAGCGCCGCGGGCATCCGGATCTGGGTCACCGGACGCACGGAGGAGAAGCGTGCGCGGGCGCTCGAGCTGGGCGCGGATCAGGCGTTCGAGCCGGGCGCGCGGCTGCCCGAGCGCGTCGACGCGGTGATGGAGACCACCGGCCAGGCCACCTGGGCCCACACCGTCCGGGCGCTCAAGCCGGGCGGGACGATCGTGATCTCCGGGGCCACCACCGGTGACGCTTCGCCGGCCGAGTTGACGCGCGTCTTCTTCCTGCAGCTGTCGGTAGTCGGTTCGACGATGGGGACACGCGAGGAGCTCGGGCGGCTGATCCGCATGTGCGTCGACAGCGGCGTGCGGCCCGCCATCCAGACGACCCTTCCCCTGCGCGAGGCGCGCCGGGGCTTCGAGGCGATGTTCCGCGGTGAGACGTCGGGCAAGATCGTGTTCACGCCGGCCGGCGGAGATTCATAAGGCCCGCTTATCGGTTGCCGCTCAACTTCGTCTTGGACAACTAGGTTCTCGGGCGTCATCATTCATGGTCCCTCCTCCCCTCGAGCGCGCCCCCTCGGCCGGCCCGTCCATTCGCCGGCTCCTCGGGGCGCGACTCATTTAAAGCCCCGTCACCCCTGCCGGGGCCGCCGCGCCAAACAGAGCCGCGTCAGGAAGGGCAGCCTGAGCTCGTTGCCGTGGCTCTCGATCGCCCGCGCCACCGCGTGCACGAGCGCGCTGCGTCGGTCCGGGTCGAGAACTCGGACGGTGGAATGCGTTTCGAGCAGCGCCGCGTAATCGTCGGCCGAGTATGTCTCGGTCCATTCGTAGTCGCGTACCTCGGCGGCCCCCAGGCCGCTCGTCGCGGCAACGCCCCGCCGCCAGTCCTGCCCGTCGCCGGGCAGCGAGTTCGCCGGATGGATCGGGTCGCTTTCGTCCAGGATTTCCGGCACGGTCCGCTGGTAGGCGTCGAGGACCACTTCGCGCAGTTCCGCGCGTATCCACAGCGGACGGTTCCAGAAAGCTGCAAGCACCCCTCCCGGCGTCAGGACGCGCGCCGCCTTCGTGAAGCTGACCGCCGGGTCCACCCAATGCCAGGCCTGCGCCGCGAACACGAGCGGGAATGCTCGCCCCCCAGGCTCCCACCGCTCGAAGTCGGACTGCTCGACCTGCACGTCGTCATAGGCGGCGCACACGCGACGGGCCACCCCGGCCATCTCGGCGCTCGGCTCCACGGCCAGCACCCTCATCTGGCGCGCGGCGAACATCGAGGTCGCCTTGCCGGTGCCGGCGCCCACCTCGAGGACGAGCGCCCCCGGCTCGAGCCCGGCCAGCTCCACGAGGTCGTCGATGACGGCATCGGGGTAGGCGGGGCGATGGCGGTCGTAGAGCTCGGCGACCTCGCCGAAGACAAGACGCTGCTCGCGCGTCACCTGGTGAGCACTCGGGCCGAGGCGCAGGTCACGAGCGCGAGCGGCAGATCCTCGGCGTCGATACCGGCGAGGTCCGGATGCTCGAGGTCGATCTCGATCCTGGCCTGCTGGTCCAGCTCCGCGGCCAGGCCCAGGCTGCGGTAGCCATTGCGGCAGAGCTCCGCCCACAGGTCGCCGACCGCGGCGAGCAGGCCGGCGCGGAGCTGGCGCTCGCGGCGGGAGCCGGTCTCGAGCTCCCGCGCCTCCTCGAACGGGTCGATGCGGACCTGCGAGTCGCTCCCGATGGCGAGCGGGACGCCGGCCTCGGCGTAGGCCATGGCCGGGAGATAGCCGTCGCCTAGGTTCCCCTCGGTGGTCGGGCACGAGACGACCGTGGCCGCGGCCCGGGCGAGGATCGCGACGTCCGTCGGCGCGACGTGGATGCCATGGATCACGCTGGTACGCGGGCCGAGGAAGCCCGTGCGCTCGAGCAGCTCGATCGGCGAGCAGCCGTGCTCGGCCTGGCACTGCTCGAGCTCGCGCCGCTGCTCGTGAGCGTGGACGTGGCGTGCGAGCCCGTGACGCTCGGCGTACTCGGCGATCGCCTCGAGCCACCCGCGCGGCACCGCGCGGACGCTGTGGGCAGCGATCCCCACGCCGACCCCGGGCACCGCCGCCGCCCACTCGCGCAGGGCGTCGACCCGCGCCAGGAAGGTCTCCACGTCCGGGTCGCAGAACCGGCGCTGTCCTGGCCCGGGCGCCAGGTCCTCACCGTCCCACCCGCCGCGGTGATATGCGGCCGGGAGGAGCACGACCGCCAAACCGGCCTCGGCCGCCGCCTCCGCCACCGCGAGCGCCATCTCGTTCGGCTCCGCGTACGGGGTGCCATCCGGCTGGTGGTGGACGTAGTGGAACTCGCCGACCGCAC
>JAFASQ010000206.1 GCA_019244395.1 Solirubrobacterales bacterium | reverse complement strand
CAGTGGGCCGTAGACGATGTAGGAGTGTCCGGTGATCCAGCCGATGTCGGCGAAGCACCAGTATGTGTCGTCCGGGTGGATGTCCTGGTAGTACTTCGACGTCCCGGTCACATACGCGAGGTAGCCGCCGATCGCGTGTTGGGCGCCCTTCGGGCGGCCCGTCGTACCGCTCGTGTACATGAGGAACAGCGTGTCGTTCGCCGCGAGCGAGACCGGCTCGACCTGCTGGCCGGAGTACTTCTCGAGTAGCTCGTCGACGAAGAAATCCCGCCCTTCGACCATCGGGCTCTCCGAGTGGTACTCGCCTGGGATCCGCCGCCAGACGAGCACCTTCTCGACCTCGATCCCCTCCTTGCGGGCCTCCTCGATCGCCTCATCGGCCTTGACCTTGTGATCGATCAGGGCCCCGTTGCGGTAGTAGGCATCCATCGTGACCAGGACCGTGCTCTTGGCGTCCGCCATCCGCTGGCCGCAGGCGGGGCCGCTGAAGCCGCCGAAAACCTCGGAGTGGATTACGCCGAGGCGGGCGCAGGCCAGCATCGACACGGGCAGCTCCGGCACCATCGGCAGGTGGAAGGTGATGCGGTCGCCCGCCTGCAGACCGGTGAAGTCCTGCACCAGAGCCGCGAACTCGTTCACGCGCCGGTGCAGCTCGGCATAGGTGATTTCCTGAGTATCGGCGTCCTCGGGCTCGGGAACCCAGATCAGTGCGTTCTTCTCAGCTCGAGTCTCCAGGTGCCGGTCGACGCAGTTGGCGCACGCGTTGAGACGGCCGCCGACGAACCACTTGAAGAACGGCGGATTGCTCGTGTCGAGGACCGTGTCCCACTTGCGGTCCCACGTGAGCATTTCGGCGTACTCGACGAAGCCGTCGGGGAAGCGCTCCGGGCTGAAGCGCTCCAGGATGCCCTCATCGCTGGCGTTCGCCTGCTCCTTGAAGGCCGTCGGCGGCGGGTAGGACTCCTCCTCGCGCCAGTGGACCGCGATCTGCGCCTCCGACGCCTCGTCACGCTCCTCCGCGCTCGCGGACTCTTTGGTCACTTCGGCCATGCAGCTTCTCCTTCCAACCAACGGCATCCAGTTGACAGCCCGGAGCGCCGGCGGTGCCGCCGGCGCTCCGCGAGCGATCGCTTTTTGCAGCGATTCTGCGCTTATTTCTACTCCACGGCGGGATCGCCGTGCACCTTTTTGGTCGTCCCTAACGCCGGAGCGGAACGACTGGCGCGATGACGCGGCCGAACGTCGAGTTGACCACGGCCGCGAACGAGGCGTACCAGGCGACGAGCGCCGTGGCCAGACCGATCCAGCCGCCCAGCTTGATCGTGCCGTTGGTGGCCGAGTGGGTGCCGGCGAGCGCCGAGTTCCCAATGCCCAGGACGATGAACGTGATCGCCAGCAACAGGAACACCGCCGCGACGGCGGCGGTGGTCCGCAGCGACGCGATGAACATGTAGGCGGTGAAGATCCCCCATGTCCACAGGTACAGCCCGAGGCCGCTGAACACCTCGGTCGGCACGTTCTTGCCGACCGACTGGACGATGAAGAAGAACGAGACCCAGAACATTCCGTAGGAGCAGAACGCCACCGCCCCGAACGTGTTGCCGGTACGGAACTCCCACACACCCGCGGTGAACTGGGCGATCCCGCCATATGCCAAGGCGAGCGCCGCCACCATGGGTAGGAGACCCCCGCCGGGCAGGGCGTGGGTGCCGACTAGGCCGGCGTTGATCAGGCTGAGCATGAACGTGGTGCCCGCGAAGGCGGCGAGACCCAACGGTCCCGGATCGGCGGGTGTCCAGCCCGCCAGGCGGCCACCGGTGGGGTCGTGCGGCGCCGGCGCCACGTCGGCTTCACGCGCCCCGATGTCTGCGGCTTCCATCTGTTCCTCCTACTGAGGGGTTGACAGTCGGCGCGATAACTTGCCCACGTCGCTCAGGCTCCTCAAGGGAGCGATCGTTGAGCGGGGCTCCATGGCGGCGAACGGTCGGGAATCCACGATGAACGGTGACCGTCGAACGGCGTTCGGCCAATCGACGGTCACCGGTTTCGTGCCCCCTGCGGCTGCCATGCCGGTCCTGCGCCCCAGGCGAGTGGCCCAACACCGATCCGGAAGCCGGGTGATTCGCTCTTCCAGATACCTGGCGAGCAACCTGTCCCGGCTCCCGGCGTGGACAGGAGCCGGGACAGCTATGCCACCATCGGCATCCGGCGGAGCCGGCCTTAGCCCACTGGACGGATGTAGGAGGGGTCGCTTCGGCGGCACGCCCCCCGAAGCGTCACCGCGCTCGTTCGGGCGGTGCCGCGGGGCTGCGGCGAGTGACGCCGGGCGGGCCTCGCCGCCTCGCTCCGAGCGTGCGGAGGGTCCGACGCAACTGTCCGGACGGGGAACACGGTCCCACGGACGCCGCCGAAGGCGGCCCAGTAACTACTTGCGCCGCTTGCGCTTGCGCTTCGGGGTCGTCGAGCGCGTGCTTCCCGGCGCCGGCGTGGGCGCACCAACGGCCTGGGGCGCCGGCTCGGGGGCGCGCTTGCCTCGGCCGCCGCGAGCCGGAGCCTGTCCCCGGGCCGCTCGCAGCTCCTGGCTGCTCGGCCACGGCTCGGCCCGGCCGCTACTCCAGGCCGGCGGCACCGCGTTGGGCCAGCGCCCGCTCAGCAGGTAGGCCAGCGCCAGCAGCCAGTACGCCTCGACGACCGGGATCGGGACCAGCGGGATGATCGTCAGTACCGCCGCGATGATCCCGAGATAGCCGAGGAAGCGGGTGAGCAGTCCGACCCTCATCGCGTTCAGAGAGGTGAGCGTGAAGCCCACCGCGAGGAGGAGCAAGCCGAGGTAGTTGCCGATCTGCGCGGCCACCAGCGGGCCCTTGCTGAGGAGCGCGTTGGCCTCCGGCCAGGTCTGGCTTCCGTGGCTCACGAAATCCGAGGCCGCATTCCCGAAGAACACGGCGTAGAGGACCACGCTGATCGCCTGGATCACCGCTCCGGCGGCGGCGATCCATCCCATGAACGGCGGCCTGATGTTGGAAGCGCGGGCCCGGGCGGCGCCCCACAGCCAGTGGAGCGTCCAGCCGAGGGCCAACAGGCTGGCCGCCGCGACGAACGAGCCGATGAGATCGCGCGTGAAACGCTTGTGTTCGGTGATCAGCCCGAGCGTCTTCTCGTTCACGTTGACGTGCGGCCCGCCGATCTGGACCAGCACCGCCGCCATCAGCAGGATTCCGGCCGCCGCCGCGATCGCCGCCTGGCGCATCCGCGCTCGGCTTTCGTATTCGACCCGCTGCTCGGGTGTCATGGCACGCCAGTCTAAGTGGTCGTCTTCGTAGATACGGCGATACCGAGAGCGTCACTGGTGGATGCCTGTCAAGGACGCAGTGAGCGTGGCGTACCTGGAAGGTACGCGAGCGAGCGAGGACGGTCCGGATGAACGCGGGCGCGGCCCAAGGCGAGGCCGGATGCCGAGCGGGGCGCAAGCCCGCGCAGGCGCCGCCAGGGGCGTCTCGAATGTCGTCGTATTTGCGAAGAGGGCCACGAGGACCGCGCCGGAGCCGGGCGGCTACCATTGGCGACATGGAAGGAAGTGGATTCGGAGGCCTATTCGGCGATCCCGATGAGTTGCAGCGCCGTCTGGGCGAGTTCGCCGAGCAGATGCAGGGCGCTCAGCGCCTGGCCTGGGCGGACAACGCCATCAAGCTCGCGGTCGACCTGACGGTGGCGGCGATGAATCGCGTCAACATCCAGGGGACGACCGAGCAGCAGGCCGAGCAGCTTCGCACGGTGATGGCCCACATCTTCCCCGATGCCGTCACGCTCGTGCGCGAGGCCCGCGAGGGCCTGCAGTAGCTGCGCTCAGTCCTGCGTCAGCGCGCCCAGCACCAGTTCGTCGTGCTCGGCGGGCTTGACGCTTCGAAACACCTCGCGGATCCTGCCGTCCGGCCCGAGCACGAACGTGCTCCGGTCGTTGCCCATGTAGATCCGGCCGTAGCGGTTCTTCTCGACCCACACTCCGTAGGCCTCTGCCACCGAATGGTCCTCGTCGGAGAGCAACGGGAAGCCCAGCCCGTACTTCTCGTCGAACTTGGCGATCGGCTTGACCGGGTCGGGTGACACCCCGAGAACGACCGCGTCGGCGCTCTGGTAGTCGGCACGGTGGTCGCGCACGCCGCAGGCCTGGGCGGTGCAGCCGGGGGTGTCGGCCTTGGGGTAGAAGTAGAGAACGACCGTCTGTCCGCGCAGCTCCGACAGCGTCACGGGGTTGCCGTGCTGGTCGGGGAGAGTGAAGTCGGGGGCCTGATCACCGGGCTCGAGCACTCCGGGATCGTAGCCGCCCGTGCCGTGGGAAGCGGCCGGCACCAGCGCGCCGACAGCCGGGTCGTCCGGCCGGCGACGCAAAAGCTGGGGCGCGCTGGCGCAGCCGAAGAACAGGCTCCTAGCCGAAGCTCACGTGGCCGCTGCCGGTGACCACGTTGAACTGCGCCAACGGCTTGGCGTTCTGACTCGGGTTGCACTTGCCGTTCTTGAGCCGCGGTCCGACTTGGGCGAACGCAGCAGTGATCTTCAACGTGCCGCTGATGTGCGCGTATTGACCGGTGCCGCCGGACAGCGTGGCGGGGCCGCTGGCGCCGCCTGCGACCGAGCAGGTCGTCTTGTCGAACGCGAAGTTCGCGTGGTTGAGCGCGTTGAAAAACCCAGTCGCGTCAGCCACGAACGTGCCGCGCTTGAGGGTGAACTTGACGAAGTCGCCATTGGGATTTGGCGACCCGTTGGCGTTCATCCGCTGGGTGGCCCCGTAGTCGCCGATCGCGCCGGTGAACATGAAGCTGCCGCCCGCCCCTCTCGGCATCCCGAACATCCTGACGCTCCCTCCGGCGGGTTTACCTGCCGCAAAGGCGCCCGAGCCGACCGCGAGCAAGCTGGCCAGTACGACCAGCACCGCAGTCACCTCGACTGCCCGCTTCTTCCCATGCCTTGCCACAGCGGCATGGGCAGCCTTACCTGCACCCACGAATGCCTCCTAACCTCAGATTGACCGAAACCGGTCCCGGCCCTACCGGCTGGGCCGATCCTCCCATTCCCCGGCGAGGCTTGGGCAATTCTTTTGTCGAGGGTTGAGGCCGGCGGCGGGGCGAAGCTCTACTTCAGTAGCCGCGACAGCCGCCGGTCCTTCAGGAGCTTGCCCTCGGTCTGGCAGGTCGGGCAGTAGCACATCACGTAGTCCTCGTAGAACACGGCCTCGAGGCGGTCGCCGCAGCGCGGGCAGGGCTCGCCGTTGCGCCGGTGGACTGTGAGCGGCATCGGCAGCTTGTCGGGAATCGGCAGCGACAAGGTCTGCTCGTAGTGGGCAATCGCGTCGCCCAGCACGCGGATCGTGGTCTCGCGCAGTCGCCGGGCCTCGTCCTCGTCGAGATCGTTGCCCCGCTTGAAGGGCGAGATCATCGCCGCGTGGAGGATCTGGTCGACCCACGATCGGCCGATGCCCGCGATCACCTGCTGGTCGCGAAGCAGTGCATAGAGCGGCCGGGGTTGATCGAGGAGCGCGCCGAACGGCGGCGGGTCGGGCCACGCCTCGGGCCCAAGGGCGGCGATTGTCTCCTCGCCGGCCACCTCGTCGCCGCGCAGCAGCTTGACCCAGGCTCGCTGCCGCGTGCCGAATTCACGCAGCCGCAGCTCACGACCGTCGGTCATGCGCACCAACAAGCGCGAGGTCCGGTCGCGCAGCGACGCGCGTGAATCGAACAGCTGAAGACGGCCGGCCGACATGAGATGCACTTCGACGGCCAGATCCCCGTCGAGCTCGATCACGAACAGCTTGCCCCGGCGCCCGACGTGCTGAAAGCGCCGCCCGGCCACGGCAGTCAGGGGCGGGTCGAATGTCTTGAGCGCATTGATCCCCGGCGCCAGCGCGGACTCGATCTCGCTGCCGGCGACGGCGGCATCGACCAGGCGCGCCGTGATCTCGATTTCTGGCAACTCCGGCATCGCTATTCGATGTTCAGAGTAGCCGCGGTGGTTCTCTGGC
>JAFASQ010000172.1 GCA_019244395.1 Solirubrobacterales bacterium | reverse complement strand
GTCGACCGTGCTGGTCGTCGAGGAGAACACCACCTTTGGCATGTCCCGCCAGCGGCGGGCGAACTCAATCTCAGCCGGTGTGGCGCCAGGCTGCTGGTCGGCGGTCGGCCAGTGGGAGCTCATCGTCTCCCACAGTTTGCGCCCGTACAGCGCCAGGCCCGTCGCCCCCACCCGGTCGGACCACCACTGGAACAGCTCGTCGCTCGGCACGCTCCAACCGATGTCGTCGCCGGGCGCGGCGATGTAGCCGTCCAGGCTCAGGTTCATGCCAAAGGTCAGTTTCCGCACGGCGTCAGCCTCCCGTGAGTCGGTATTCGGCGTACAGACCAACCTGGCGCGGAAAATTGATCGGTCAGACCACACAACCGATTTCCGGTGCCTCGGCTTTGCGCGACACCCTCGCGACTAAGCGGCAGTGACGGTGGCGCCGAGGCCGACCGTTGAGATCGTTCCAACTAACAGTCTGAGCGAACGGATAGACACGCTCGGGCGCCCCAGTAGGAGCAACAGCTTTTGCGATCCTCGCGAGAGCGCTCGACCTCGTCCGAGTCGCTATGCCTTCCCGCTGGCGCCGGTTTGCGGGGTCACGGGCTCGCTGGCGGTGCTGGGCCTTAGCGGCCCGAGGCGATGGCGGAGGATCGTGTAGGCGATCGCACCGCCAATCAGCGGCACGAGCAGTCCGATGGCCTGGTGGAGCAGAACGGCGGACAACGCGGCGTTGTGCGCCACGCCGTAAGCGATCAGCATCCCCGCGACGCCACCGATCGTACCCGCCGCTGCCGGGAGGGGAAGGGATCCGGCGAGCGCGCCGATGACGTAGGCCATGATGACGATCGGGAAGCCCGGGACTGGGCTGACGTGTACGGCATGGAAGGCGAACCAGAGGACGACCACCTCGAATCCGAGGTAGGCGATGGCGCCGAGGACGGTCCTCCAGGAGACACGGTGCGACAGAAGCCGCTTGGTGTCCTGGACGGCAGCCGCGAGTGTCGTGATCGTGGTTGCGACCTTCGCGTGCTTGGCCTGCAGACGCTTCGCAACGGCGTCGGCGCGCGGGGCGAGCAGCACCGCGGCGATGATGCCGGCGCCGGCCAGCGCTGCGGGGAGCAAGGTCAGCAGGAGGTTGTCTTCGCCGGTCAAGATGCCCGTCGCGAGGCCCAGGCCAATGACGAAAATGGCGAGCGCGCTGATCCCGGTGTTGAGAAAGCTGAGGTTGAGCTGACGCTCGGCGATGAGTTTGGTGGGCATTCCGAACCGGTGCAGAATCACGCCGCCGAGTCCCATTCCTCCCCACGCGCCGCCGGGGAGAAGGAGGCCGCCTCCCAGCTGCGCCCAGGCGACGTGCTCGTCCATTCGGCGCCCACTCCCACCGCGGTCCAGGACATCGTCCGGATCGACGATCCAGCTCCAGGCGAAAACGAACCCGAGCTCGGACAGCACCTCGATTGCGAGCAGGGCGAGCACCCACTCCCACGACGCATGCTCGATGGCGTGCAGCGCCTCCTCGAGCGCCGGGATCAACTTGAGGACCGCATAGACCACCACCAGGAAGCCCACGAGCTCCAGGGCCCGACGCCTCAGATGAGGCTTCACCTCCTCTAGCGCCTGCCGGAGGTGGTCTCTGTGCGTGTGCGCCGGCCGCGCGACAGCTGCCTCTGCGGAGCTCTCGCTCATCACGGACTCCCTGGGACGCCCGCGCTCGCGTTGCCGGAGTCGAGGAGCTCGAGCGAGAGCGCGGACCAGGCGAAGTCCGTGGCGCCCATGCCGCGCCCGTCATGCGGCCCGTAGAACTCCCGCAGCCCCTCCCGCACGACCGTCTCGGCGATCGACCGGGCGAGGGTGGCCGCCTGCGCCTCGTAGCCAAGACGCACAATTCCGCGCCACAACAGCCACGCGCTGTTGATCCAGGTCGGCCCCCGCCAGTACCGCCGCAGACCGTCGAAGTGCTCCTGCAGCGAGAACGACGGCTCAACGAGCGCCACCGACGGCGCAGGCACCTCGGTCCAAAAACGATGCTCGTCAAACAGGTATTCCGCGAGGCGGTGGCCGATCTCGTCCGGCAGGTCGGGCA
Source organism: Solirubrobacterales bacterium (assembly GCA_019244395.1). GTDB lineage: Bacteria > Actinomycetota > Thermoleophilia > Solirubrobacterales > Solirubrobacteraceae > Palsa-465. The sequence continues at coordinate 1,095 of JAFASQ010000172.1, read as the reverse complement.
GCGCGAGCGGCGAAAGCGCGGCCACGGTCAGGGGGATCCGTGAGCTGACTGCGGGCATCACCGCCGGCAAAAACAGCCCGCTTGGCTCGTCGTAGCAGCGCGCGATCAGCGCCGGCGTGATCGACGAGAGCCCCAACGCCAGGCGCGACAGCCCGTGAATCACGTTCGTCATCACCTCACATACGACCGGATCCCCATCAGCGCGCACCGCCTCGATCCGAAACTCGCGCTCGCGATTACGCCTCACCAGTTCAGCGAAGCCCGGCAGCCCCTGCGCACGCTCGCGCCAGATGGGGTCGAACTGCGGCGAGGCATCCAGCCCGGACTCGTCGGGCTGCAAGATCCAGATCAACCCGTCGCCCTCCAGGTCGCGCTCAGCCGTGATCGCCTCGTGGTGAGCGACGACCCGCGGCTCGAGCGCCGGGTCGCCGACCGCCATGTGCCACGCAAGCGCCAGTGCCGGCGGCTGGATCGTCGCCGTCATGAAATCGTCGCGATGGATCACGTTGTAGAACAACACCCGCGCGCCGCTCACCGGGTGCTCCCAGAAGATCGTGTGACCGATGAATCCGTCCGGTCGCGCCGCCGCCAGCAGTGTCTCGAGCTCGGTGCGAGACCGCGCCGGGTCGAAATGGCGCCATGCCATCGCAGCAAAGCACGAGTCCCAATACCACTGCCAGCGGTATCGCCCCGGACTCGGGCGCGTGTAAGCGAACCGCACCCCATCACGCTCACCGGTATTCCAGCTCCCCTCGAGCACCTGCCGGCAACGCTCAGCAAGGTCGGTCACCGGGAGCAGCTTCGCAAATCGCGCGAGGTCGCGCGGGTTTTCGCGTCACACCCCTGCAGGCACGCGGCACCGGGCAGCGACGGGGTCTGACCGCGGGCGCTGAACGAGAACGCATGGTGCTGCCTACTCGTGCCGGGGTGACAGCCATCGCAGCGTGGTGGCCGTAGCGAGCCCGTAGACGAGGTGCGCGCTGAGATCGTTGGCCAGCGTCTTGGCGTCGTAGTCCCAGATCGGCTGGTAGAGCTTGGCGGCGGGCAGGTACGTAGTCGCCCGCCCAAACGGCCGCGCCGAACGGGAGCCCGTAG
>JAFASQ010000170.1 GCA_019244395.1 Solirubrobacterales bacterium | reverse complement strand
GCCGCGTCCTTTGCCGCCGGGCCTTGGCGGACCCTCGCCGCGTAGCCGCTGGATCGTTCCGTGCTTGGTCCCGGCCGGGACGCGCAGGCGCTTGGATCCGTTCAGCGTGGGCACCTCGATGATCGCGCCGCGGACGGCCTCGGGGATGGTCAGCGGCACCTCGACCTCGAGGTTGTCGCCGACCGCCTTGAACACCGGGGACTCCTGGACCCGCGTGATCACGTACAGGTCGCCGGGCTCGCCGCCGCGCAGCCCGGCCTCGCCCTTGCCGGCGAGCCGGATGCGGCTGCCGTCGCGCACGCCTGCGGGGATGTTGACCCGGAGCTTGCGGATGCTGCGTTGGGCGCCGGTGCCATGACATGTCGTGCAGGGATCCTCAATCACCGTTCCCGAGCCGTTGCAGTTCGAGCACGGCTGCGAGATGGAGAAGATCCCCTGGCTTTGGGACTCAATCCCGCGCCCGTTGCACACCGGGCACACCTTCGGGCTCGTCCCGGGTTTGGCACCCGTGCCGTGACAGGTCGGACAGGGCTGGGAGGTCGGCACCGAGAGCGGGACCTGGGCCCCGTGCACCGCCTGGTCGAAGCTCAGCGAGACCTCGGTCTCCAGATCGCGGCCCTGGCCCTGCGCCGTCCGCCCGGCCCGCCCGGTGCTCGTCCGGCCCCGAGCGGTTCCACCCGTGCGCCCGGCTGTGCCCGCTCCGGCGCCGCCGAACAGATTCGAGAGGATGTCGCCAAAGCCGCCGCCGAACGAGCTCGGGTCGAACCCGCCGGTGGTGAACCCGCCGAGCGGGCCCTGGCCGCGGTCGTACGCCTTGCGCTTCTCGGGATCCGACAGGACGTCGTGCGCCTGCGCGATCTCCTTGAAGCGCTCCTCCGCCTTCTTGTCGCCGGGGTTGCGGTCCGGGTGGTACTGCCGCGCGAGCTTGCGGTAGGCCTTCTTGATCTCCTCGTCGGAGGCGTTCTTGCCTACGCCGAGGATCTTGTAGTAGTCCGGTCTGCCGGCCATGGCTCGCTCCCGGTCATGCCGCGACGACGACGCGCGCCGGCCGGATCACGACCTCGCCCAGTCGGTAGCCGCGCTGGTAGACCTCGATCACCGTGCCCGACTCCTTGCCCTCCACCGGATGCTGGGCGATCGCCTCGTGCTGCTGGGGGTCGAACTTCTCGCCCTCAGGCGAGAATCGCTCGATCCCGGCCCGAGCCAGCGCTGCGATCACATCGTCGTGGACGAGCTTGATGCCCGATATCAGCGTCGAGGTGCCGTTGCCCTGCGCGGCGACCTGACCATCATCGCTCGCCGCGGCAGACTGCGCCGCCTCGAGCGCTCGATCAAGGTTGTCAACCGCCGGCAGCAGCTCCTTGGCCAGCTTGGCGATGCCGCGTTCCTGGGCGGCGGCCGCTTCACGGGCCGCTCGCTTGCGGTAGTTCTCGAAGTCCGCGCGAGTGCGTTGGGCCAGATCGAGGTACTCGTCGGCCTTCTCGGCCTTGGCTGCCAGCTCCTCGAGGTCGTGCTCGAGCTGGCGCTCGTGGTCGGTGCTCTCATCTCCGGCCGCCCCGGCCTCAGGCCCCCCGGACTGTGCTTGGCCGGCGGAGTGTGCTTTGCCGGCGGAGTGTTCTGGGCCGGCGGAGTGTGCCGACCCCTCGGACGCCTCCGGTCCCCGGGACTGCGGTGCCGCAGCCTCCCACTCTACGGAGCCTACCGGCGCCACCGGCTCCCCCGCCGGATCTCCGCCGGCGGGCGCGGTCTCAGGCGCGGACTCGGGGGCGCCATCCGGCGCCCCCTGGCTAGCCGCCTCGTGAGCGGCCTCCGCGATGTCGTGTTCGTGCGTCATCACTTCTCGTCGACCACCTCAGCGTCGACCACGTCTTCCTCGGCGCCGGCACCGTTGGTATGCGCGGCTCCCGCGCCATCCGTGCTCGTGTCGGTCGCAGCCTGCTGCTCCTGGGCCCGCTGGTACATGGCCTCGGAGACCTTGTGGAACGCGGTGTGCAGCGCCTCGGTCTTAGCATTGATCTGGCTGGTGTCGTCGCTGGTGAGCGAGTCGCGCACCTCCTTGATCGCCGCCTCGATCTCCTCCTTGGAGCTCGAATCCACCGCCTCGCCCAGGTCCTTGAGCTGTCGCTCGGCCTGGTAGGCCGCGTTCTCCGCGTTGTTGCGGGCCTCCGCCAGTTCGCGCTGACGGCGGTCGTCCTCGGCGTGCGCCTCGGCGTCCTGCACCATCCGCTTGATCTCGTCGTCGGCCAGGCCCGAGCCAGAGCGGATCTCGATCTTCTGCTCCTTGCCGGTGCCGAGGTCCTTGGCCGAGACGTTCAGGATCCCGTTGGCGTCGATGTCGAACGCGACCTCGATCTGCGGGATGCCACGAGGGGCCGGCGGGATGCCGGTCAGCTGGAACTTGCCCAGCGACTTGTTGTAGGTCGCCATCTCGCGCTCGCCCTGGAGCACGTGGATCTCCACGCTCGGCTGGTTGTCCTCGGCCGTCGAGAAGATCTCCGACTTGCGGGTCGGGATCGTCGTGTTGCGCTCGATCAGCTTGGTCATCACGCCGCCCTTGGTCTCGATCCCCAGCGTGAGCGGGGTCACGTCGAGCAGGAGGACGTCCTTGACGTCGCCGGCGAGCACGCCGGCCTGGATCGCGGCGCCGACGGCCACGACCTCATCCGGGTTGACGCCCCGGTGCGGCTCCTTGCCGGTCAACTCCTTGACCTTCTCCTGCACGGCGGGCATGCGAGTCATGCCGCCCACGAGCACGACATGGTCGATCTTGTCGACGCCCTTCTCCTTGGCGTCGTCGAGCGCCTGGCGCACCGGCGCCACCGTCCGGTCGAGCAGCGCCGCCGTCAGCTCGTTCAGCTTGGCCCGGGTCAGGCGGGTGTCCAGGTGCTTAGGACCGCTCGAGTCAGCCGTGATGAACGGCAGGTTGATCTGCGTCTCCTGGGTGGTCGAGAGCTCGATCTTGGCCTTCTCGGCCGCTTCGTAGAGCCGTTGCAGCGCCATCGGGTCGGCGCTC
>JAFASQ010000154.1 GCA_019244395.1 Solirubrobacterales bacterium | reverse complement strand
CGAGACGCTCGCGTCTCGATCCGCGCCGGGCGGCGCGGATCAGCTCCTCGCCGATGCCCGTGTGGCGGCTCTGCTCGCCGGGGAAGCCCGGGATCGCGCGATGGCGCGGCTGCTCGGGGTCTCAAAGGATCAGGCAGGTCTCGCCGGCCTGATCGTGCTGCTGCTGGCCGGACAGGCGGTTTACGGCGCCGGGAAGCGTGCCTTGGCACCCGGCGGCCCGCCTACGGCGGCCGACGGGATGCTCATGGCCGCGACGGCGCGGGAGCTGCTCTTGCGCGCGGTAGGCCTCCCCGCCGACGGCACGCCGCTCCTCGGCACGCTCCTCGTGGCCGCCGTCGCCCTCACCACGGCGCGACGTGCTGCCACCCGGTCAGGAAGGGCGATCCGGGCCTCGTCGTCCCGGGCCAACTCGCAGTTCCACCACCGCTATGGATACCTGATGGACCCGGGGCACTGGCGCGAGCATCGCGCGATGCGTCGACTCGCCGCGGCAGCGGCGGCCGCCACCAATGTGGGCATCGCGACCAACGCCACCGCCACCGACGGCGCGGGGAGCTGAAAATAAGCGAGAGCGCGGCGAAGTCCCGGCGGCTGCGATCACCATCAGCGCCTGCGGTGGGGTGTCACGGCGGCCCAGGCTGATCGTCAGCGTCGCCAGCCCCCCCCGAGCGCGATGAGCGGAGCCTCTGGGCCGAGCACCAGCCCGAAGCCGATCGTCGCGAGGCCCGCCAGAATTACGCCCGGCAGGATCGTGGGGGACGAGGGGCCACCGGCCGCCAGGCCCTCGGCGGGAATGTGGCCCCATTCCCGGGAAGGAACCGGATCGCCAGCGCCACGATAAGCGCGCCGATCCCCAGGATCGGGAGCGACCACCACTTCGGGGGTCCGAGCTGATAGCCGAGCGCATGTGGATGGTGCGTGTAGAGCTCCTGCTGGATCTGGTGGATCCCCTCGAGAAAGCACCAAGCCGCGAGCGACACGATCGCCCGATGATCGAGACGACGATCAGCAAGGCGACGTAGCGCCTGCTGCGGATCATCGCGTCGGCCTGCTCGGCGGAAAGCTCTTGGCGGCCGGCGGTATCCGGGGTGGTCGGCGGGCGTTCGCTCATGCTCATTCAGGATCCGCGGTGGGCGAGTTGAGGGCGCCCCCCGAGCTGCCCGGCGCGGTGTCGGGCGGGGTTCCGGCCGCCCGACGCAGCTCAAGTTCAGTTCTCACGGCGTCCAGTTGCGCTGTCAGTTGGTCCAGCCGTTGCATGACGGGATCTTCTCCGGTGGCTTGTCGCCGGTCCTCCGCGCGTGAGACGAAGCCGCTGGTGATAGCGGCCGTCACAACCGAGAGCAGCGACAGACCCCCGAGCATCAGGAAGCCGGCGATCACCTTGCCGGCGGTTTGTCTGGGGACGACGTCGCCGTAGCCGACGGTCGTCACGGTCTCGATCGCCCACCACATTCCGAGCCAGACGGAGTGGAAGGTCGTCGGGTCGATGAGCCGTTCGATCACGCCGAAGAGGACCACCGCGATCGCCCAGAAGGCGCCGATCAGGTACGCCGCGTCGCGCGGCCGTATGCCCTGCCGCCCCAAACGTCGGTCCAACCAACGCTCAGGCTGAGAGACTGGCGACTGCCGATCCATCGGTTGATCACATGCTCAAGACGCGGGCCTCGATACGCCGGCCGGCCAGAACGCCAGCGCTATCGAGGTCGCCAGGGCAGCGCCGCCGACGAGTACCCAGCCCGAGCGCCGACACTGCGTACGCGATGAGCATGTGCTAACCCCTTCGGTAGTGGTTGCGGCCGGGAGAGCGGAATCACCCGACCAGCCCGATGATTCCTTTGATCACGAGCAGCACGCCGACCGCGGCGAACCCGCGCACCGCGAACATGTGCGCGTGCCGGCTGACCCAGTTTTTGGCTCGCTCGATCGCGCGCGGCGTCCATTCCGGCGCGACCGCGAACGCGGCGAGCGGCACCTCGAGCAGCCACAGCATCACCAGGTTGAAGCCGATCACGACCAGCACCGTCACCGCCGTGGAGTAGTGCTGCTTGTGGATCTGATCGAGGCCTGCCAGGTAAGAAGCGCCGGGCAGCGTCAGCAGCGCCCCCACGACAAA
>JAFASQ010000149.1 GCA_019244395.1 Solirubrobacterales bacterium | reverse complement strand
CCGGCGGCAGGGGTACGCCATCTACGCGACGATGATGGTGATGTTCCTCGGCGCGGCGTGCGTCGCGTACATCGCCGAGGCGCACGGTTCCCCCGCGCAGCACGCTGCCGGATTGCACACACAGGCGATCGCCGGTTCGGCGGGCGGCAACATGGAAGGAAAGGAGCAGCGATTCGGGATCGCTGGATCGGCCCTGTTTGACGTGGTCACAACGGTCACCTCGTGCGGCGCCGTGAACAGCGCCATCGAATCGTTCACCGGCATCGGCGGCGCGGTGCCCATGGCCAACCTCTCGGCGAGCGAGGTGATCTTCGGCGGCGTCGGCACGGGTCTCTACTCGATCCTCCTCTACGTCCTGCTGGCGGTGTTCATCGGCGGGCTGATGGTCGGCCGAACGCCGGAGTACCTCGGCAAGAAGATCGAGGCGCGCGAGATCAAGTTGGTCGCGATCGGACTGCTCATCACCCCCCTGGCTGCGCTCTTCTCGACCGCGCTGGCCACGGCCAGCGCGGCCGGCCGGCATTCGATCTCCACCGCCGCCGCCGGCAGCCCACAAGGATTCTCCGAGACGTTTTATGCGTATCTGTCCCAGGCGAACAACAACGGATCCGCTTTCGCCGGCTACAGCGCGTTCGTCCAACCCAACGCGGGCAACCTTGGCTCGCACGGGATCACCTTCGCGAACCTGCTCGGCGGCTTCACCATGCTGTTCGCGCGGTTCGCCCCGATCCTGTTCGCACTGGCGGTCGCCGGCACGCTGGCCGGCAAGCGTGTGAGCCCGGCCGGGCTGGGCACGATGCGCACCGACAACCCCACTTTCGTGATCCTGCTGATCGGCGTGATCGTGCTCGTCGGCGCGCTCACCTTCTTCCCCGCCCTTCTTCTCGGCCCGATCGTCCAGGGCCTCACGAACCACCTGTACGGATGACATGACACTCAGACGCGACATCGTCACATCCGCGATCGGGATTCTCGTACTGACACTGTTCTGCGGGATCCTGTACCCACTGGTCATCACCGGTATCAGCCAGGTCGCCTTCCCTGGCAACGCCGACGGCCAGATGGTCTACGTGAACGGCAAGCTCGTCGGCTCCAAGATCATCGGGCAGAACTTTGCCCTTCAGGTGGTCAAGCACGGCAAGCCTGTGGTCGACAAAAGCGGCAACCCGGTCACCGTTCCGGATCCACGCTACTTCCAAACGCGACCCTCGGCAACGGCGCCGCCCAACAACGCCGCCGCGACGACGTTCTCGAATCTCGGCCCCAACAATGTGGCCACCGAACAGGCCATCTCGGCGAACATCAACGCCTACCTGGCACTCGAGAAGCCGTACGACCCCGGGCTGACGACAGCCAAGGCGCCCGTCGACGCGGCCAACAGCTCGGCGTCGGGCATCGATCCTGACATCTCCGTCGCCAACGCCGACATCCAGGCCCACCGAATCGCCGCGGTCCGCCACCTGCCGATGTCCACCGTCTTGCGTCTGATCTCGCAGTACACGACCGGCCGCGGCCTCGGCTTCTCCGGCGAGCCCGGCGTGGACGTGTTCGAGCTGAACCTGGCCCTCGACCGAATGACGAGTGGCCGCGGATGACCGTGACCACGCCTCCACCCCAGGAGCGCCCGCAGCCCCGCCCGGCCGAGCGCCGCGCGGTCTCCCTGTTCCAGCCCGAGATCGTCAAGCGGGCGCTGCTCGACAGCGTCCTCAAGCTCGACCCGCGGGTTCAGATCCGCAACCCGGTGATGTTCGTGGTCGAGATCGGCGCAGCCATCACCACCGTGACCTGGTTGATCCAGGTGTTCGGCGGCAAGGCGCTCGGCGGCAGCGACCCGGCGTGGTACACGTTCGTGATCTCGTTCTGGCTTTGGTTGACCGTCATCTTCGCCAATATGGCCGAGGCGTTCGCCGAGGGCCGCGGCCGAGCTCAGGCCGACACGCTGCGCACGATGCGCCAGGAAACGGTCGCGCACCTCGAGGACGGGACCGAGAAGAAGGCCTCCGACCTGCAGCGGGGCGATGTGGTCGTGGTCGTGGCCGGCGAGCTGATCCCCGGCGACGGCACGGTCATCGAGGGGATCGCGTCGGTCGACGAGTCCGCGATCACCGGCGAATCGGCCCCGGTCATCCGGGAATCGGGCGGTGACCGCAGCGCGGTCACCGGCGGCACCCGGGTGCTCTCTGACCGGATCGTGGTCGAGATCACCCAGGAGCCGGGGCAGTCGTTCCTGGACCGGATGATCGCGCTCGTCGAGGGCGCCGCGCGGCGCAAGACGCCGAACGAGATCGCGCTCAACATCCTGCTCGCCGGCCTGACCCTGATCTTCATGATCGTGGTGGCGACGCTGCGACCGTTCGGCCTGTTCGCGCACACCCCCATCTCGGAGACCACCCTCATCTCTCTGCTCGTCGCGCTGATTCCGACCACGATCGGGGCCCTCTTGTCCGCCATCGGGATCGCCGGCATGGACCGCTTGGTGCGCCGCAACGTGCTCGCGCTGTCGGGACGTGCTGTCGAGGCGTCGGGCGATGTGGACGTGCTACTGCTGGACAAGACCGGCACGATCACGATCGGCAACCGGCTCGCGAGCGAGTTCATCCCGATGCCGGGCGTCTCGGAGGGCGAGCTGGCCGAGGTGGCACAGATGGCCTCGCTCGCC
>JAFASQ010000113.1 GCA_019244395.1 Solirubrobacterales bacterium | reverse complement strand
CCGTGTTCACCAACGTCTCGCACGCCACACGGCCGTCTGGATCGTCGCGCATCACCGCGTCGAGCACGCCATCGGAGATCTGATCAGCCACCTTGTCCGGGTGACCCTCGGTCACCGACTCCGACGTGAACAGGAACTCGTTGTCGGAAAGCATGTTCATGGGATCTCGGGGCTCAGCTCCGTGGTCGTGTCGGTCTTGCTGCCCGTGGAGCTTACGCCGCGCGCCGCCCTCGGCCGCGGCCTCGCCGTTCGCTGCGCTCCACGAAATCGATGATCACCGGCACGCCCTCGAGGCGAAAGCGGTCGCGCAGCCGGTTCTCGATGAAGTAGGCGTAGTCGCGCGTGACCCGCGCGCGGGAGTTGACCTGGATCGAGAAGCGTGGCGGTCGTTCGCTCGTCTGGGTCATGAACAGCAGGCGCAGCCGATGGCCGCCGCGGCTCGGTCCACCCGCGGGCGGCTGGCGGATCGCCACCACGTCCGAGAGGAAGCGGTTGAGTTGCGGGGTGGGGATCCGCCCGGCGCGCCGGTCGGCGAGCGCGATCGCCTCGACCAGCAGCCGCTGCACGTTGCGCCCGCTCTTGGCGCTCGCGGTCAACACGCGCGGGCGCAGGCGGAGCTTCTGGTGCGCTCGCGCGCGCTCGTGCTCGAGGTCGATCGCGTCGGCCAGGTCCCACTTGTTGAGCACGAGCCCGGTGGCGCAGCCGCTGCGCATGGCGAGCTCGGCGATCCGCAGGTCCTGGGCGGTGATGCCCTCGATCGCGTCGCACACCACGAACGCCACGTCGGATCGTTCGGCCGCCCGGCGCGAGCGCAGCGACGTGTAGTACTCGATCGACTCTCCCACCTTCGCCTGGCGACGAAGGCCGGCGGTGTCGATGAGGATGAGCCCGCGCCCCTCGAACTCGATCGCCAAATCGATCGCGTCCCGGGTCGTTCCGGCCACCGGCGAGACGATCACCCGGTCGGCTCCGGCGAACCGATTCACCAGAGACGACTTCCCGACGTTCGGCCGCCCGATGATCGCGAGCCGGACGGCATCCTCGTCCCCCGCGTCGCGCTGGGGCGCGTCCGGGACGAGCTCGACGATCCGGTCGAGCAGGTCGCCCGTGCCGAGTCCCTGCGCCGCCGACACGGCAATCGGCTCGCCCAGTCCCAGGGAGTGGAACTCCGCCGCGAGCGGGATGTCGCGCGCGGAGTCGACCTTGTTCACCGCCACCAGCACCGGCGCAGGCACGCGCCGAAGCAGGTCGGCGATCTCGTAATCGCCGGGCCGTGGACCGGCCTTGGCGTCCACCACGAGCACCGCAGCGTCGGCGTCGGCCAGGGCCGCCCGCACTTGCTCGTGCACGGCTCTCGCCAGCTCGGCGCGGTCCTCCAGGTCAACGCCGCCGGTGTCGATCAGGGTGAGCGGTCGGCCGTTCCAGTCAGTCTGAAGCTCCTTGCGGTCACGGGTGACGCCGGGGCGCTCGTGCACCACCGCCTCGCGCGACTCGGTGAGCCGGTTGACCAGCGATGACTTTCCGACGTTCGGATATCCGACGATGGCGACCTTCATGGCGAATCCGAGGTTATTAGCCTCGGGTCCGCCGACGCGTGGTTTGGTCGACAACGCCGGCAATCCGCTCTACGACCTCGGGGAAGGTCATGTGCGTCGTGTCGAGCGTCATCGCGTCCGGGGCGGGCTGAAGCGGAGAGTGCTCGCGGGTCTCGTCGCGCTGGTCGCGGATGGTCTGCTCGGCCAGGACGGTCGCCTCGTCGAGTCCGAGCTCGGCCGCGCGCCGGCGGGCGCGCTCGGCCGGATCGGCGGTCAGGAACACCTTCACGTCAGCCTCGGGCGCGACCACGCTTCCGATGTCGCGCCCCTCGGCCACCCAGTCGCCGCTTTCCAGCAACCGTCTCTGCTGGGCGACCACCGCCTGGCGCACCGCCGGATCGGCGGCGGCCCGCGACGCCGCCTCGGAAACCTGCGGCTGGCGGATCGCCTCGGTTACGTCCCGCTCGTCGACCAGGACCCTCTTTTCTCGCTGCTCGATCTTCAATGCCGGAGCGATCGTGGCCGGCTCGACGCCGCGCTCCTGCGCCGCCAGAGCCACGCTGCGGTACATGGCGCCGGTGTCCAGGTAGGTGAAGCCGAGGCGTTCGGCCACCGCACGCGCCACGCTCGACTTGCCGGCGCCGGCCGGCCCATCGATTGCCACAACGGTCACGAGACCAGCTGCGCCACGTCGTCGGTGAAGCGCGGGTAGGACACCTCGGCCGCCTCCATACCCACCACCTCGACACCGTTTTCGGAAGCCATGCCCGCCACCGCCCCGAGCAGGGCCAGCCGGTGGTCGCCGTGCGCGTCGAACCTGCCGCCGCGCAGACGCCCAGTGCCTTTGACCACGAAGCCATCGGGCAGGGCCTCGATCTCCGCCCCCAGGCCGCGCAGGCCGTCGACCACGGTGGCGATCCGGTCGGACTCCTTGACCCGCAGCTCGCCCGCCCCCCGGACCAGCGTCTCGCCCTCGGCAAAGCAGCCCAGCAGCCCCACCAGCGGCAGCTCGTCGATCGCCAGGGGCACCTCCTCGGCCCCGACCGTGGTCGCCTCGATGGGGGCGTTGCGAACGTCGATGTCCGCCACCGGCTCGGCGGCGGCGAACGATCCGGGCGGCTCGGCGTCGGTGAGCACGACCGCGCCCATGCGATCGAGGATCCGCAGGAAGCCGGTGCGGGTCCAGTTGACGCCCACGCGCTCGAGCACCAGCCGGGAATCCGGGACCAGGACCCCGGCGGCGATCAGGAAAGCCGCCGAGGAGATGTCCCCGGGGACCTCTACGACGTCGAGCTCGAGCTGGTCGGCGTTACCGACCGAGGTGCGGTAACCGGCGGTTTGATCGCCGGCTCGCTCCACCGCCGCGCCGGCACCAGCGAGCATCCGCTCGGTGTGGTCGCGGCTGGGCACGGGCTCCGTGACCGCCGTGCGCCCGGTCACCAGCCCGGCGAGCAGCACGCACGACTTCACCTGGGCGCTGGCGACCGGCAGCTCGTAATCGATGCCCTGCAAAGCGGCTCCGTGGATCGTGAACGGCGGGTATCGCCCCTCCCGCGCTTCAATCCGGGCGCCCATCCGCTGCAACGGCTCGGCGATCCGGTCGATCGGGCGGCGGCGGATCGAGTCATCGCCGTCGAGGGTGAAGCTCAGCCCCGGCTGGAAGGAGAGCCACCCGGGGAGGATCCGCATCAGCGTGCCGGCATTGCCGACGTCGATTGGGTTCCTCGGCGCCAGCGCGCCTCGCAACCCGCACCCGCGGATGACCAGCCCCTCGCCGCGGCCCTCCACGCTCGCGCCGAGCTGCTGGACGGCGGCGAGCGTCGAGCGGGTGTCGGCGGCGTCGAGATAGTTGCGGATACGGACCGGCTCGGAGGCCATCGCGCCGATGAGCGCGGCGCGGTGCGAGATCGACTTGTCCGCGGGGACCTTGACGGTCCCGCGCAGCGGTCCGGACGGGTCGAAGCGCGCGTTCATGCTCGCGCCACCGGAAAGCCGAGCCGGTCGACCAGCTCCTCGGTCCGGCGCGCCTGCTCCTCGCCGGCGATCCACATCGCGATCACGCCCTCGCTCATGTCGGGCGCCGGGTAGAGCGCCATGTCGGTGATGTTGACACCGGCCCGGCCGAGCTCGAGGGCGAGCTGCGCGACCACGCCGGGCCGGTTCGGGACCGACGCGCGCAGCTCGAACAGCGGCCCGCCGGCCAGCTGGGCCTCGAGCAGCCCGCGGCGGTCGGCCGCGGCGCCGTCGTTCCAGTCGGTGACGGCGCGTGCGTCAGCCACCTGCAGTGTGTCGCGGACCGCGCGCAACCGCTCGATCGTGTCGTCGATCCCGGCGGCCAGGGCATCGCGGTTGGACAGGTAGATGTCGGTCCAGATGCCGCTGTTGGCGCCCGCTACGCGCGTGGCGTCGCGAAAGCTCGGCCCGGTGGCGGGCAGGCGCTCGCCGCCGGCGGCCAGCGTCGAGGCCGCCTGGGCCACCAGCACGTTGGCCAGCACATGCGGAAGGTGTGAGACGGTGGCCAGGATGGCGTCGTGCACTTCGGGCTCGATCGCCACCGGCCGGGCGCCCAGGCTGTGCAGGAAGCGGTGAAGCCGCTCGTAGAGGATGCCGGAGGTGGTCGGGGTCGGAGTGAGATACCAGGTCGCGCCCTCGAACAGGTCGGCCCGGGCGTGCTGCACCCCGGCCGTCTCCGCGCCGGCCAGCGGATGGCCGCCGACGAACCGCGGGTCGTCGAGCGCGGCGACGATCGAGCGCTTGGTCGAGCCGACGTCGCTGACCACGCACCCCTCGGGCGCTGCCGCCAACACGGCGCCCACCGCGCTGTGGATGGCACCCACAGGAACCGCGACGAACGCCGCTTCGGCGTCGCGCACCGCCTCCCCGATGTCGGCGCACGGTCGGTCGATCGCGCCGAGCTTGGCCGCGGCATCGAGCGCGTGCAGCGAGTCGCAACCCGCCACCGAGGCACCGAGCCGCTCGCGCGCGGCGAGCCCGATCGAGCCGCCGATCAGCCCGACGCCGACGAGCGCGATCCTCAAGAGCCCCTAGTGACTCGGGACACTAGACGGCGGCGAGCGCCTTCCCCGCCACCTGGGCCGCGGCCTGCACGCGCTCGACGTATTCGGCGAACTCGTCCGCCACCAGCTGCTGGGGACCGTCGCAGATGGCCTGGTCCGGGTAGGGATGGACCTCCACGATCAGGCCGTCGGCGCCCACCGCGGCCGCGGCCAGCGAAAGCGGCATCACGAGGTCGCGCCGGCCTGCGGCGTGGCTGGGATCGACGATCACCGGGAGGTGCGTGAGCTCCTTGAGGACGGGGACGGCCATCAGGTCGAGCGTGAACCGGTAGGCGGTCTCGAACGTGCGGATCCCACGCTCGCACAGCATGACCTGCGGGTTGCCCTCCTTGAGGATGTACTCCGCGGCCATCAGGAGCTCCTCGAGCGTCGAGGAGAAGCCGCGCTTGAGGAGCACCGGACGGCCGGTGCGCCCGACCTCGGCCAACAGCGTGTAGTTCTGCATGTTGCGGGCGCCGATCTGGATCACGTCGGCCACCTCGAGGATCGAGTCGAGATCGCGCTGGTCCATCAGCTCGGTGACGATCGGCAGGCCCGTCTCGGCCTTGGCCTCGGCGAGCAACCGCAGCCCCTCCTGGCCGAGGCCCTGGAAGGCGTAGGGCGACGTGCGCGGTTTGTAGGCACCGCCGCGGAACAGCGTGCCGCCGGCGTCCCTCACCGCGCGCGCCGTCTCGAGCGTCTGCTCGCGGGACTCAACCGTGCACGGCCCGGCGATCAGCGCGAAGCTCTGCCCGCCGATCTTGCGGCCGGCGATGTCCAGCACGGTCTTCTCCCCGTGCTTGAACTGGGTCGAGGAGAGCTTGTAGGGCTTGAGGATCGGGACCACCCGATCGACCCCGGCGTGTCCCTCGAGCTCGAGCCGGGCCACGTGCTCGCGGTCCCCGATCGCGCCGATCACCGTGATCTCCTCGCCCCGGCTGGGATGGGCGCGGGCGCCGACACTCTGTATCCGTTCGACAACCGCCTGGATCTCCTCCTCGGTCGCCTCCGGTTTCATCACGATCATCATCAGCTGTCCTCTCTGGTGCCTGGAAACGATACGAAAGCGGGCAAAACGGGTTTCACCCGACCGGGGGGTTTTTCGGCGCTCGGCTTGCCGGTGGCGCAGGCCCGCTTGCGCAGGGACGAAAGGGCAGCCGGGCGCCTAGCTAAATCGCCAGGCGTAGGCGTAGGCGTAGCCGCGGGGCGCAAACGAGGTGCGGCTACAGGCGCTCATTGCGGCGGGTTCTAGCAGACGCCGTTGGCCTTGCCAACCCCCGCGGGCGATTTTCCCGCGTTGGCGAATAAGTCATCACTCGATCGCCTCGCGGGCGCGAGTGAGGAGTTGCCCGTGCTATGTGGCCGGGTGAATATGAATTCGCCGAGCGGTGGGCCGTGAGTGATGATTATCCGCCCAGCACGGCCGCCAACGGGCGCTCAGCCGCCCAGCACGACCGCCAACGCGCGCTCAGCCGCCCACCACGGCCGCCAATGCGCCGGCGAAGCGCTCGTTCTCGTCCGCCGTGCCGACCGTCACGCGGAGCGAACCGTCCTCCCCGAGCGACGACCCGGCCCGGACCAACACGCCACGGTCTTTGAGCCCGGATACCACATCGGCCTCCTCGACCCCCTCGGGCAGGTGCAGCCAGATGAAGTTCGCGTCCGACTCCGCCACCCGCAGGCCGAGCGCCCGCACCTCGTCGACCATCTCCAGTCGATTCCCGATCGTCTCGGTCACACGCCGCTCGACCTCGTCCTGGTGGCGCAGCGCCTCGACCGCGGCCGCCTGCGCGGCGGCGTTCAGATAGAAGGGCTGGCGAACCTGGTCGACGGCAACGCGGAAGTCCTCCGAGCCGCACAGCGCGTATCCGACCCGCAGCGCGGCGAGCCCGTACACCTTGGAGAACGTGCGCAGCAGGACGAGGTTGGGGTACTTGCGCAGCAGTTCGAGCGACGCGTAGGTGTCGCCGAGCGTGAGCGCGAACTCGCAGTAGGCCTCGTCGAGGATCACGCAGACGTGGCCCGGCACCCGGCGCAGCAGCGCCTCGACCTCGTCGAGCGTGACCGCGGTGGAGGTCGGGTTGTTTGGGTTGCAGATCAGCACGAGTCGCGTTGCCACCGTCACCTCGGTGGCGATGGCATCCAGGTCGTGGCGGTCCGCGTCATCGAGCGGCACCTCGATCGCGCGCGCACCGGACGCGGCGGCCAGATGCGGATACACGCTGAACGCGGGCCAGGCATAGACGACCTCGGCATCGGGCTCGAGGAGCGCCTCGCCGGCGGCCAGGAGGACGTCGCATGAGCCGTTGCCGAGCGCGATCCGGCCCGGCGGGATCCCGTAGCGGTCGGCCAGTGCCCGGCGCAGCGAAGCGTAGGACGGGTCCGGGTAGCGATTGGTCGCGCCCAGCACGCCCGCGGCGGCCTCGGCGACCACAGGCAGCGGCGCGAAGCACGACTCGTTTGAGGCCAGCATCGCGACGTCCGCGCCGAGGTCATACCCGCCGGCGAGCGGATAGACCGGGATCCGGCGCGTGCGCGCTGCGAACTCGATCGGCATCGGGCGACTTAGGGTCCGTAGGGAAATAAGATTGGTGCTGGGGCGGTCTGGGGGCGAGCGGGGCGGCGCCGGTGCGTGCGCGGTAGTAGCAGCGCTACGGTGCGCACGCGCCGGTGCCGCATCCGCGAAGTCATCCAGGCCGCATCCAGTGCCGAGATTATTTTCATACGGGCCCCTAGAGTAATGGGCCGCCTACGGCGGCGTCCGTGGGCCGTTCCGCCTGGCGTCCATGCCCGGCGGGTGCGCGTCCCCCGGACGGGCATGGATGCCCGGCCGCCCGGCGGTCGCGGCGACGGCCCCGCTCGGCATCCATGCCTCGAAGACGGGGCCTGCCGCGCCACTTCCGACGGACGCTGCGCGAAGCGCAGCCCGTTATTGCGCGGAGTCCAGATCCGCCCTGAGCCCGCGCGCCTCCCCGAGGTACACATGACGTGGCTCGTGGTCCTCGGGCGCGTAGTAATGCACGAGCACGCGGATCACCCGCGGCAGCGAGCCGGGGACCGGAACCTCACGCGCACAGAGCAGCGGAACCCGGCTCAGGCCCAGGTTGCGCGCGGCCACCGCGGGGAATTCCGCGTTGAGATCATCGGTCAGCGTGAAGATGCAGCTCACCATCGCCTCGGGCTCGAGTGAGTTGCGCTCGATCAGCTCGCGCATGAGCTCATCGGTGGCGCTGAGGATCGCGGCTGCCTCGTTGGCTGCCACGTGGTTGGCGCCCCGGAGCGCGTAGAGCCGCATGGGAGCGGCAGTGTGCCAGAGGCCTTGGCTTCGCTCCATTGCCGGCGCTCGGCGCGAAGCCCTAGGGTGCCGCTATGAGGCGGACACGATGGACGAGGTCGTCGGGATCGGCCGCCGCGCCGCAGCTTGCCACCAGCAACATGCCGATGAGCGCAGCCGCGCATCCGGCTATGGCGCCGACGACCCCGCTACTCGACCTCATACACCGCGGCGCATCCAAAGTCGTGCTCCCCGCGGATGATCGGGCCGAGCAGCTTGCGCATGTCGACCGCGGTCTGGCAGTCGGCGAGCACGAAGCGCACCTTGTTGTAAATAACGAGGCCGCGCGCGGCGGTCGGACCGAGCCGGCCGCTGAACAGACCCTGCGTAAGAAGCGTCAAGCCCCAACAGTTGGGCTCCGACCACAGGCAGTCGCCGACGTAGGTGCGCCGGCCCGTCTTACCGGGCACGGCGGCACCCAGGTAGGGCTGGGTCATCACGCTGCCGGGAGTCTTGTCGTGCGCTAGGTAGCTCAGCGCGCTCCGCTCGTCGCGCGTGATGAAGTTGGCGTTCCCCAGCGTGGGCGCGGCCAGGTGTTGCGCGATCCCCAACTCCGTGCCCGTGGCCGGGATCGTGAACAGCCCGACCGCCAGCGCGCCGATCAGGACCGGACGCCGAAGCCGTCGCCAGCCGAGCAGCTGAAGGCCCTCGACCGCGAGCACCGCGAGCGGGACCGTGATGCCCTGGAAGGCGTGCAGCGGCGTTGCCCCGAGGCTCGTCCCGGAGAGCAAGAAGATCGCGAACGCGGCCGGCGGCCACATCCGCGTCGCCGCGGCCAAGAAAGTGGTCGGGCGCGTCCGGTACGCGACGATCGCGGGCAACATCAGCGGCGCGATCGCCAGCAGGATCTCCCAGAACGGGAACGCGTGCTTGCTGGCGATCTGGGCGAGCTTCCAGTTCATGTCGACCTTGCCGAGGATCGCGTAGTAGACCAGCGGGACGCCGGTACCGATCAGCGTTGCCGCGGTCAGGCGTAGATCATCACGGGTGTATCGGCGCCGGGCGAGCAGCACGAGTTCGGCCGCGAGCACAAGCGCGATCAGGAGCTCTCCGTTCCATGGGTGAAGCAGAGTGGCCAGTGCTCCCAGCGCACCGGGCAGCCAAAGGCGCCGGCCATTCCCGCGCGCATCGTCGTAGGCCACGAGCGCCCACACCATCGCCGCCAGCGCCAGCAGCCCGAACACGTAACCCCACGACAAGAACCCGGGGAACAGGTCTCCGAGGACGCTGACATCGCCGTCGACGATCGTGAACGAGCCGAAGAACAGCGCCAGCACCAGCGCCACACGCCGGGGCCACAGGCCCGCCAGGCTGCGCTGCACGTAAGCCCGAACCCCGAAGAAGAAGGCCACCACGGCGATCGGCTTCCAGAGGAGCAGCGCCAGCCAGGAGGGGATCCCTAATGCCGTCAGGCCGCCGGAGATGGCGACGGCGGGCTGGAAGTAGTCCGCGGGGCTATCGCGAAGCACGAACAGGTTCGACACCAGGACGTGGTGAGAGGCGTCCCGGATCCAGGCCAGGTACTGCAGCTGGTCGACGATATAGAGACCGTCGGTTCCGGTCCATATGGCCCCGTTGAAGGCCACCCGCCAGAGATCAATCGCCAGCACGAACACCGATACAGCGGCGAACGCGACGAGCACCGACAGCTCGAACCGGTCGAGCCCACCGCGGCGTGGCTTTAGCCGGATTGGCGGCAGGTCGGGCGCAGGCCCGGCTCCGGCTCCATCGATTAGCTCGACTTCGAGGCGCATACCCGCGCGGAAGCTAACAAGATTCTAATAATCACGGCATAAACCCTGCGGAGGTTTGGGGGGTTTGGGCTAATGCCGGACGCGTCGCTTGAGCGTTCCGGCCTTTAGCGATCGGGATACCCGCGGATCCGGCCTGACCGCGGCAAATGCTTCCCAGCCTCGATCGCCCGGGCCGGTGCGCGTGGCGCGCGCTCTCGCCGGACGATCGGTTATCGATACCAAGATAGCTTGGACTGAAGCGTCAGCGATGCTTGGCCGGCGGATCCGCTCATCGGGTCGAGGTGGATCAGGCTCCAGACCTTCCCCGATGAGGGCAGGAACACCACCACCAGGAACACGGTCATCACCAGCGCGGTCCGCCGCAGCCGAACGCTCGAGCCGAGTGCCGCTAGCGGCAGGACCCAGATCACGTACCACGGCATCACCCAGGCCAGGCTCGCGATTAGCGCCACTGTCGCCCAGCCGGCGTGCGAGATCCAGTCGCCGCGTCGGCGCACCAGCAGCACGATCGCCACGACGAGGGCAACGCTGGCCAGGCGCACCAGACCCGAGGTGCCGCCGCCCAGCCCGATGAAGTAGCCCAATAGGTTCGGGAAGCTCCACGGGGTGAGCAGAGTGTTCTGCTGGGAGAGGTTAGGCAGCGAGAATCCGAAGAGGAGCAGGCTCATCGCCACGAGCGGGATCACCGCTACCGCCGCTCCGGTCAGGACCTGGCGCCGGCGTCGGCCGGTCTGCGCGCCGACGAGCAAGAACGGGAGCAGCAGAATCGCCGTGAACTTGACGGCGACGCCGAGCATCAACACGGCGCCCGCGGTGCGATCGCGCCGGGCCAACAGCAGCGCAATCGCGCCCATCGCCGGGACCAGCATGAAGAAATCGTTGTGGAATCCGCCCACCGCATAGACCAGGTAGATCGGGTTGAGGGCAACGAGCACCGCGGCGTATCGGGGATCGCGTTCCAGCCGCCTGGCGCAGCCGCACACGATCGCGATGAAGCCGAGACTGAGGGCGACGGTGGCCACCTTCACGATCCAGTACGCCACCGGGACCGGCAGACGCGCCAGGGGGTAGGTGAGCGCGGTGAACAGTTCGCCGTAGGGGCTGTGCAGGTTCAACCAGGTGGCGAAGTGATAGACCGGGTCGTGCATCTCCTGGCCGATCACGTGCGTGTAGGGGTTCAGCCCATGCAGCCCACCCAGGCGCGCGTAGCCCAGGTAGTTGAACATGTCGGTGAGCTGGAACGGCGGCCCGAGCAGAAGAATCAGTTGCACGACGACGATGCACGCCACGAGCATCCGCATCGACAAGGTGCGCAGCGCGGCCAGCGCCACGAAGTAAGCGGCCAGCATGGCCAGGATGAGGGCGCTCAGCGCGTAGTTGGTCGCCGCCGCCCCGACCTTGAGGGGCCCGAGGAGCTGGTAGAGCGGGCCGGCCTCCCACCCCGCGAAGATCTCGCTGGCGCGCGGGACCAGAGTGGTCGGACCGTGCGTGGCGAACAGGACCATCGCCAGCGCGCAGACGGTGATCGTCGCGAGGGCGAGCTTGCCCGCCTTCGGCCCCAACTCGATCTCGGGCCAGTGCACCGCTTCCGGCACGCGCAGCGGCGCGAGCCGTGGCAGCGTGACGGCGGGCTCGCTCTGGGTCGCCCCGGCGGCGCTCGGCGCGAGCACGGGCTGGGCCCCCGCCCCGGAGGCGAGCATCGAGGACGGGTCCACGTTCCCTGGTTCCTTTGCCATCACTCAGAAATACTGCCCCGTGGAGGCAGCGCGCCGGTGGCTGCGCCGGTTGAAATCTGGTTAAGCGCACAGCGCCGGCGTCGGCCGCCTATCACCTTAACATCCCGCGGGTGAGCGTCGGCACGGCGGCACCTGATCTGCGCCGCCCCGGGGCGCCCGCGCCGGCTGCTCGGACGCGTGCGCTTCTCGCCGACCCCACGGTGCTGGCCGTCGTGGCGCTCACCCTCCTCAGCGCAGTCCTGCGCTTCTGGCGGATCGGCCACCAGGGCTTCTGGTTCGACGAGGGCAACACCGCCCTGCTCGTGCACTTCTCCCCGGGCAAGATGCTGGGGCTGCTCCCGCACACCGAGTCCACGCCGCCGCTCTACTACTGCGTCGCGTGGGTCTGGGCGCGCATCTTCGGCTATGGGGAGACCGCCTTGCGCTCGCTGTCGGCGTTGGCCGGAGTGGCGATGATCCCGGTCGTGTACGGCGCCGGCGCGAAGCTTGTGTCGCGCCGCGCGGGCCTTATCGCCGCCGCGTTCGCCGCCTGCAGCCCGGTGCTCATCTGGTATTCACAGGAGGCTCGCTCCTACCAGTTGCTGGGCCTGCTGAGCGCGCTCTCACTGCTCGCCTTTGCCCATGCGCTGCGCAGCCCCACCCGCGGCGCGCTCGCCGCGTGGATGATCGCGTGCGCGCTCGCGCTCGCCACCCACTACTACGCGGTGCTGGCCGTGGTGCCCGAGGCGATCTGGCTGCTGGCCGTGCACAGCCGTCGGCGCCCGGTGCAGATCGCCTTCGCGGTGGTGGGCTTGTGCGGCCTCGGATTGATCCCGCTCGCGATCAGCCAGCACGGTACGGGCCGGTCGAACTGGATCGCGCATGCGCCGTTCGGGCGGCGGCTCGGTCAGGTCATCCCGCAGTTCGCCGCAGGATTCGACGGGCCGGCGCACCCGCTGCTCGAGCCGGTGGCGGTCGCGATCCTGATCCTCGCCCTCGTCCTGCTCGCCATCCGGTCCGACGCGGTCACGCGCCGGGGCGCGTTACTGGCCGGCGGGCTCGCTCTAGCGGGTTTCGCCCTCAGCCTGATCCTGGTCGCCGCCGGATTCGACGATCTGCTTACGCGCAACATGCTGGCCATCTGGACGCCGGCGGCACTGCTTATCGCCGGCGGTCTCGCCGCCCCGCGGCCCCGCATGGTTGGCCTGATCGCGGCCGGCGCACTATGCGGCATCGGAGTGACCACGGCGCTCGGCGTCGCGGCGGACCGCGATCTGCAGCGCCCGGACTGGCGCGTGGTCGCCGGGGCCCTCGGCGCCCGGGCCCCCGCCGGCGGGCGCGCGATCCTGGTCCAGCACTATCGGGACCTGTTGCCTCTTTCGCTGTACATGCCCGGACTGCGCTTCTGGTCCGGCGATGCCGCGATCCCGATCCGCGAGCTCGACGTGGTGTCGTTCACCTCCCCACCCAGTGCCGGGTTCTGCTGGTGGGGGTCGGCCTGCAACCTGTGGCCGTCGCGGATGCAGTCTTCGTATCCGGTGGCGGGCTTGCACCCCGTCTGGCGGCGCAACGCCCTCCGGTTCACGATCCTGCGGCTCGAGGCCTCGCGGCCCGTGCGCTTGACGTCCGGCGCGGTGGCGCGGGTGCTGCACGCGACCAGCTTCCGTAACGACGAGCTGCTCATCCAGCGGCGCTAGCCGCGCGCATCAGCGCGTCCACCTCCGCATCGGTCAGACGCCGCCACCGCCCGCGCGGCAGGTCACCGAGGAGCAACGGCCCAAATCCCACCCGCTCCAGGCGCTTGACCGGATGTCCCACCGCCTCGCACATGCGCTTGATCTGGCGCTTGCGGCCCTCGTGGATGGTGATCTCGATCGTGTCGGCCGAGATCCTCTGCACGCGCGCCGGCGCCGTCCGACCGTCGTCGAGCTCGACGCCTCCGCGGAGCGTGTCGAGCTCGGGGTCGCGCACCGGGCGACCGCCGACCACCGCGCGATAGGTCTTCTCGACCTCGAAGCTGGGGTGGGTCAGCCGGTGAGCGAGATCCCCCTCGTTCGTGAGCAGGATCAGGCCCGTCGTGTCGATGTCGAGCCGGCCCACGGGGTAGAGCCGCTCGGTCTGCGGGACCAGCGTCACCACGGTGGGACGGCCTTGGGGATCGCGGGCGGTCGAGACCACGCCGGCGGGCTTGTTGAGCGCGTAGACGACCCGCTCGTGAACCGCCGCAACCGGCTTGCCGTCGAGCGCCACCGCGTCGTCCGTCCCGACGTCGCGCGCCGGATCGGTGACGATCTGACCCCCGATCGTGACCCGGCCGGTGCGGACGACGTCCTCGCTCGCGCGGCGGGAGGCCACGCCGGCGGTGGCGAGGTACTTGGCTAATCGCATGCTGCTGCCACCATAGACAGCGTGGATCTCAAGCTGCTGGAAGGGAAGCTGGCCGAGCTCGGCGAGCCGCGGTACCGCGCCGCGCAGGCGTGGCGGTGGGCCGCGCGCGGCGCCGAAGGGTTCGATGTGATGTCCGACCTACCGCTCGGGCTGCGCGAGGCGCTGACCGAGTCGGTGCCGTTCTCGACTCTCGCCGTCGAGGAGGAGGCGCACGCCGCCGACGGGACCGTCAAGGTGCTGTTCCATACCGCCGACGGGCGTCCGGTCGAAGCGGTGCTGATGGTCTACCGCGACGGCCGGCGCTCGATCTGCCTCTCCTCGCAGTCGGGCTGCCCGCTCACCTGCACATTCTGCGCCACCGGGCAGATGCGCTTCGGGCGCAACCTGACCGCGCCGGAGATCCTCGACCAGGCTCTCCACTTCCGCCGCCGTGGCCCGGTCGACCACGCCGTGTTCATGGGCATGGGCGAGCCGATGATGAACCTCGACAACGTGCTCGCCGCCTGCGAGCGGCTGCCCGACCTCGGGATCACCCATCGGCGCACGGCGATCTCCACTATCGGCTGGATCCCCGGGATAGCGCGTCTGGCCAAGAATCCAATGCCGATCCGGCTCGCGTTGTCGCTGCACGCCGCCGACCCGGCGCTGCGCAGCGAGCTCATGCCGGTCAACGACCGATACCCGTTGCCCGATGTGATTGGCGCCTGCGAGGCCTATTACGCCCGCAAGCGTCGCAAGGTGTTCGTCGAGTACGTGATGCTCGCCGGGGTCAATGACTCGTTCGCCCAGGCCGCGCAGCTCGCGGACATCCTCGACCCGCGCATCTTCAAGGTCAACCTGATCCCGTACAACCCGACCGGATCGCAGTTCACCGGCTCCAGCCCGAAGGCCATCGCCGCGTTCCGCGACGAGCTCGAGCGCCGCGGGCCCCGCGCCACCGTCCGCCTCACGCGGGGCCGCGAGATCGACGCGGCGTGCGGGCAGCTGGCCGCAGCGCGCATGATCCCAGCCGGCCGCTGACCGCCACCCGCGCCCGGCTGAACGGGGCGGGTGGCGGCCTGCTCGGCTCAACCGGTTACCCGGTGACCACCGGCCGAGGCGCCGGAGCCGACCTGATCGTGAACCTGTCAGTCAGATGAACGGTGACCGTTCGGTTGGCGGGAATGGTTACCGTGTGACTAGGCCCGGCCGCGGCCACGCTCACCCTGCCCGTGCCGCCGGTCGCGGTCTCTCTGACGGTGCAGCGAGCTCCGGGCGGGAGCTCGCCGAAATGGCGCGTGAACAAGCCGGGTCCGGTCCGCGCCGGGATGATCCAGGTGAAGTTCTCGAGCGTGCCGCCACAGGCCACCAGAATCGCGATGCGGCCATGCCGGTGGGCGGCCGGTCCGGTGATGTGCTTGGTCACCGTCAGGATGCCGGAGGCGTCCACGGCGGGAGACGAGGGCTCCTCGGGTACGTTCACGTCGGGGTGCCCGTCGTCGTACACGTCCGTCAAGTACGCGGATGCCACCTCACCCGCAGGAATGGACACGGTCTGGCCACTGCCTATCACTTCCACGATGACCGTAGCGGTGGCGCCGCCCGCGGTCTCGGTGACCGTGCACGTCGAGTCAGCCGGAATGCTGTCGAAGGTGTGCGACACCGTGCCGGCGTGGGTGTATGCGGGAATCACGAAGTCGGGCGACAGCGCAAGACCGTCGCAGACCACGTGGATGGTTACCGGCCCCTGGTGGCCGGCGCTTGGACCGGCGATGGTCTTGGTGACCCGTAGCGAGCCAGGCGTTGCGCCGTAAATGTCCTCGATCGTGGCAGCCCCAGACCCGCCCGGCAAGATATCGACGGTGCTCGGGCTGCCCATGACCTCTACCGAGACCGTGCTGGTATGCCCGTCCACCGTCTCTGTGACCACACACGTGGCCGGAGTGGGGATGTTCCGGAAGATGTGCGAGTCGACGGGGCCGACCGTCCCGGCCGGGATGACGAAGTCCGGCTCCTGATGGATGCCGTTGCACACCGCCCGGATGACGATCTCTCCCTGCTGCCCGGCCTCCGGCCCCGTAATCAGCTTGTTCACCTCCAGCTCGCCTGGGGCGAGTCCGACGTCGTCGGTGATCGTGGCCTGGCCAGACCCACCCGGCCGGACCTTGACGGTGGCCGGGCTGCCCGTGACGTCTACCGAGATCGTGCTGGAGGACCCGTCTGATGTCTCGGTGACCACGCAGGTGGCCGGAGTCGGGATATTCGGGAAGACGTGCGTTTCGATCGGGCCGACCGTCCCGGCCGGGATGACGAAGTCCGGCACCTGGTGGATGCCATTGCACACCGCCTGGATGATGATCTCGCCCTGATGCCCGGCCTCCGGCCCGGTAATGAGCTTGGTCACCTCCAGCTCGCCTGGGCGGAGCCCGACGTCGTCGGTGATCTCGGCAGCGCCAGACCCGCCCGGCTTGATCTTCACGGTGCTCGGGCTTCCCGTGACGTGGACCAAGATCGTGCTGGAGGACCCGTCTGAGGTCTCGGTGACCACGCAGGTGGCCGGCGTGGGGATATTCGTGAAGGTGTGCGTTGGGACGGGATTTGTCGACCCGGCCGGGATGACGAAGTCCGGCAGCTGATGGACGCCGTTACAGACCGCTTGGATCACGATCTCTCCCTGCTGCCCAGCTTGCGGCCCCTCGATGAGCTTGGTCACCTCCAGCGAGCCGGGGGCGTTCCCGTAGTCGTCGGTGATGATCGCTTCTTTGCTCTTAGCGGGCCCGATGTGTACCTTCTGGCCGCTCCCCACGGTGACGGGCGGCGACACTGTGGCGGTGTGCCCGTCCACTGTCTGAGTGACGGTGCAGGTGGCCGGAGTGGGATCGATGTTGTATGTCGTGGGGTTG
>JAFASQ010000059.1 GCA_019244395.1 Solirubrobacterales bacterium | reverse complement strand
GCGCCGAGTGTGTCCCGAACGCTGAGGGGGGTGGCATGTAGGAGCCACTGTGCGCCTCGGTCCCGTCGGCCCTGGACACCGTGCCACTGAGGCGGTTGTCCTCAGCGCGAGTGACCTGTAAGAGAAGATCCACCACCAGTGCTCACCAGGCTGATCTCGACCGCCGGGAGTCAGCATCTCACCGAGATGGGTTCGGTGCACTAGGGATCGCCCTAAAGTTCACCCTAGGAAATGGCCCTGACGGCCGGAGATCGCGGCCTTGACAGGGTTCTGGCGGCAGCCGCGGCGAGGCGGCTTGGGAGCTCGCGACGCGAGCTGATGTTCAGCTGGCGTACACGTTGCGTAGCTGGTACTCGATCGCCCCACCGTCCCAGTCGGTGCTCGACCTCAGCCAGTTCGCTATATGCATTCGGAAGCCCGCCTAGCGTCACGCCAGCGCGCGACCACCGAATCGCCGTGGAGAGATCCTTGGCTGCGCTTCGCAACTCTCCCCGCCATCCCTCCAATACGCCCGGTAACCCAGCAGCTCAGCCTCGAACCACACCGGCTCGATCTTCGAAACGCTGACGAACTCGAGCTCCGCGATCGCCTCCGCGCCGCGTCCCGACATCAGAAGACCGAGCGCGAGCGCGCGCCGCGGGGTCGACTCGGCCATTCCGCGGTCGCCTTCGCCGCGCAGCGCCCGACGTGCCTATTGAACGGCCTCGTCGCCGCGGCCGAGCAGCGCGCAGGCGAGCGAAAGCGACGCCGTGACCGGAAGGTCGAGCTCGGGGCGGAGCGGGTAGTCGGGCCGAGCGATGATCTCGCGAGACGCCGCTTCCGCCTCGGCCGGTCGCCCCTCAGATCCGGTCAGCAGCGCGAGGATGAAGCACCGGCGGGGGGTGTCGCTACAGACCAGAACTGCGTCTCGATGGCTGGCGGCGCCCGCGACATTGCGCGCCAACACCGCTGCAGATCGTGGTCGTGGTCGTGATCGGCTTCCTCCTCCTCGTGCTCGCGTTCCGGACAGTGGTGAATCCCGCCCCAAGCGGCCCAGATGAACGTTCTCTCGATCGCCGCCTCGTATGGGGTCCTGACCGCGATCTTCCAGCACGGCTGGTTGCACAGCCTGATCGGGCTGCCCGGACCGGTCCCGATTGTCTCCTACGTGCCGTTGTTCATGTTCGCCATCCTGTTCGGCCTGTCGATGGACTACGAAGTTTTCCCGGTCAGCCAGATCGAGGAGCACTTCCACGCCGGTGAGGGCAACCGCCAGTCAGTCGTTTCCGGGCTCATAACGAGCGCACGGGTGATCACTGCCGCGGCCGCGATCATGGTGTTCGTGTTCGGCAGCTTCGTGCTCAGCGGCGACCCGACCGTCAAGCAGTTCAGGGTTGTCTGGCCGTCGCCGTGATCCTTGACGCCACCGTCGTCCGCTGCCTGCTGGTACCTGCCCTGATGCTGATGATGGGCGCCGTCAACTGGTACATGCCGCGTTGGCTCGATCGGCTCGTGCCCCACCTCAGCATCGAGGGAGCCGAGTTCTTCGCCCAGCGGGGACGAACCCCGGGTGGTGGAGCGTGTCCCCGCGATGGTCGAATAGCAGGCGGGCGTTTACCAGACGCTCGCTCGCGCAGGCCGTCCAGAAGTCTCGCGGCCGCGCCAACACTTCCGGTCCTCGGCAATCCGCGAGCCAATCTCGCTCAATTCGACGGCCCTGACACACCCGGAGGGGACGAGCAGCAGCGGCGTCGCGGCGCGGGCCGAGACAGCTGAATCCGCCCGGCGGAGCGGAAGTCCGCACTTCGCTACGGCCCGCCGCGTCGCTCACCGAGACCGAGGTACGAGCAGCCGGGTTGCCCGAGGTCGGTGGGTGCTTGCAAGCAGCCGGATCCCGCCGCGGTCCGCAAGCGCACGCAGACTCACCGGCTCGGCGCCGGCGGTGCGCACGACGGGAGTCGGCGACCTGGCGGCCGCGCCGCGTCAGCTCAAAAGGAATCGTCACGAGCGCGGCAGCCGGGTGAGCGCTTTGCCACGAAAGGACTCGCGAACTCGGTGCTCCCAACTCCCATGGCGACGCCCGGCCGTCCGGTGAGCGCGCCCGGGTTCCGGGTAGGTCTCAAACCCGTGGATTCCGTGGCCGGGAACGGATGCAGGCGGAGAGCGAGGTCAGTACCCGAACGCCGAGAGGGCGGCCGCCACGTCGATCGCGCGGAAGGGTCCGAAGCGCAGCGTCCATCCGCCACCGAGCTCTTGCCGGAATGAAAGGGGAACTCCGCGCCGCTGCAGCTCCTGTTGATGATGCTCGGCACGCTCGTAGCCCGACGCGCCCTGGAAATGGCGTCGAGGCCGTAGCGGCCATCATCGACCGGCCAGATCGTGATCTTGTCGGGAACCGGTCCGGCTTTTACCGGAAGGCGAGGATTGGTCATGGAATGCTGATCGAAGCCAACAGGAATGGCCTTGAGTCCGCCTGCGGGACACAGCCGACCGTCGCTCGCGCGAGTGGTGGGAGTCCGTCGCGGCGGATGCCACTCCGACGAATCGCAGGTCCATCGCTTCGTAGCGCGGACGGTCCTCGGTGTCAAGCAGCGCCTCAACCGTCTGAAGCAGGTCCCAAGTCGGCTGGACACGCCACCGTTGCCGGCGCTGCTTGACACCGACGCCCGTCCGCGCTGTATCTCACCTGTGTTGGGGCGCTGGCGCGCCCCAACGTCATGACGACCCTCAGACCGTGTTGCCACGCCACCAGCAGACATCCAGCAGACATAGACATCCAGCAGACATACACTCCACGCACTGAGTGCTTGACCCGCGAGATGCGGCAAGTTGTCCGCGCCGTCGAGGAGGAACACGACGGTCGAAGAGCGGCCCGTCACGCGGGCAGCCGGGCTCATCAGCCAGCCGTGGTCCCGGTGAGCGCGCGCGTGGATGTAAACGGTGCCGGCGGAGCGCACGAACCCGGCGGCGTCGAAGTTCGGATCCCGGGCGGCAGCGAGGGCGTGTTCGCTGCTGTAGGCCTGCAGCGCGTCGGCGGCGGCGGAGAAGATCGAGGAGCGCTCCCGATCCTCGGTGTGCAGCAGGCCTAGGAGGTTCCCGAACGCCAGCCTCGAGCAGCGTTGATCCTCTAAGAGGATCCCGGCCTCGTCGAGGTCGTGGCGCATGACCCAGTCGACCACGCTTTCCATGTCCCGGCCGTTCACGGCGGCGGCGTGGAGCATCGGCGCCAACAGCGCCTGCGCCCGGTTCGCCCAGTGCGAGCGATCCGTCGTCCCCGCCCCGATGTTGGTGGTCATCGCCCGCGCGATCAGAAGCGCCCCATCCCAGGACTTGGACGGCAGGACCGGCGACCACCGCAGCTCCTCCCCGATATCTCGGCCGCGCGGAGTGCCGGAGCCGGTCGGGTCAAACAGCCACACCCGGCCGTCAGCGGATCGAACGCGGCGCGTCGCCCGCCACACATCCGGCCTGGTTGACGTCGACACCACCGGCCCGTCGTGGCACAGGACCGCGGGGATGATCACCCCGCTCGTCTTGCCCGACCGCGGCGGCCCCAACAACAGCAGCGCCCGCTCAGCCCGCGCGAACCTGAACTCGCCGCGCGAGAGGACTCCGAGATACACCGCGCCGCCGTGCCGGGACGCAACGGCACGCGCCGCCCCCAACGGGTCACGCACCAGCTCAGGCTGCTGGCGGGCGCGCAGCGGCGCGAGCAGCCGGCGCTGCACACTGGAGGGGAGCGCAAGGACGCCGGCGGTGGAAAACAGGACGATCCCGGCGGCGATTCGGATCGGACCATGGGTTCCGCCCTGAACGATCGCAAGCACCCCGACCGCGATCACAGCCCACACCACCCACTTCCACGAGACCTGGCTGCCGCGCCCGGTCTGATGCGACGGACCCCAGCGCTCCATGGGGGACATCATCTCGTGCGCCGAGCTCGATTATGAGCCCAGCAGTTCCTCGATCCGCGGGCGGACGAACCGCCACGCCCGCCCCAGCCGGCACGCCGGGATCTCCCCCCGGCGAGCCAGGTAGTAGACCGTCGAGACGGGGAGATGCAACAGCTCGCCGACCTCTGCGGCGGTCAGCACCTCATCGCGCGTCAGGCCCCTACGGGGTTCGGGGAGGGTCGCCCTCTCGCTGAGCTGTGCGGCCGTCGCGGACATGGCGAGCACCATGCGCCACAAGCCCGGACAGCGCAACCGCATCTGCGGACGTCTTTGAAGACGTCTTCGGACATCTTCGGACATCTTGCTCGCTTAGACTCCGAAAGTCCTGCACACGTGGCCTTTCACGGCCAAGGCCATCAAGGCGGAGAGATGGCGGACACGAACCTCAAGGACGCGCTGCGGCGAGCCGGGATGACCCCCGAGGAGTTCGCCGAGGTTGTCGGTGTTGACCCCAAGACGGTGCAGCGCTGGGTCGCCGGGAGCACCACCCCGTATCCCCGGCATCGCGCGACCATCGCCCGCGCGCTGATCTGAGCGAACATGACCTGTGGCCCGAGCATGCACCCCCACCCGCCCCCGGGTTCGCTCCCAGCGAGCTGGATCTGGCCGCGGGCAGCGAGGTGGCCGGGACCTGGGGCTACCACACCGACGAAGACGCGCCCGAGCCGATCGCGTTCCTCTCAGAGCACGCCGGGCGGATCGATTTGCTCGAGAACTTTCGCGGCATCCAGCTCACCCCCGACCTCGCCCGGGCGCTCGCCGAGCACGCCGCCGCCGGCGGCCAGATCTGCATCCTGACCAACCGGCCGATCCGCCGGGTCGAAGCGCTCCTCGGCCACCCGGAGGTCGAGATCCGCTTCGTCGAATACCTCGAACACTCCCTCCTGCGCGCCGGCGACGCGATGCTGCTCGCCCTCATCGTGGACTACGAGGCAGACCAGCCGCCACCCCTCCTCCAACTGCATCGAACCGGGCACGGCGGGCTGTTCGATCGGCTCCTCGACAACCTCGACGTGATCGCCGCTAACGCCGAGGGACCCCTCACCGCCCCCGGGCAACTAGACCGCTACCGCACCAACCACGACGACGAGACCGACGAGGACGGGACCGAGCCGCCAGAACAAGACCACGACTCGGCCGTCGGCCCATCGACCCTGCCCGTGTCGGTGGACGACCCCGCCGTCCCAGGCCAGCACGAGCCCTCCCAACGTCGCTGGCCGCGACGAGCGAACTGATCACATACCCGCTGCGACCGCTCGCGTCGGCAGCGGCGTGACCGTCGCGCGCGCGGGCCGATCTGGATCGCGTACCTCACGCTCTCCGCGGCTGGGCGCAGCGCGGCCTATAGGCCCCAAACCGCAGATCTCCGCCCGGGCGTAGCGTTCCGGTCGATGCGCGATGCCGACCGCGGCGTACTCGCCTTCGCTGCCGCCCATCACCTGGTTCTCGCCGAGCACGTGGCATCGCTGCTCGGATCGGACGCGGACGCGGCGAGAGAGCGCCTCGCCCGACTCCAGCTCGCCGGCCTGATCAGACGGACGCGGATGCTGGCCATCAGGCCTGGCGGCTACCAGATCACGTCCGCCGGGCTCGCCGCGATCGCCAGCGAGCTCCCGCCGCCTCGCCTCGATCCGGGTCGCTACTGGCTCTGGCTCGCGGCCACGAAAGGCGGGAACTTCGGCCCGATCGACCAGGTCCTGACCGAGCGGGAGATGCGCGCACGAGACACGCAACGAGACCCGGCCGAGCTCAACGCCCAGCCACCGGACCCCACAACAGACCCAACCGAACCAATCGGACTGTGCTTCGGTGTGCACCCAGGCGGGGACTGACACCCCTCCCTCGACTGGGCTGCATTACCCAGACCTTCTTCTCATCACCTCGGCCGGCCGGGTCCCGATCGAGCTCGAACTTTCCTGCCCCGGCGCAGAACGGCTTGGCTCCATCATGAGCGGCTACGCAGCCCACCCGAACATCCGCGGCGTGCTCTACATGACCGACAACCATCGCGTCGCCCGCCTCATCGACACAGTGTCCACCCGCCTCGGAATCTCCGAGCTGATCCACCTCCAACGCATCAGCCTCCAGGCCGGCGAGCTGGCATGACCTCACAGACACGTCCTTCAGCTGCGGGCGTGGCCGGGCAGT
Source organism: Solirubrobacterales bacterium (assembly GCA_019244395.1). GTDB lineage: Bacteria > Actinomycetota > Thermoleophilia > Solirubrobacterales > Solirubrobacteraceae > Palsa-465. The sequence continues at coordinate 61 of JAFASQ010000059.1, read as the reverse complement.
AGCGAACAAGTTCTGGCACTGTAAGCGGTCGCGTGTTGGTGCCGGCCGTCGACAGTCGTAC
>JAFASQ010000042.1 GCA_019244395.1 Solirubrobacterales bacterium | reverse complement strand
CTCGAGTTTCCCGGTTACTGGCTGTACGGCGGCGCGGACGGCGAGAGCGCGTGCCTGCACATCGCCGAGCGGCGCTCGTATGCCGCACACGCCGCCGGGTTGGGTCTGCGGGTGCCGGAGCGCGATCCGGGCGTCGGACCCGTGGACCACGTGGCCTTTGGCGCAGGCAACTACCGCGGCGTCGTCGAGCGGCTCGACCGCTGCGGCGTGGCCGCCGTGACCAATGCGGTGCCGGGAGGACCGCGCCAGGTGTTCATCGAGGATCCCAACGGGGTCCGGGTCGAGATCAGCGTCCGTGACGCGGCGCCGGAGGGGTAGTGTCGATGCGGGCGGCCGTGACAGAAGGGGTCGGGGCCATGGCGCTCCTCGATCGTCCCGAGCCGGATGCGCCGGCTCGTGGCCAGGTCGTGGTCGCCCCCGAAGCGGTCGGGATCTGCGGCTCGGATTACCACTTCTTTGCCGGCGAGCTGTCCGAGGCCGCCGGCGGATCCCAGTTCCCCCGGGTTCAGGGTCATGAGGTCGGCGCCACCGTAGTGGCCGTCGGTCCGGGGTGCCGTTCCGAGCTGCGGGCGGGCCAGCGCGTGGCCCTGCTGCCCCTGCACGCGTGTGGGCGCTGCTACCCATGCAGCGTTGGGCGGCCCAACACGTGCGACAACTTCCAGCTGATCGGGATCCACGTCGACGGCGGGCTGCAGGAGCGGCTGGTGGTGCCAGATTCGCAGGTGTACCCGATCGGGGTCGAGGACCCGGGGGTGGCGGCGCTGGCGGAGCCGCTGTCGATCGCGGTGCGGGCGGTCAACCGGGCGCGGGTGCAGACCGGCGCCGGCGAGCACGTGGTGGTGCTCGGCGCCGGGCCGATCGGCCAGTGCATCAGCCTGGTGGCGCGCGAGCGCGGCGCCGAGGTGCTGGTGATCGACCTCCAGGAGAGCCGGTTGGAACTGAGCCAAGGGATCGGCGCACGGACACTGGTCTGGACGGGTCTTGCTGAGGTGGTCGACGCGGCGCGGCGCTGGGCGGGCGTCGCCGGACCGCCGGTGGCGATCGATGCGACCGGTGCGCCCACGGCGGTGCGCGCGATGGTGGACATGGTCGCCTCGGCGGGACGGGCGGTGCAGGTCGGCATGTCCGGCGAGGAGGTCACCCTCCGGCTGGGCAGCCTGACCGAGAAGGAGCTCGACCTCCTCGGGGTCAGCTGCTGCAACGCGGATGAGTTCGGAGAGGCGGTGGCGGTGGTCGAGCGGAACGTCGGCTGGCTCGAGCGGCTGGTCAGCCACCGGTTCGAGCTGGAGCGCGCGCCGGAGGCGCTGCGTTTTGCCATGGACAACCCGACCGAGGTGATGAAGGTGGTGATCGGTGGCGGGTGAGGCCGGCGGTCGGGTGAGGCCGGGGGTGGGGTGAGGCCCGCGGTGGCTGCGAGACGGAGGCGGGATGAGAAACGGCCGATATACGGACGACTTTTGCCTAGGCTCCGCTGAATCGCGCCGATCGGTGGCCGGGCGGCCAAGGCTTCGGTTAGTGGCCGGTTAGGCTGATCACGCCGAGCGGTTAAGCGCGGCGTTCCCACGTTAATAGAGGGACGGGCGGGCTTATGCTCGCCGTATAAGCCAGTGCATGGGAGGGAGCCCCAGATGCCAGGTTTGACCGGTCCGAACGCCGCCACACGACGCCATCGCCGGCGTCGCACCGCGCGCTTAGTGTCGTTGGCGGTGGCGATCGCCACGGCGGCGGCACTGCTCGTGCCGCTGGCCCTGGCCGATCACCACGGCATCTCCCAAGCCGATGCCGGCTCCCCGGCGCCGACCGTGAGCGTGACGACGTCGACGGCGCCTGGCGTCACGGCGCCGGCGCCCGCGCTCCCGCGGGCGACGCTGACGATCGCGCCGAACGCTGACACCGTGCCGGTCCCAAGCTCGTTCTTCGGGATCTCGACCGAGTACCGCTCGCTGACGCTCCGGCAGTTCGCGAGCAACATGCCGGTGTTCGAGCGCGTGCTGGCGATGCTGCACGTCCAGGGCGACGGCCCGCTCGTGCTGCGGATCGGCGGCGACTCGGCCGACACCACGTTCTGGCGCCCGCGCTGGCAGCCGATGCCCCTGTGGGCATTCGAGCTGACCCCGCGCTATCTGTCGCGTCTGGCGGGTCTGGTCAGACGCGATCGCGTCAGACTGATCGTCGACCTCAACCTCGTCACGGGGGACACACCGATCACCGCTGCCGCGTGGGCGCGGGCGGCCGAGACGCTGCTCCCGCGCCACAGCATCGTCGGATTCGAGGTGGGCAACGAGCCCGACCTGTATTCCCGGCGCTACTGGGTGGCGACGCTCGCCCGCTCGCCGCTCCTGGCCGACACGCTGCCGTTCGAGCTCACCCCGAGCACGTACGTCCAGGACTTCGCCGACTACGCGCGGGTGATCGGCGAGCACGCGCCGGACATCCCGCTGATCGGACCGGCGGTGGCGCACCCGCGGGACGGCCTTTCCTACATCAGCGCGCTGATCGAGGACCAGCGGCCGGAGCTCGGCGCGGTGAGCGGACATCTGTATCCGTACTCCGCGTGCGTAAAGCGCCCCCGCAAGCCCGACTACCCGACGGTCCCGCGCCTACTCAGCCGCGAGGCCACCGCCGCCTTCTCCACCGACATCGCGCCCGCGGTGGCGGTCGCCCACGCCGCCGGCTTGAAGTTCCGCCTGACCGAGTTCAACTCGGTCACGTGCGGCGGGAAGCCCCGGGTCAGCGACTCGTTCGCCACCGCGCTGTGGGCACCGGATGCGCTGTTCACGGCGTTGCGGGCCGGGGCGGACGGGGCCAACCTGCACGTGCGGGACACCGCGATCAACGGCCCGTTCGCCATCGACCGCGGCGGCCTGACGGCGCGGCCGCTGCTCTACGGCCTGCTGATGTTCACCCGCACGCTCGGGCCGCAGGCGCGGCTGGTCCGGCTTCACCTCTCAGCGCCCCGGTCGCTCAACCTCAGCGCCTGGGCGGTCAAGGTCCGGGGCGACATCCTCCACGTGCTGCTCATCGACAAGGGCAGCCGCGCGGTGCGAGTCGCCCTGCGCCTGCCCACCAGCGCTCGGGCCAGCGTCCAGCGGCTGCTGGCCCCCTCCGCCTACGCGCGTTCCGGCGTCACCCTGGCCGGGCGGCAGCTCAACTACAAGGGTTCGTGGACTGGCCCGCCGCGCATCGAGACGATCACAGCCGGCCCCCGGGGCTATTTGCTCACGCTGAGCCGGCGGAGCGCGGCGCTGATGAGCGTGCGGCTCGCGGCGCCGGGCCCGCGAGGGCGCGCGGCCTCAGAACACCACCGTCGTGCTGCCGTGACGCAGCACGCGGTCCTCGCAGTGCGCCTGCACCGCTCGAGCAAGCACTAGGCGCTCGACGTCGGCGCCGAGTTGGGCCAGCGCGTCGGCGTCATCGCGATGGCTGACCCGCATGACGTCCTGCTCGATGATCGGTCCGGCGTCGAGCTCCTCGGTCACGTAGTGGGCGGTGGCACCGACCAGCTTGACCCCGCGCTCCTTGGCCTGCTGATACGGGTGGGCGCCGGCAAACGCGGGCAGGAACGAGTGGTGGATGTTGATGACGGGGACCGCGAGCCGGTCGAGGAACTCACCCGAGAGGATCTGCATGTAGCGCGCGAGCACGACCAGGTCGCAGCAGCCGTCCAGCAGCTCGAGCATGCGCGCCTCGGCCTGGCCCTTGCGCTCCTTCTCGACCGGGACGTGGTGATAGGGCACCTCGAACAGCTCGGCGTCCTCGCGCCGGTCGTGATGGTTGGAGACCACCATCACGATCTCCGCTTCGAGCTGGCCGCGCCGCCAGCGCCATAGCAGGTCGAGCAGGCAGTGGTCGTAGCGGGAGACGAGCACCGAGACGCGCTTGGGCCGGGCGGCGTCCCACAGCCGCCACGTCATGCCGAGCGGCTCGGCCACCTTGAGCCCGAAGCGCTCGCCCAGGCCCTCGCGCTTCTCGGGCGCCAGCGCGAACTCCATCCGGAGGAAGAAGGTGCCGCCTTCGGGATCGGTCGAGTACTGATCCGAGCGAACGATGTTGGCTCCGGCCTCGAACAAGAACCGCGAGACGGCGGCGACGATGCCAGGCCGGTCGGGACAGGAGATCAGCAGCCGCAGCAGGCCGGGCTGACCGGCGCCCGCCGTCATCGACCCGCGCTCACGATGCCTCCAGCGGAACCGGCCTGACCGGCGCCGGCGCTCACCGACCGGCGCTCACGATGCCTCGAGCGGCACCGGCACGTGCTCGAACTGGGTGATCCGCCGCAGCTCCTCGACCCGCGCGTCGACCTCGGCGGCGGTCAGCCGCTCGACGCGTTCGGTGCCGAATTCCTCGACGGAGAACGAGGCCAGTGCGGTCCCGTAGGCCATCGCCTGGCGGAGCACCGGACCGGTCAGCGGTCGGTCGATGTGACGGGCGATGAAGCCGACGAAGCCGCCGGCGAAGGTGTCGCCGGCGCCGGTGGGATCGACCACCGTCTCGAGCGGATAAGCGGGAAGGGCGAAGAAATGATCCTCGGTGAGCAGCGCGGCGCCGTACTCGCCCTGCTTGGCCAC
>JAFASQ010000038.1 GCA_019244395.1 Solirubrobacterales bacterium | reverse complement strand
CGTCAGGAAGGCAAACATCGACGCGAACCCGCAGAACGTGCTCGGCACACTGCTCAGCGCGCTGGCGGCGGAGGCTAAGACGATGAGCACAGATGCGATCGCCGCCGCGATCGCCGACGAGACATCCGATGACCACGGAAGCAACCCGCCAGCGACCACGATCGCGACGAGCCAGGCCATCAAAACCCCGAACACCAATGAGGCGCTACTCACGATCACGGCGTCGCGGCCGCCGCCGTTAGTGTCATAGCTGGCCCAGCCGATAAACGCCGCCCAGATCAAGAGATGACTGCTCTGGGCAAAGCCCCACACGCTGAGGCCGGCAAAGATCCCCGCGGCGACCGCCGCGGCGACCCGCGAAGAAGGCACAGAACCCTCGCCGGCGGACGCACCGAGCGTCTGCGTCGGGTTGCCCGAACCGGACCCGCTGTTCGTCACGCTTTCACTCACTGTCGAGTTGGAGCGAACTGGACCGACGCGGTGGCCGGGGTGCTGGTCGCGCCGGATCATCCGCGTGCTGCTGCTCGTTGCTTGGCGCTCAGCCGCGTCCGACTGATCGGCCGGCCAGCCGGCTGGCCCTCCAGAACCTCAGGGAAGCGCTTTGCGATTGTGGGCATGATCACCCTCGTCGGTTGGTCGACGGTCGTCGGGTTGTGTCGATGGCGTCACGGTCGCGCGTTTGGCCGCTCGTCGCGCCCGTGGAAATCCCTGGTTGATCCCCGGGCTGTGAGATTGGGATCACGGGCGGGGCCGAATGCCGAGAACTCTCCGACGCACAACGGATTCCCGACCGGCTCGGCGGCCGCGGGGAGCAACAAGGCGACGGGCGTCCCCGGACAGCCCAGCGACTCGTCGCATGGAGCTCTCCTCGATCCGCTCTAGAAGGCCTTCCGCGTCGAGCGATCCCAAGCCACTGGCGAGCTGGGTCGCCGTCAATCTCTGTGGCGGCTCCGGCAGGGCCAGTGGGGTGCCACACGTCTCGGCGACAATCCGATCCCGTACCTGCCCGCCGAGCTTGATCAGGGCGGCCGAGGCCAACAGCGCGCAGCGTCAACGTTGACCGCCCTTCACCTCCAGTCCGGGAAGGTTCCGGAGCGCTTCGCCGGGCCCTCGCGCGCTGAATACAATCCCGACCGGATCCACGTGCAGGCGGCGCGCGACGAAGGCGGGCGTCAGCGCCGACGCTTGATCCAGCGACTGTGCGTCATCGACAACGCACAGCAAGGAACTCTCCTCGGTCACCTCCGAGAGCAGGCTCAGAACCGCCCAGCCGACGAGAAACCGGTCCAGGGCTGGCCCCGAACTGATTCCGGATACGGTCTCGAGCGCCTCACGTGGCGGATTCGGTAGCGGCGGGAGTCGGTCGACAAGTGAAGCGCCCGGCTGATGAAGACACGCGTCGATCAGCTCCCTCTCCGACTGCCCTGAGGACGGTGACGTCCGCGGCCGAGCCGACGAGGCACCTCAGCAGCGCCGTCTTCCCGGTCCCGGCCTCGCCGCGGAGGACCAAGCGCCGACTCGTTCCCTCCGGATGTCGGCGATCGAGCCATTAGTAACGCGCATTCGTCAGCTCGCCCGCGGAGGGGCTCGAGCCTTATCCGTCGGGCGGAGCCCGGTTCCATCAGCGGCCAGGCGCCCCCGAGGCCGGGAGCCTCTCACGCCTACGGTTCGCCGATACCGCGCGCGCTTGAAGCGCTCCAGGGCTTTGAGTTTGCGGGTCACTCGCGATGCCAGTCCGCTCCTTTCCCGGTGCTTGGCGCTATCCGAAGGTGAAGACATATGCGTGAACCCCATGGTCGAGGAACGCGATTTCGAACGTTTGATCGGTGACAGCGCCGGGCTGCCGGATCAGCTGATACAGCCGAGGTTCGGTGACGGTGCCTTCGCCGCGCTCGTCCGTGTCGATCCCACCGGCGGCGCCGGGCGGTTCGCCGCCGAGGCGGACGCTGAAGCGAACCGGCTGGTCGTTGGGTGGTGGCGCCATGACCAAGTGAAGGTCGCGGGCGTGGAAGCGATGTGCGATCCGACCACCCGAGGCGTTCAGCACTGCCGCTTGGCGCCCGATCGTCCAATCGCCGACGAGCGCCCATTGATTGAGCTGCAGGGTATGTGGGAGCGCGTACACCTGAGGCTGGTCCCAGAAGGCAGGGCCAGCGGAGGCGAAGTTCTCGAGCCGGTCGTAGCCGATGTAGGTCTCCGGAGAGCGCAACTCGTCCCAGTCCGCCGGAGCCTCCACACCCCGCGCGCGCACCGCGGCGAGTCCCCCACTCACGTTTGACGCTCCGGCCCCTCGTAGCAGCAGCTGGAGAACGAGCTCCGAGTACTCGTACTCGCCCTCCCCGAACCGGTGATGACGAAGCTGCCCGACCGCGTCGGCGAAGTACAACGCCGGCCAGCATTGATTGCCGAACGCGCGCCAGATCGCGTAGTCGCTGTCGAGGGCAACTGGATACTCGATCCCCATCGCCGCCGCCGCTCGGCGAACGCCTTCGATATCCCGCTCGACTTCGAACTCCGGGGTGTGAACGCCGAGCACAACAAGCCCATCTTCGCGGTATTTCTCGTACCAGCTTCGGACGTACGGGAGGGTCCGGATCCAGTTGATGCATGTGAACGTCCAGAACTCGACGAGCACAGGCCTCCCGCGAAGCGACTCCCGCGTTAGCGGCTCGGTGTTGAGCCATCCTGTCGCACCGGCAAGTGATGCGAGCTCGCCCTCCAGCGGGAGTTGAATGCTAGTTGCCAT
>JAFASQ010000009.1 GCA_019244395.1 Solirubrobacterales bacterium | reverse complement strand
CCGCTCGTTCTCGATCTGGCCGTTGGCGGCGACCGTTCTCGCGTACCTCGCCGCGGACCGGGTGCGATTCCAGGTGGGGAGCGCGTGGACGCCTCCCACGCAACTGGTGTTCGTGCCGATGCTATTCGTGCTGCCGACGCCGTTCGTACCCCTCATCGTCGCCGCGTGCTTCCTCGCGGGCCAGTTGCCCCAGGCCCTGGGCGGGCACCTGGCGCCTACGCGAGCGCTGGCGCGCGTCGCCGACAGCTTCTATTCCCTCGGACCCGCGCTCGTGCTGGTGCTGGCCGGCGCGCAGGTGTTCTCCTGGGCGGATTGGCCTCTGTACCTGCTCGCCTTCCTGGCCCAGATCATCTTCGACGCCGCAGCCGGGCTCACCCGAACCTGGTTCGCGGAGCACGTACCCCCGCGCGATCAGCTGCCGATGCTGTGGCTCTACGCCACCGATGGGTGTCTCTCGTGCATCGGCCTGCTCACGGCGGCCGCCGCGGTCTCGCGGTCGGGGCTCGTCCTGCTCACCCTGCCGTTGGTCGCCGTGCTCTGGCTGCTGGCCCGCGAGCGACGGCAGCGCCTCGACTTCGGGATGGCGCTCAGCACCGCCTACCGGGGCACGGCAACGCTGCTTGGGTACGTAGTCGAGGCGGACGACCAGTACACCGGGGAGCACAGTCGCGACGTGGTCGATCTCTCGCGCTCCGCGGCGGCGGCCATAGGACTCAGCGCGTCGCAGCGGCGCGCGGTCGAGTTCGTCGCGATGCTGCACGACGTCGGCAAGATCTTCGTGCCGAAGGAGATCCTCAACAAGCAGGGGCCACTCGATCCCTACGAATGGGAGGTCATGCGCCACCACACCATCCAGGGCGAACGGATCCTCAAGCAGGTCGGCGGCGCCCTCGCGCGGGTCGCACGCTGCGTCCGCTCCTCGCACGAACACTACGACGGTCGCGGCTATCCCGATGGTCTCGCCGGGGAAGCGATTCCGATCGAGTCGCGGATCGTCACAGTGTGTGACGCGTTCAGCGCGATGACCACCGAACGTCCTTACCGAGCCGCGATGCCGGTCGACGATGCCCTCGCGGAGCTGCGCCACGGCGCCGGGACGCAGTTCGACCCGCGGGTTGTCAGTGCGCTGGAACGCGTCCTGACCTAAGGACCTGCTCCAGAACTATTGACGGCCTTGACGGCGTCTGGACGCGCCTGACACCGCCGGCTCGCCCTCAAATACTCCCGGTATTATCGCGGCGAGCCGGCGGCGTCAGTCACGCCCAGCCACTCGTCAATTTCCACCATTAATTCTGGAGCCGGCCCTAGGACCTGCTCCGCGGCGGAGCGCTACGTCAGGTGAGCGGCTCCGTTCACCCGCCGGTCGCCGGCCACCCTGGCGGCAACGTCATCCGTGCAGTAGAGGAGTACGTCGAGCGAGCCGCAGTCCACCGCCCTGAGGTCGGCCGTGATCGCCATGAACGCGCGGCTCATCCAGCCGGAAAGCCGCGGGAAGCCGAACTCGTCGACCATCCCCTCGTCGCGTTCATCTGACATGAACAAAGAACCCTACCTCTGGACGGATACCTCTGGTCAAGACGAGCGTTCCCCGATCGACTTCTCGCTGCCCGTCGGCGGCCATCATATCGTGGCCAGCCGACGCCGGCTCTCGTAAGCAACGCGGCAGGAGGCTTGACGCTTGCGAGCTTCCGGTACCGGCGGGACCGGTCGCGGCCGAGCAGATTTGCCTCTCCCCGAGTTCGGAAGGTATCTGGCGGGCGACGCCATTAACCTGCGCCGGCCACGACATCCCCGCCCTCAACCACGAGTCTGCCCCTCCGCGGAGGCCGAGTCGAGTTGCTCGATCTCCCGGGCGCGACGGACCGGACCCCGCTGGTGCTGCTGCACGAGGGGCTCGGCTCGGTCAGGCTGTGGCGCGGCTTCCCCGAGCGGCTCGCCGCCGCCACCGGCCGCCAGACGGTCGCCTTCTCGCGCTGGGGCCACGGCCAGTCGGACCCGCCGCCGAAGCGGCGCACCCCGTCGTTCATGCACGAGGAGGCGCTCGAGGTCCTCCCGGAGCTCCTGGCCGAGCTCGGGATACGAGCACCGGTGCTGGTTGGCCACAGCGACGGGGCCTCGATCGCGCTGATCCATGCCGCTCACCATCCGGTCGCGGCGGTCGTGGCGATTGCTCCCCATGTGTTCGTCGAGGACAAGTGCCTGGCCGAGATCCGCAGCGCGCGGGATGTATATCGCCGCGGCGCCCTACGGCAACGCATGGCTCGCCACCACCGCGATCCCGACGCCGCGTTCTTCGGCTGGAACGACGTGTGGCTGGATCCGGCCTTCCCGCAGTGGGACATCACCGACCACCTGGAAGGGATCACCTGTCCGGTGCTGCTGATCCAGGGAGAGCACGATCAGTACGGCACGATGGCCCAACTCGACGCGATCGAGCAGCGGGTCCGCGGGCCGGTGCGCCGCGTGCACCTGGACTGCCAGCACTCCCCTCCGACCGAGCGGCCCGAGGAAACCGTGGCGGCCATCGCCGAGTTCCTGGCTTGTGCTCGCCCCCGCCCTTGACGCGGGAACAGGTCTCTGACTAAAGTCAGAGAATGGCCGACGTACCCCAGGCCATGGTGGACCAGGTGCGGAGCTTCAACCGCGCCGTGACCCAGCGCATCGGCGTACTCGACGACCGTTACCTCGGGCGCAACCGGCCGCTCGGACAGGACCGAGTGCTGTGGGAGGTTGGCCCCGAAGGCTGCGAGGTGCGGGCGCTGCGGGGCCGGCTCGGTCTCGATGCGGGCCATACGAGCCGGCTGCTCCGGGCGCTCGAGTTCTCCGGACTCATCACCACCGAGCCGAGTCCGGTCGACGGCCGTGTCCGCGTGGCGCGCCTGACCCGGGCCGGCCGCGCCGAGCGCGCGCTGCTGGTTCGGCGCAGCGATGCGCTGGCCGGCTCCATCCTCGCCCCGCTCGACCCCCGGCAAAGACAGGACCTGCTCACGGCGATGCGGACGGTGAGACGGCTGCTCACCACCGCGGAGGTCGAGATCCGCCGAGTCGACCCCGCCGGCGCCGACGCCCAGCGGTCCATCGGCGCCTACTTCGCAGAGCTGAATCGTCGCTCGAACGGAGGCTATGACCCGTCGGCCGGCGTTTCCGCCGAGCCCAACGAGCTGACCCCACCGGCAGGGCTGTTCCTCGTCGCGTACCTGCATGGCGAGGCGGTCGGCTGCGGCGGTGTCAAGCATCACTCCGGCGGTCCGTCGGAGATCAAGCGGATGTGGGTCGCCGAGGGCGCCCGCGGTCTCGGCATCGCGCGCCGCATGCTCACGGAGTTAGAGACGGAGGCCAGGCGGAGCGGCGCTGAAATGGTTCGCCTGGACACGAACCGCGCCCTCGTCGAGGCGATCGACATGTACCGCAAGGCCGGCTACGTCGAGGTGGCTCGCTTCAACGACGAGCCGTTCGCCAACCACTGGTTCGAGAAGCCGCTTTGAGCGTGCGTCTCACGTTCGTCGGATCCGGCGATGCGTTCGCCGGCGGCGGACGTTTCCAGGCCTGCCTGCACCTCGACGGCGGTTCCGAGCCGCTCCTCCTCGACTGCGGCGCAACCACGCTCATCGCCCTCAAGCGGCTGGCTGTCGACCCGGCTTCGCTCGGCCACATTGCCCTCAGCCACCTGCACGGAGATCACTTCGCCGGTCTGCCCTGGGTGATCCTCGACGGACAGTTCGCGAACCGAACCAAACCGCTGGCCATCACCGGACCCGAGGGGGTGCGCGAGCGCGTGGAGCGCACCTTCGAGCTGCTGTATCCCGGTGCCACCGAAGCCGACCGTCCCTTCGAGACGAGCTTCGTCGAGTTCGCCGCGCGCGTGCCCCTGGAATTCGGGCCGGCGCGGATCACGGCCGTTCCCGTCCAGCATTCGAGCGACACGCGCCCACACGCACTGAGGGTCGAGTACGGCGGACGCGTGATCGCCTACTCCGGCGACACCGAGTGGACCGACACGCTGCCCGAGCTCGCCCGGGGAACCGACCTGTTCGTGTGCGAGTGCAACTTCTTCGACAAGCACGCGCCGGGGCATCTCGACTACCAGACGCTCATGGAGAAGCGCTCGCAGCTCGAGACCGAGCGCATCGTGATCACCCACATGAGCGAGGACATGCTTGGCCGCCTGAGCGAGATCGAGCTGGAACCGGCCGCCGACGGCGCGGTGATCGAACTCTGACCGCCGGTGGGCTGGGGACCGCGCGGAAATCAGCGGCGAAGCTCGTTCCCGGCGCGGGCCCTAAGCGGAGAAACTCGTTCCGGCGCGGGCCCTAAGCGGAGCGACGAGAAGTAGCATGGCGGCTCGTGAGTGAGGTGCAGGTCTCCCCCGAGGCGGGCCCCGACGGCCAACCGCGGCTGGCAACCGCACAACCGACGGTCGCCGACGTGGTGGGGGCCACGATCGCAGCCCTGGGCGTCGAGGACGCATTCGGCGTCATTGGGAGCGGCAATCTGGTCGTGACGAACGCGCTACGGCGCGGCGGCGTCCAGTTCCACCACGCCCGCCACGAGATGAGCGCGACCTGCATGGCCGACGGGTATGCCCGCGTGAGCGGTGGCATCGGCGTGGTCAGCGTGCACCAGGGCCCGGGGCTGACCAACACGATGACCGGGCTGGCCGAGGCGGCCAAGAGCCGCACCCCGATCGTCGTGCTGGCCGGCGAGACGCCGGCGGCCGCCCTGACCTCGAACTTCCGGATCGACCAGCACGACCTCGTCGAGTCGGTTGGCGCGATCGCCGACCGCGTGCACAGCGCGAAAACGGCGGCGGACGACGCGGCCCGCGCGTACCACCGCGCACGAATCGAGCGCCGGCCGGTGGTGCTCATGCTTCCGATCGACATCCAGCCCCAACCTGCCGTGCAGACCGAGCCGTCGAAGCCACCCCCGCCCGAGCTATCGCCTCCGGCGCCCGACCCACGCCGGGTCAAGGCCGCAGCCGACCTGATTGCGAGCGCGCAGCGGCCCGCGATCATCGCCGGCCGGGGCGCCGTGCTGTCCGACGCCGGCGCGGAGCTCGAGGAGCTCGGGCAGAGAATCGGCGCGATCCTCGCCACCTCCGCGCCCGCCAACGGCCTGTTCGCCGGTCTCCCCTACGCGCTCGGCATCTCCGGAGGCTTTGCCAGCCCGTTTGCGGCAACGCTGTTGCCCGACGCGGACGTCGTGCTCGTGCTCGGCGCTTCGGTCAACCACTGGACGACCAAGCACGGGGCGCTGATCGATCCGCGGGCCCGCGTGATCCAGGTTGACACCGAGCCGCAGGCGATCGGGCGAAACCGGCCCGCGGACCTCGCGATCCTGGGCGACGCGAAGGCCACCGCGACGGCCCTGAACGACCACCTCCGAGCCCGCGGACACTCGGAGCAGGGATTCCGGACCTCCGAGCTCCAAGCCCAGATCGCCGGCGGCGGCTGGCGCCACGAGGACTACCAGGACGCCTCGACCGAGGAGTGGATCGATCCCCGCACGGTCAGCATCGCGCTGAACGACCTGCTGCCCGCGAACCGCGCGGTGGCGGTCGACTCCGGCCACTTCCTGGGCTACCCGTCGATGTACCTCGAGGTTCCGGATGCGCGCGCCTGGGTGTTCCCGAACGGTTTCCAGGCGGTGGGGCTCGGACTGGGCAACGCGATCGGCGCCGCCGTCGCTCAGCCGGATCGCCCCACGGTGGCGGCGATCGGCGACGGGGGCGCGTTCATGGCGCTGGCCGAGCTCGAGACGGCGGCCCGGCTGAAGCTGACGCTCCTCGTGGTGATCTACGACGACGCCGCCTACGGTGCCGAGGTCCATCACTTCGCGCCGATGGGCCACGATGTCTCGCTCGTGCGCTTCCCCGACGCCGACCTCGCGGCGATTGCGCGCGCCGCCGGCGCGAAGGCCGCCACGGTTCGCCGCAGCGACGACCTGGCGGTGGTCGAGGAGTGGCTGGTCAACCCCAACGGCCCGTTGGTCCTAGACGTGAAGGTGAACCCGACGATCTGTGCGGAGTGGCTCGAGGAGGCGTTCCGCGCAGGTTGAGCCCCAAGGAGAGAGAGCCGAAATGTCCAGCATCGAAACCAGCAGCGTCGCGGCCCTTCTGGATGCCATCGCCGGCGGCGGGGTCGAAGTCGTCGATCTCACCCAGCCGCTCAGCGAGTCGACGCCGGTGATCAAGCTCCCGCCGCCGTTCGCCAACACGCCCGGCCTGGCGCGCACCGAGATCAGCCGCTACGACGATCGCGGCCCGGCCTGGGCCTGGTACACGCTGACCATTGGCGAGCACGTCGGCACGCATCTCGACGCGCCCATCCACTGGGTCACCGGAAAGGACGGCGCCGATGTCGGGTCGATCGGCCCGGACCAGCTGATCGGGCCGGCGTGCGTGATCGACAAGACGGCCGAGACCGAGTCCACCCCCGGCTACCTGCTCACGGTGGCCGATCTGGAGGCCTGGGAGGCCGAGCACGGCCGCGTGCCGGACGGCGCGTGGGTGCTCTTCAGGACCGGCTGGGG
>JAFASQ010000501.1 GCA_019244395.1 Solirubrobacterales bacterium | reverse complement strand
GTATCTCCTGAGTTAAGCCAACTGGGTGCTTCAACTGGCAACTGGATCTCCTTGTGCTCAGGACGCCGCAAGCCTGGCGACGCCAATTTGCCTGACGAGTGTCGTCCCGGGCCGATCGAGCGACCATGTCCTCACGTCCAGCAAATGGATAGGGGGCCTGGACATTGGGATAAGCGGATCCCGCAATCAGCAGGATTTCGGGTCCCGATGGGCTATTTATGGGCCGCCTGCGGCGGCGTCCTTGGGGCCGTTCCGCCGGGCGTCCATGCCCGGCGGCCAGGGCGCGCCCGCTATCGCCCGGCCGGGCACGGATGCCCGGCCGCACGGCCCCACGGACGCCGAGCGGAGCGAGGCCTAAGACCCGGATCTGACCGGCAACCCCGCCTTGCGACAGGCCGCCGCGACGGTCTGCGCCGCCTCTGGCGTGTAGGCGGCACGCACCGACTGGCAGGTCGCGCGAGCGGTGGCGCCGCACTGATGGATCTGCTCGGCGCCGGTGGCCGCGGGGACGGTGGCGTAGATGCAGCCGTTGCTCGAGGTGGGGCCGGAGCTGGTGAACGAGAGCACCAGGAACACGGCGATCACGGCAACCACGCCTATGACACCGCTGACCATCCATCTCTCGCGCTTAGACAGCCGGCGAAGGGTGGCGGTCTCGGTCGGCATGATCAGCATCGCGAGGAGTGTAAGTGCCGCTCGCCCCAGGTACCGCCGGTCTTGGCGGCTGCAAACCTTCGCTGGCCAGCGTCCTCACTCGCTCGCGTACCTTCCAGGTACGCCACGCTCGCTGCGTCCTTGGCCAGCTCGATTTTCGCTCGCCAATCCTCGACGGAACCCGCGGCGAGCGGCACCAGGGGCACCGTGTGCAAGCATCGAGGGGCTTGCTACTCCTTGCCCTGCACATCTTTCACCACCATGTCTCGGGTGCCCAGATCGATTACTTCGCGCTCGCACTCGGGGCGTTCGCCAGCTGGGCCGGCGTGCCCGGCCCGGGCGAGCCGCTGCTTGTCGCCGCGGGGATCGTGGCGGCCAAGAACAAGCTGGACATCGAGCCGGTGCTGTTGTGGGCGTTTGTCGGTGCCACCGCCGGCGGGGTCGTCGGGTGGTGGTTCGGCCGCGTCGCGGGCCGGGGGGTGATGACAGGTCGCGGCCCGCTGCGGCAGGCGCGCCTGCGCGCTGTCGAGCGCGGTGAGGAGGTGTTCCAGCGCCTGATGGTGATCGCGATCCTGCTTGCCCCCTCATGGGTCTCGGGCATCCACCGGGCACCAACCGCGATCTACCTGATCACGAACGCAGTCAGCGCGGCAGCGTGGGCGGTGGGGATCGGTCTCGGCGCCTACTACGTTGGGCCGGCCGTGCTCGACGTGCTCGCCGACGTCGGGACCGTGACCGCGATCGGCCTGGTCCTGATGGTTCTCCTGGCTATCGGCTTCGAGCTGCGCCGTCGCCGGCGCCACCGCCGCCGGACGGCCTGACCTTCACAGGTCCGTTCCGGCCCAGGAGATGACCTGCGCCTTGACCGTCGGCTCGCCCACGTCGAGCTGGATCGAGGCGTGAGGACGGAGGGGGATCGCGCGGGGGTCCTGCGTCCACGGCTTGCCGTTGAGGAACGCCGTGACCTTGCCCTTGGCGCCGGCCACCTGCGTCCGGCTGAGCGGCTGGCGCCACTCGTCGAAGAAGTTGCCGAGCGTGTAGACCCGGACGCTGGGCGACTCGATGTGGATGACGCCGTCGGTCGCGTGAGTGTGCAGCCAGTAGTAGCACCGCTGGGCGCCGTAGAACGGTCCGTACGCCGTCTGCTGCGCGACCGGCCCGCTCAGCCCGATGGCGGCCGGCAGCGACCGAGGATGCCCGGCGACGTACACCTGGAGGTGGGCGTGGATGTGGTAGACGAGCTGCTCGATCGGCGCGCACTTGATTCCGTCGACTGCGCCCCCGGGCGTGGTGGTCGCGGCCGAGGCCAGCCCCGGCCCAGCCTCGAGCGGGATGCCCTCGGGGCCGAGCGGCTGTGCCGCGGATGCGGTGGTAGTGGCGGCAGTCCTCGTCACCCGCGAGGTGGACGTGCTGCTGCTGCTCGTCCCCCCGCACGCGGCCACCGCGCAGGCGACGGCCAAGGACATAAACGTGCTCACGCGCCTCCGTGCCATCTCGCGCGGCGAACGGTAGCGTTCATCACGCGATGAGCGAGTCCGCCGAGCTCCCGATGACCACCGCGCTCGAGCTTCCCGGCATGCGCGTCCGCGAGAGCCTCGGCGTGTGCTACGGACTGGTCGTGCGAAGCATGGGAATGGTAGGAGGCGTCACGTCGTCTTTCCGGGCGTTGCGCCGCGGCGAGGTGCCCGAATACACGCGGTTGCTCGAGGACTCACGCCGCCACGCGATCGACCGGATGTCCGACAACGCCCGCCTGCTCGGTGCCGACGCGATCATCGCGGTGCGTTTCGACTCCTCGGAAATCGGCGGACAGTTCACCGAAATCGTGGCCTACGGGACCGCCGTCAAGGCCGACCGGATCTAGGCTCGGGACACTAATTGCTGCTGAGCGACGCGGATCGCGAGCTGCTCTTCGAGACGCTCAAGCGCCATGCCGCGGAGGGGCGGCTGGACACTCCCGAGCTGGAGCGACGCGTCGCGATCGTAGCCGAGGCGTCGACCCGGGAGGCAGCCGCGCCGGCCATGGCCGGGTTGCCGCCGCTGGCTCGCCCGCACCGGGAGGAGCGGCGGCCGCGGTGGGGCCGCGGTCACGGCGAGGCCGAAAAGCCCGAACCCGACTGGCAGCCCACCAACGAGCGCTTTCGCGATCCGCGCACGAGCAACGTGCTGCGCGTATGGGTCGACGGCGCCGGCGACCGCCACTATGTAGCCGAATGAGCGTGCTAAGGACCCGCGCGAGAATTATTGATGTTCTTGACGGCGTCTGGAGCGCCTGGCGCCACCGCCTCGCCCTCAAATACTCCCGGTATTATCGCGGCGAGCCGGTGGCGCCAGACACGCCCAGCCACTCGTCAAATTCCACCACTAATCCTCGCGCGGGCCCTAGCGCGTTGACTTCTTGAACGCGCTGCTGGCCTTTCCGGCCGCGTTCTTGGCCTTACCCTTAGCCTCCTCGGCGGCGCCACGGGCGACCGTACCGGGCCGACCGGTGGCCTCTCCGGTCTTGCGCTTCGCGCGGCCCTTGGTCTCCTCGGCCTTACCCTTGACTCGCTGCGTTCGATCGCCCATCGACTTCTCCCTGGTTTAGGGTCATTTGTCACTAACTACCCGCGCGAGAGTGTTGGAACACGTCAGTCAGGACGCGAGGCCAATGCTCGCGCAGCGCCTCGCGGCCCATGAACAGGCCGAGATGACCGCCGGTGCTCACGTGGCGGATCACCTGCTCGGGGGGCGTGGCCGCGTGGGTCGCCAGGGCGAAGACCTGATCAGGCGGGGTGATGTGATCGGTCGCGCCTGCCATCAGGTTGAGCGGCATGTCGATCCTGGCCAGGTCGACCTTCTGTCCGCGAACCTCGAGCGAGCGGCTGATCAGCGCGTTGTCGCGGAACAGGTGGCGCACGATCCACAGGTAGAAGGCACCGGGAACGTCCTGGGTGTGCTTGAACCAGTCCTCGAACTCCCGGTAGCGGGCGACATGGGCGGGATCGTCGAGGTTGAGCAGGAGGTCGATCTGGCGCGCGATCTCGGCGCCAGGCTGGATCATGATAAAGCCGGCCAGCATGTGGCGGCCCTCAAGCACGCCGCCGCCCATGGCCACCAGCGCCTCGTAGAAGCGGAGATCTCCGTCGGGCGCAACGCGGCGTAGCACCTCGTGGATCACCGGCTCGCCGGCGTGGAAGTCGATCGGGGCGCCGGCGATGGTCAGCGTGTTGATGCGGTCGGGATGCAGCGCGGCGTACGTCGTGGCCAGCCACCCACCCTGGCAGTCGCCGATCAGGTTGACCCGCCCGCCACAGTGCTCGACGGCCCGGTCGACCAGGTCCATGTAATCCTCGATCGAGGCGTCCTTGGTCTTCCTCGTCGCGCCCATCCAGTCGAGCGAGAAGGCGCGCTCGAGTCCCGAGGCGAGGATCGCCCCCATCTGACTCTGCTCGGGCGAGTAGTCGACGATGCACGAGTCGTGTCCGGCCTGAGGCGGCAGCACCAGCGTGGGGACGACCCGCTCGCGCGAGACCGAGAAGTCGCGCAGCCGGCCCAACGGCGCCTCGAACACGATCTCGTGCGGCGTTGACCACGAAGGCGGCGTACGGCGGGTCGCCGTGGCGATCCACCGGGGAAAGTCAAAGGCGGCGGGGCCGCGCCGCAGCGCGGTCGTGAAGCAGCGGCCGAATCCGTTGACGGCGGTCGTATAACCGTCGAGCCAGCTATCGAAGAGCCCCGTGCCGATGCCTGGCGAAGGGACTGGGGGACATTGCGGTACAGCGCTCACGTTCGACCTCCTTGGCGAAAACCTCAAAGCACCTTAAAAACGAAGAAGCACCGGCGGTACTCCCACCGGTGCTTCTACCAGTCACGGCTGTCGGAAAACCTACTTCAGAAGGCTACGAGCTGTGGTGGTGTACGAGCCCGTGAGCTCGCGGGTGATGTCGACCTGCGCCTCGATGAGGCTCCTGAGCCACTCCTGCTGGGTCAGGCCGGCCAGCTTGAGCTGAAGGTCGGTGGCGCGGTTGACGGCCTTCTCGTAGGAGTCGAGGTACAGGTTGCCAGCCTTGCGGGCGGCCGTCAGCACCTGCTCGCCGCTCTCGCGATACTGCTCGAAGGCGGCCTCGATCGAAGGAATGCCGTTCTTGGTCTCGGTGGTTGCCATTGAGTCGTCTCCTGGGTGTCGGATTACCGTGCTTGCAGCTTAGCATGAATTCTGCAAGCGCGCAAGCAGATGTCCCGTGGCGTAGGCTGCGGCTGCCCGCTGTTCGAGCCCGATAGGAGCGCAAATGCCCGACCACGTCTACTCCGTCAGCGAGATCGTGGGGTCCTCCCCCGGCACGATCGACGACGCCGTCCGCAACGCGCTCGAGCGCGCCGCCAAGACCCTGAGGCACCTCGGATGGTTCGAGGTCACCGAGATCCGCGGCCAGCTGGACGACGACGGGTCGGTCGCTCATTATCAGGTGACGCTCAAGATCGGGTTCAGGCTGGAGGGCTGAACGCCACTTCGCGCGTGGCCGGCGCCAGGTGCACCACTCGCAGCAGCCGCAGCCCAGCGGTGTAGATCGCGAGTGTCCCGCGCAGCAGCGAGGAGGTGACGACGTATCGGCTGTCTCCGGCCAACTCGAATGACCCGAACGGCGCGGGGGCACGCGTGAGGATCCGGCCGCTGGCGGCGTCGACCTTCTCGATCGTCGCGCCGTACCCGCTAGTCAGGTAGGCGTGGGAGCCGTCGAAGATCACGTGCTGAGGAGGCGGGCCGACCGGGACGCGGAAGAGTGGCTTTTCGCTCATGACGCCAAATGCGGCCACATCGCGCCCATCGGCCGAGGTGATCCAGATTTGTCGGCCGCCCGGCGCAAACGCGAGGTCATGCGCCCGGAAGCCGGGGTCAAAGCGGCCGATCAAGCGAGGGCGGCCAGGATCCTCAGTGCTGAGGATCACGATCGTGTCCGCCGATTCCCCGAGGGCGACCCAGGCAATCCGTCGGCTGGCGTCGAAGCTGAGGTGATGGGCGCCCGCGCCCACGAACACCGTGCTCGTCTCGCGGCGTGTCCTCAGGTCGATCGTCGTCAGCGTGCCTCGAGCGTCGTCGGTTACGTATGCGTGGTCGTCCGCCACCGCGACGATATGGGGCGCCCCAAACCCTCCGAGCGTCTTGACCGGCCGCAGCGGGGCGCCCGCGAGCATGGTCACCTTGCCCGCCGCAGCGCTGGCCACCACGACCGTGTCGCTCCCGGCGGAAATGTCCTGCGGATCCGCGGGTAGCGGGATCCATCTGACGACCCGGCCGCTCGGTAGGGCGACGACCAGCACGCGGTTCTCCGTCTCGGCGGTGACCAGGGCCTCAGGCGAAGGCGCGGGCGGAGCGGGTGCCGTGCTCGCCGGTGCCGTGCTCGCCACGGTCGCGGGCGGTGAGAAAGTCGCCGCGTGCTGCGGTGTCTTTTGGTGCTGGGCCGAGCCGGCGCAGGCGGCGAGAAGCGCTGAGACAGTCAGCGCCGGCAGGGCCATCCGGGCGCTCATCCGGCAGGGCCTCGAGCGGCGCAGCACCAACCCTCGAGCTGCGGGAACGCACCGCGGGCGGAGAACTGCTGGGCGATGCGCGAGACGGCGGCGACGCGCGGCGCGCCGGCGGCGCGCACGAAAACCCACTGATCGGCGGCCGGCCAGTCGACTAGGAGCCAGCGGCCGTCCGGCGACCAGCTGACCGCGCGCACGCCGGCGCCGGCGAATAGCCGGCGTCCGTCGACCACCACCTGATCGCGGTTCAGGACGAGGGCGAGCGAGCGTCCATCGGGCGAGAGCGCGGCGTCGCTCGCAGCGACGTGAAGCGTTGCCACCAATGCTCCATCGGCGGCGAACGTCCGCACCTGGTGCGCCGTTACCACGACCAGCCGCCGCCCATCGCCCGACCACATGACCTGGAGCGGCCTGGTCCGTAGAGAGGCGGTCCAGAGGACCCGTGCGGTGTCGGCGTCACGCACCACGACTTGGTGGCGATTGGTTACGTAGGCAAGCTCGTACGGTCCGAGCGCCGCACCCGTCCGCCATGCCGGCGCCACGTAAGCGACGTGGGTGGCGAGCAGGCGATCGCCGGTCCCGTCGCCGGCGATCACGCGCAGCGTCGCGCCCGAGAGGTAGGCCACCCGGTAGCCGCTCGGCGAATACCAGCGCGGGTCGCTGACCCTCGGGCGGGTGATCGCCCACTGGATGTCGCCGCGAGGGTCGACCGCGGCCAGGCGGTTCCCGGCGGCGACCGCGACGTAAAGCCCATGCGGCGACCAGCTCGCTTGCGACCAGGCGCCGAGGCGGCGGGTTGAGCCGTCCGCTGCGGCCATCCACGTCCCGCCCGGCCCCGACACGAGAACCCGGCCCTCCGAGGGAAGCGACGACAGAGCGGGGGCGGCGTGCCTGACCCCGAGCGCGTGGGTGATGATCTGCCCCACCCTGGCCCCCGCGGGCGACAGCACGAGCACGGCAGCGATCACCGCCAGCGCGGGAGTCAGGGCGGCCAGGCGCGGGCGCAAGCGCCTGGCCGGCGCGGGCTCCCGGTCGAGGTACGCCGTCCGCACGACCGTCCAGGCGCGGCCCTCGGCGCCGACCTCGTCGGGGGCGCGGAACTCGCGCAGTTTGTGTCGGGCGCCGGTCCTCATGGCAGGTCCATCCCCTTGAGCCGGGGTTCGAGGGCGTCGAGGCCGCGCCGGAGCCGCGAGTTGACCGTCCCGCGGGGCAGGTCGAGCGCCCGGGCGATCTCGCCGGGGCTGTACTCGAGCAGGTAGCGCAGCACGATCACCGCGCGATGTTCGGGTGAGAGAGACGCGAGCGCGGTGAGCACCTCCTGCGAGTAGCGGCCGGTCGGGACCTCCGGGCACGAGGCGGCGTCGCCGACGCCGTCCCCGGCTGCCTCGCGCCGGGCGGCTCGGGCGCGGACCCAGTCAATCGCGCGGTTGGCGACGATCGCGCTCAGCCAGGGTCCAAAGCGGCGGCCGCGGTCGAACCGGTCGAGGCGGCGGATCGCCGCGAGGAACGCCTCCTGCGCGATGTCCTCCGCGGCGGCATGGTCGTGGACGATCAGGAACGCCGCGCGGTAGGCGCGCGGCCAGTAGCGGTGGAACAGCGCCTCCAGATCCGCCTCAGAGCCGGCCAGGATGCCGCGGATCAGCGCCTGCTCCGAGCGCGGCCGCCGAGTCCGCCGCCGGCCGAGCTCGCCCGCGATCGCGAGGCTGTCGGCCGCCGCCGGCAAGCGTTCACCCAAGCTGGACACGTTCGCTGCGCATCGTCCTCCTTACGAGTGCCGCAGCGCAAGAGGTCCCTCGCCTCGCGTTCATTTCGGCGCTTTGCGGGTATTTCGTTAGCTGACGAGCGACTCACAGGAGGTGCAGGGTGGCCAAGGACCACGGTTCAAGCGTGAAGAACGACAAGCAATACGAGGGCCTGCGCAAGAAGGGCATGAGCAAGTCGCGCGCGGCTGCCATTTCCAACTCCCCGGGCTCCTCGAGCCGGGGCGGCAAGAGCAGCGGATCGAGCCAGAGCCGGAAGAGCAGCGGCAGCGCCAGCGGCGGCAACAAGTCGCAGAAGGCCGCGGCTGGGCGCAAGGGCGGCAAGAAGTCGAGCTGACGCGGCGCCGGCTTCCGCCGGCCGAGGCGCGACGCGGCGCCGGCGTCCGCCGGCCGAGGCGCGGTTTCAGGGTTCCGCGGCGTGCCGCGCCGCTCTGGCAAGGGGCCTAAGTCGGATCTCGGCACGCGCGATGAGTCGAGCGTGCCGAAAGGCACGCCATACGTGGCCGAATGTGAATTCGGCCCGGGAAGCGCGGCGAGATACCAGTTAGGCCCCCTGGCCCGCCCCAAAACCCGCCCGCTCGAAATCTCGACGTGGCCCTCCCACGACTCTGTCCGGACGCCCCCGCCACACGCTCCCCTCGCCACCCCTAACCCTCGCCCGATGCTCCCCTCGCCGCCCCTAACTCTCGCGACGCGCTCCCCTCGCCAGCCCCAACCCTCGCCACACACCACCCTTCGCCGCAATCTCTAGATAGAGCGTTCTAATTATGATACGGTGGCGGCGTGCCCGGCGCCACCGTAAACGCGATCCCGACCCGCGCGCGGATCCTCTACGCGAGCGCCGAGTTGTTCCGCCGGCAGGGCTACGCCGCCACCGGGCTGAAGCAGATCGCGGCTGAGTCGGAGGCGACGCTGGGGTCCGTGTATCACTTCTTCCCGGGCGGGAAGCAGCAGCTGGCCGACGAAGTGCTACGCGTCGGCGGCCGCTTCTTCCTCGCCCTGTACGAGACGATCGCGGCGGGCGCGGTGGACCTGGTGAGCGCGGTGCGCGACTTCTTCGACGGCGCCGGCCAGACGCTCCTCGCCACCGGCTTCGCGGACGCCTGCCCGATCGCCACGGTGGCCGGCGAGATCGCCAGCACGAACGAGGTCCTGCGGGCGGCGGTGGCGGACACGTTCGAATCCTGGCTGGATGCCCTGGCCGAGGACGCGGTCGAGGCGGGCATCGAGGCCGACCGCGCGCGAGCGCTCGCCTTGAGCGTGCTCGCGCTCCTCGAGGGCGCATTCCTGCTCAGCCGCTCGCTGCGCAGCCTCGAGCCGATGCGGTCCTGCGCCGATTCCGCGGTGGCGCTCGTCTCGGCAGCGCTCGCAGATTCCCGGGAGGCGTCGAGGCGATGATCGAGAAGCGAAGCCTGATGCTCGGCGCCGGCGCGGCGGTCGCCTGCCGCGCGGTCGTGGCGCGGACGATCCTCGTCAAGTTGCGCCGCGACGTTCGCCGGCTGAACGAGGGCGACTACCGCCCGTTGCTGTCGAGCTACGCCGAGGACGCGGTGTTGCGGTTCAACGAAGGTCGGCACCGCTGGTCGGGCGAGCACCGAGGCAAGCCGGCGATCGAACGATTCCTGCGCAACTTCGTAGGCGCCCGGCTGAAGGGCGAGCTGCGTGCGGTGTGGATCGGCGGCCCGCCCTGGGCGCTGACGCTGGCAGCGCGCTTCGACGACCGCGCCACCGGGCCCGGCGGCGAGCAGCTATACGCCAATCGCGTGATGATGATGGTGCGGACGCGGTGGGGCCGGATCATCGAGCACGAGGACTTCTACTTCGACACCGGCCGGATCGATGCGTTCGAGGAGAAGCTGCGGACGCTGGGCCTCGAGCCGGTCGCTGGGTAGCCGCTCCGCCCTGGGCCAAGCCCCCGACGTATGGTCGCGAACATCGTCGGGGTTCGCGCGGAGACCTGGCTACGGGCCGATGACCGCCTGCGCCTGTGTGGTTTGGACGGCCAGCCGGCCCGCGTCGTCGCACACGTCGGTCTGCACGACGATGACCGTCCGCCCGACGCGCAGGGGCCGCGCCGTCGCCGTGACGTGACCCTCGCGCACGGCGCGCATGAAGTTGGTCGAGGAGCTGATGGTGGCGGTGCCGGCGCCGGCGGGCAGATTGAGAAACGCGCACACGCCGCCGAGGTTGTCGGCCAGCGACATGAGCGCGCCACCGTGTAGTGCGCCGCCGGTGGTGCAGAGCTCCTCCCGCCAGGCCAGCCGGCCGACCACCTCGTCGGGCCTGGCCGACACGAGCTCCATGCCCAGCGTCACGGCGAACGGGATCATCGACTGCAGCTCGGCAGGCCGCGGCTGGTGTGACTGCTCGCTCACTCCAGGTTCCACCCGTTGCGGCGCGTCAGCTGGCCCCGCGGGTTATGGACACAGCCGCCATGATCAGGCAAGATCGTAGGCGACGCCGTCACAGCCGGCTCCGTTCCTTCGAGTACTGCCACAGCGCCTTGTCCAGCGTGCGAATGCTCACCCCGCTGGACAGGGAGAGCGCGCGGCAGGCCTCGAGGTATGCCAGCCAAAAGCTCATCGGGTAGGTAGAGCGTGATTTGACCCCGAGCGACTCGAGAGCGCGCACGTCGAGGATGGGGTAGTCATCGGGGAAGGCGCAGTACAGCAGCGTGGAGGCCGTTGGGGCGCCGACGCCCTGCAGTTCGAGGAGGGCGCCGAACCGCGTCACCTCATCGTCGGCGGCCAGCGCTCGGCCGGTAACCTCGGCGACCGCCGCCTCGCTGTTCGCCGCCACCCGAGGCCGGCTGCGCGGCGTCTTCCATGCACAGACCTCGATGAACTCCGCGCGCGTGAAACGGCCGCGGGCGCGGACCGCCGCCCCGACGGCGAGCATGCGGCCATCGTCGGGGTTCCCGAACCGCGCCGCCAGCGCCTCGATCTCCTTGGCCGGGAACTGAAGTCGGAAGGTGGGGCGCTGGAATGGCGCGCTCATGCCGGACATGATGAGGGTGTGCGCGAACGCGATGCCTGCCGCGGCTCGAGGGCCGTTCACCCAGCACCACGCCCGGTACTGCGCGCACGGCCCCGCGCGGCGACGTCGTACGGATCGGGCAAGCCCACACGCCGATTGTCGCGCCGGGTCGGCGCGACGGGCTCGAAGCTACGCCGATCAGTCCGCGGTCGGCGACGTCACGGGGCGCTCTCCGGCTCCCGTCCGGCGGCCCGCTCGAAGAACGTCGCCACCCAGTCCGGATCGGCGGGCTCGAGCAATGACTCGGCCAGTTGGTCCTCGACACCGGGATAGCCGGAGGCACGAAGTTCTCTCACCGCTGCGTCGAGGTCGTAGGCGGTCTCTTGCCGGACCGGCACGCCGTCGTCGACGATCATCCAAAACGCGCCCGGGCGGCCCTCGTAGGGCATCCCCACGCTGCCGGCGTTGGCGTAGGTTCGCCCGCTGTCCCCGACGCGGCGAAACATCTGCTGGTGGGTATGGCCGCCGACGGTGAGCTGCTCGGGCGTCGTGGCGAGTGCCTCCAGGAACACGTCGTCGGGGGTCCTGCGCGTGAGGATCTCATCATCGCGGCGCGGCGATCCGTGACAGAAACGCACGCCGGCGAGCTCGACGCTGATCGGCCACGCCCCC
The DNA here is from genome assembly GCA_019244395.1 of Solirubrobacterales bacterium. Classification (GTDB taxonomy): domain Bacteria; phylum Actinomycetota; class Thermoleophilia; order Solirubrobacterales; family Solirubrobacteraceae; genus Palsa-465. Next base: position 15,454 of record JAFASQ010000501.1, on the reverse strand, counting down.
AACTCCGCCCGCCAGCGCTCGTCGAGCGCGCGGGCGCTCCAGGCTGCCGCTCGCCCGGCCGGGTCATCAGCCGCGGGCGCCCCGTCGTAGACCGCCATCGCCTCACGCTCGGCGTTACCCGCCACCCACCGCACCGGCTCTTGCCTAGCCGCGAGCAGCTCGAGCGACTCGCGCACCAGCGGGCCGGCCACGACGTCTCCGCCCACCACGATCATGTCGACCGGCGCGCGGTCGATCTCGCTCAGAACAGCGCGCAGCGCCGGCAGGTTGCCGTGGATGTCGGCGAGCACCGCGATCCGCACCCGTCCACCTTAACGGCGGCGCGCGAATGCACGCTTCCGAGCGGCCGGCGATAACATCCACGGTGCAGGCCAAGCGCTACCTGTGGGGAGCGCCGGCGGGCAGGACATTCGGGCCGACCGTGAGGGCTCTCCCTGAGGGGAACGCTCCGGCGGCTCTTCACGCCACGCCGAAGGGGAAGCGTTGTTGCCTGCAGTCCACGCCAAGATCATTCGCCTCGCCCGCCGCGTGCCGTTAGCGTATGCGCACGGTGGAGGGACGTCAGGAATCTCCGCAGCAGACCGTCCGCGATCTGATCGAGGCGGCGGGCGACCGCATGCCTCAAGAGACGGGCGGCTCCGTCCGCACCGCGCTGGCCAACGCGATGGTGGGCATGAAGAAGCAGCTGTACGGCCGCGGCCCGACCGCCGCGAAGGCGTGGCTCCTCGACGACTACGTGTTCGTGGCTATGGAGGGCGGCCTGACGCGCAACGAGGAGACCTTGCTGGCCGCCGGCAAGGAGGAGCTGGTCCGCGAGTACCGGCTGAGCTTTCAGGAGACCGTGAAGGCGACCGCGATGTCATCGGTGGAGGAGCTCCTCGGGCGGCGCGTCCTCACCTACCACAGCCAAATCGTGTTCCATCCGCCGAGGACGTTCGAGATCTTCGTGCTCGAGCCTCAGTCCCGGTAGACCTCCGCTGCCTCTCTCAGAAGGCCTGCGTTCATGACGCTCACGCCTGACCGAGAGCTCCGCTACTGGCAGGACGGCTGGCCCAGGGTCGAGCCCGGGACTCCAGGCAGCAGTCCTCTGCTCGAGATCTCAAACGCCACCGTCCGTCTCTACAAGGAAACCTTCGGCCGTGGCCCGACCCATTCCCGCGCGAGATTCGCCGGAGCAGACACGCTGGTCGTTCTGTTGCAGGAGGCGATGACGATCAGCGAGCGCAAGCTCGCGACAATCGGCGAGCACGACCACGTGCGCGAGCACCGACTTCTGGTGCATCGTACGGTTGAGGATGAGCTGCGCGCGGTCGTCGAGCGCATCCTGTCCCGGCGAACGTTGGCGCTCATCAGCGGCATCGACACACGTTGCGATGTGGCCGTCGAGGTGTTCCTGCTGGAGCCGGCGCCCGAGTCGGCTCCATAGGGTCGCCGGTCAGACGATGGCTCGCTGGACCACCTTTAGGTCGTGCGCCGGTCGCCGCCGGTCAGCCCCGGGCTTCGAGGAGGCGCAGCCAGATCTCGCTGACCGTGGGGAAGGAGGGCACCACGTGCCACAGCGTCTCAAGCGGCACTCGGCCGACGATGGCCGTCGTGGCGCTGTGGAGCAGCTCAGCGACGTCGGCGCCCACGAAGGTGGCTCCCGCGACTGTGTCGCTCGCGCTGTCGAGGACCAGCTTGGCTCGCCCGGAGTAGCCGTCTCGCAGTAGGGAGGCGCCGGCGACCGAGTCGATGTCATGCTCGACCAGCTCCACCTCGAGTCCCCTCTCGCGCGCGCGTGACTCGGTGAGCCCGACCGAGGCAACCTGTGGATCGGTGAACACGACTGCCGGCACCATGTCGTGATCGGTTACGTCGTGGTAGCGCGAGCCGTCGAGCGGTCGTCCCTCGGCGCGTGCGCCGATCACGTCGCCGGCGATCCGTCCCTGGTACTTGCCCATGTGGGTGAGCAGCGCCCGGCCGCAGGCATCGCCGATCGCGTAGAGCCACCCTCGGCCGCCGAGCACCTCCATGTGGTCGTCGGTCTCGAGGTAACCGTGCGAGCCGCTGACGTCCACGCCGACTCGCTCCAGTCCGAGCTCCGAGGTGGCGGGCCTTCGCCCGGCCGCGACCACGACCTCGTCCACCTCGAACGTCGACCCTCCGGCGGTGACCCTGGCCGGACCGCCGTGGATCCGACCCACCCCGGTGTCGTTGGCCGTCGGCCGCTTCACGGCGTCCACTCCAGTGCCGGCGAGAACCTCGACGCCGAGCTCGCGGAAACGCTCGGCGATCAGTTCGCCGACGAACGGCTCCATGTGACTCAGCAGGGCCGCCTCGGGCTCGATCACGGTGATTTCTCGGGCGCCGAGTCCCTCTAGCCAAGTGGTCGCTTCGCAGGCCACGACCCCGCCGCCGATCACGGCGACTCGCCTCGGCACCTCGGTGAGGTTGGTGACATTCCGCGAGGTCCACGGGTGGGCCTCGGCCAATCCGTCCACCGGCGGGATCGAGGGCGTGGTTCCAGTCGCGATGACGACGGCTTCCCGGGCGCGCAGCGTGCGCCTGCTGCCGTCCGAGGCGCGGACCTCCACGGTGTTCTCGCCGGCAAGGCGGCCGCGGCCTCGCACTACGTCAATCCCGTTGTCGTGCGCCCACTCGGCCTGGCCGCTGTCGTCGTGGTGGTGGGTAAACGCGTCGCGCCGGCTCAGCACCGCTTCTAGATCGAGCGAACCGGACAACCGCGCGGAGACGCCTGGCAGCGCGCGGCCGCCGGCCATGACCTCGACCGGGCGCAGAAGCGCCTTGCTCGGCATACACGCCCAGTAGGAGCACTCGCCACCGAGCAGTTCGGCCTCGACGATCACCGCAGTGCGTCGGCTGCCTTTGATCGCGTAGTGGGCGGCATTCTCCCCGGCGGGACCGCCCCCGATCACGATCACGTCCCAGCTATGTTCGGTCACGGTCGGCAGCCTAGCCACGCCGGGCCACCGCCGTCGAGCCGCGATGGCCCCGAACGACGTCCGCGCGGACTGGACCGTCCGTCGGCCACCGGCAGGCGATCATGGCGCCCACGGCAGAGCGCATCCGGCGGCTCCGCGCTCTCGACGGCCTCGGTGCACGGCATCAGCTCCCTGCTGTAGCAGGCGCATGCGTACCCGCCGTGGCGGCTCGAGCACAATCGGTTCGTGTCACAGCCCGGGCCGATTCCGGCAACTAGCTGCATATGAGCACAGCAGCGGGCGCCAAGGTGATGATGCTCGGGGACTCCGCCCGTGAGAGGGCGGCGATGCCCGGGCGTCCGTCGGGCTCGGCGCTCGCCGAGTTCGAGCAGGTCTATCGCGGCAACTTCGACGTGGTCATGGCGTACTTCGCCAGGCGCTGCGCCGAGCCGCAGATCGTGGCCGACCTTACCTCGGAGACGTTCGTGCGCGCCGCCGGCGCGTTCGGCAACTTCGATCCACGTAGGGGCTCCGCGCGCGCGTGGTTGTTCGGGATCGCCACCCACGTATTCGCCGGGCATTGCGACCAGGCCGCCAATGGACGGGATGCCGTTGCCCGCCTGGCTCAGCGCCGGGCGCTGGACGTCGACGAGTCCGAGGAGCTGGCGGCCCGGATCGACGCCGAGCGCGCCGGCCGGGAGCTCCTCGGTCGCTGCGCGCGATTGCCCGAACTCGAGAAAGCTGCTGTCGAGTTGGTCGACCTCGCCGGGTTGACGTCGAAGGAGGCCGCAACGGCGCTCGGCGTCTCAAGCGTGGCGCTGCGCAAGCGGCTGTCCCGGGCACGCGCCCGGCTGAGAAAGGAGCATCAGGGCGATGGGTAAATTCGAAGACCGCCTGTGGCGCGAGCTCGTGCGCAGGCACGGGCCTGATTTGGCGCAGATGACCAGGCCGGCGGCGAAGCGGGCCCGGCGGGCGCGGCCGCGCGTCGTAGCCGGCACCTCCTTCGCCCTCGCCGGCGTTCTGGCCGTGCTGGCGCTGGTGCTCAGCGCCGCGAGCAGCCCATCGGCCTTCGCGGTCAGCCGCAACGCCGACGGGACGGTGACCGTCACCCTCCAGCAGATCGCGGCGATCTACAAGGCGAATGCGAAGCTGGCCGCTCTCGGCATCCGGGCGAGGCTCGTCGAGGTGGCGCCGGGCTGCACTGTCAAAGCCCTTCCGCCGGGGGCAGTGGCGGCGATGCGGCTGGCGGAGAGCGCGGCCGGACACCCGGCGCCCCAGGTGGCGATCGCCCAATTTGATCCACGTAAGATTCCCCCAGGCAAATGGCAGGTGATCCCGACGTATCGAGTCGCCGGCACGGTCCACGTCGAGAAGGCCCACCTGATGCAGGGCCACGCACCCCCGTGCTTCAGCACGATTGTGGCGCCGCCGTGCCGGGTCCGGCCCATGACCGTGCTCCGCAGTGGTCACTTGACGCAACTCACCCCCGCCGAGGCTAAGAAGCGGGCGGCCCAGGCGCTCGCGAGGTACCGCGCCGCGGTCAGCCGCCGGCACAGCACGAGCGCCGACGCCGGCAACTCCGGCAGCTCCGGCAGCTCCGGCAGCTCCCGCAGCTCCGGCAGCTCCGGCAGCTCCGGCAACAGCGGCATATCGGCGGGCGTCCAGATACCGGCGCCCGCCGCCACGTGGGTCGTCGGCTGCTACGTGCATGACGCTCCAGGGCACCCGCCTATCATCGGTAACAGCGGCAACTCCGGCAACTCGGGCGCCAGCGGCAACAGCTGACCCCGGGCCTCCCCGCAGCCACCGGCCGTCCTCGCGCGGTCCGTGGCTGCTCGTCGCCGCAGCCGTCGCGTGGAACCTGCTGAGTCTGAGAGCGGAGACCCTCGGGGTTTCGTATCTCGACGACAGCTCGCTTCACGAGCAGATGGTCCGATTCGCGACCGAGCAGCTGCGCAGCGGACACCTGCCGCTCGACGGCTGGTTCCCGTTCCTGGGTCTGGGATCGCCGCAGTTCCTGCACTACCAGAGCCTGACGGCGATATTCACCGGGCTGGCCGGACTGGCCGTGGGTCCCGACCCCGCGTTCCGGTGGTCGCTATGGCGCTCGCCGGTCCGTACGCGCTTTGGACCGCCCCGGCCAGCGGATATGTCCGCGTCGGGACGATCGCCGGCACGCTCTCGGCCGACCGGACGGCTGGGCGCGCGCAGCCTCACCCTCCTGCGATCTGCGCTGCCGCGTCCGGTGATTCTCCGGAGATTCTTTCGGCCATTGCCAGGCAACGCGTCCGCAACTCCCCCAACCATCGCGCGGACGTGCCGCCGGCGTGACCTTCGAGAATGATGATCTCGACAACGGCCACGTCACCGCCACGGTCACCGGACGCCGCCTGGCGGTCGTGGTGCTGAGCGCGTCGTTCGACGACGGCTGGACGGTCACCGTCGACGGCCACCCGCAGCCCACGAAGATGGTCGTGCCTGCGCTCGTCGCGACAGGCGTTCCCGCCGGCACGCACGCGATCGCCTCCCGGTACAAAGATTATTCTGGATACCGGGAGCTATTCGCGCTGAGCGCGTTGATCCTGGCAGCATTTGCCGGCACCGGTGCGGTGCGCCAGCGCGCGCTTAGATCACCGATCTCGGCGCCGCCGAGGCGCCCGGCCAGGGTGTCGTTCGTCCGGCCGTTCAGAGACGGCCGGCGCGGAACATGACGGAGGCGACCGTGAGCACGATCGGCATGGAGGCTCCGGGCAACGTCGCCGCGGTCACGTCGATGTGCACCATGGTCGCGAGGACGGGCGCGCCCGACGAGGCCGGCGACGACATGCGAGCAGTGCTCCTATCCCTCCACCTTGCCCGGAGGACCGCCAAGGGCGGCGATCAGCGCCGAGAAGTTCCTTCCGGCGGCAGTGGCGATATCCGCCTCGTCGTCGGCGGCGCTCCACCAGCCGGCGACGTTCGCGTAGGTCTTGGTGCCCCTACCGGCACCCCAGCCGATCTCGATTCCGGTCGGGTAGCTGGGAATGATCGTCGCGATTGGCTGGCCGGCGCTGATTGCCTCGCCGACGCGCAGGCCATTCGCGGGGATCAGTCCCTCGGCGTAGAAGACGTAGCAGCCGGCGTCGGCGCCACCGAGCAGCTGGTACTCGACGAACGCTCCCGGCCATCCGGTGTTGGACGTCGCCACGTGGGTGACCCGTGCGGACCCGATAGCGACGAGCGTGCCTGATCCCGCGTAGTCGATGCCTTGGTCGATCCGCTCAGGCTTGACGACCGCGTTCGCCAGGGGATTCACGTACCCACCGGTCACGGTCGAGAGTGGGCAGCGACTCCTGCCCCTCACGCCGTCGTGAGGCGACGCGGAAATTGCGCGTGGTGAGGCCGCAACCGAGGCTGCGGTCACGGCCCCCGGGGCGTCCGCGCGCGCCGGCGCCGGCGAATTCCGGGCTCCGCCGCCGGCGAGCCCGCCGGCGATGATCGCAACCAGCAGCACGAATGCCGCGATGCCCCTGGGACCGAGCCTCGCCCGGCCCGAGGGTGCTACGGCGGCCCGCTCTGCCCACGCGCAGACACTTACGGCTATGCCCGCCCATGTGCCGTCCGCGCGTGGGCGCTCCGCGCTCGGGCGTCCCACGGGTGGCGGGCTAGCGCTTCCGGTCCTTGCTTGGCTCCGGTCCGGCCCGCCGCTCCGGTGCGTCGGGCTGCCCCGGCGCGCACGAGAGCGCTCGAGCGATTCGCGCCATGGATCATCCCGCGCGAGATCCCGCGTTGTCTCCACCGACCTCCCTTGTGAAGGCGTTCCAAAGCCTGCGGAGTTAGCTGACGGGCTCGCGCTGTGCGCTACGCCGAACTGCTACGGCGATTCGCCCCGGCGATCACGCGGATCGCATCTGGGTCCCCCGCTCACCGGCTACGGATAGTCCGGTAACTCGGCTCGTTATGTCGCGCGGGCAACCTATCACGCTGCCCAGCGGAAGGGTGAGTTGATGACTTAGGGGGCCGCAACTGAGATGCCGAGCAGACGGGCGTGTGCTTCCTGGATCGCCCGGCCTGGGGTGATTCCCAGTTCGTGGTCGAGCGTGGTGCGCGCGCGGTCGTAGACGCGCATCGCTTCGGCTATGTTGCCCTGGGCGGCGAGGGCGTTCATCAGCAACGCGTACCCCGTCTCGCGCAGCGGCGAGCGCTCGAGCAGGCGTCGCGCGGCGCGTTCGGCAGCCGGCAGCTCGGTGCCGGCGATGCCGAGGCAGCTGGCGGCGTACGCCTCGAGCGCGCTGTCGTGCACGTCGTCAAGGCGCCGGCGCCACTGGTCGAGCCAGGGGGTGTCGTGCTCGGGCAGCAGGCGCCGGCGAGCGATGAACTGGGCGCGCAGGGCGGGGCCCCAGGCTCGCTTCCAGTCGCCGAGGGCCACCGCGGATTGCGCCTCGTGGATCGCCGCGAGGCTGTCCTCGACGTCGATGCGTGCGTCCGGCGGAAGGCTGAGCCGGAGCTCCGTGCGTCCGCTGAGAATCTCTGGACCCAGCGCGGCTCTCACCTTGGAGACCAGGACCGTCAGCGCGGCGGGGGCGGCCGCCGGCGCGGCGTAGGGCCAGAGGGCGTCCACGAGCTCGTCCCGCGTAGCGGCGCGGTCGCGGTTGAGGGCGAGGTAGGCGAAGAGCAGCCGTCCCTGGCGGCTGGGCAGCCCCGCCTCGATCCGCCGGCCGTCGAGTTCCAGCACGAAGCGGCCGCAGAGCTGGATTCGTGTGCGAGGGCCGGCCGGCATCGAAGTTCCAACCTTTCTCCAAGGTTGCTGCCAAGATATGAGAAAGGACCGGCTTCCACAATCGCCGCGACAAGAACATGTCCAGGCAGATCAAATGCGAGTGCGGCTTCGTCGCACGGGCCGAGACAGATGACGAGGTGGTCGCTCAGATCGAGGGCCACATCCGGACCGCTCATCCGGACCTCGTGGAGACGCTCAGCCGCGACGAGATTGCCACCTGGGTCGAGGTAGTCGAGTAGCACTGCGGTCCAGCTCGCGCTGCCTGGTAGCGAGCGAAGAACGGAGGCCGAGAAATGGCTATCAGCGTGCCGCTGATGAGCAGCGGAGAACTCGCCGCGCGCCTGCGCGACGAAGACGTGTTGGTGTGCGACTGCCGGTTCCTGGGAGATGCCGAGGGCTCCCGGGCGCAATACGCGGCCGGTCATGTCCCCGGCGCCATCCATGTCTACTGGCTCGACGACCTGTCGGCAGCCGACACGACGGTGACGACGTTGCTGCCCAACGCAGCGGAAGCCGCCGACAGGCTCGGGCGCCTGGGGATCACCCACGACAAGATCGTGGTGGCGTATTCGGACGGGGGGAACCTGTACGCGTCGCGGTTGTGGCACGTCCTGGCGCACTACGGCCACGAGCGGGTCGTCCTGCTCGACGGCGGCATCGAGAAGTGGCAGGCCGAGAGCCGGCCGCTCGAGGACGGCGCCGTCTCGCCTTCGCCGGCCCGTTTCGAGCCGCGAGAGCCGGGCTGTCTGTCCGGGGTCAGCGCGGGGGAGATCGTGGAGCGGCTCGATGATCCGGGCATTCGGCTGGTGGACGTCCGCGGCCCGGCGGAGTTCTCCGGCGAGCAGCGGCGCGCCACCCGTGGCGGCCATATCCCGGGCGCGGTTCTGTGGCCGTGGGAGGAGAACGTGCAGGAAGACGGCACGCTCCGCGACCCTGCGGAGATCCGCGCCCGAGCGCGTGCAGCGGGCCTGCTTCCCGAGCAGGAGCTCGTGATCTATTGCCAAGGCGGTGTTCGGGCCGCCCACGCGGCCCTGGCGCTGCGCACCGCCGGCTACCCGCGGGTGCGGATCTACGACGGCTCATGGGCGGAATGGGGCAACGACTCCGCGCTTCCGGTCGAGGACGGCCTCACCGTAGCGGCCGCCTAGCCGCGCATAGCCGCAACCGCTACTTGGGCAAGCCGGCGGGGAGTTCGGCGCCAACGTGAACGCCGCGCTGGTGGTGATCGGGGATCCCTCGGTCTGTACCGGGCGCTCGCCGTAGGTGGGCCGCTCAGCGCCACCGATCGGCCGTGCGCGCCGGCGAGCCGAGGAGGCGGGACTGACCGACCGCGTGCGTTGTGAGGTCGCCTGCGCCGACGGATTCCCCGGCTCTGGCTACGACCTGGTCACTTGCTTCGACTGCCTGAACGACATGGGCGATCCGGTCGCCGTCGCCCGCCATGTGCGCTCCGCGCTCGCTGCTCTGCACTCCCAGCGCAACGCTCCCGAAGCGGAGGACTCGCGCTCGGCGCCCAAGCGGGAGAAGCACGCCTGCACGAGGTCCTAACCGCCGGCGGCTTTACTCGCGGCTCGCCGGGCCGTCGAGACGCCGTTCTACCTCGTGCTCGAGGCCCGACCGTGACACGCGGCCAACCCGAGCGATAGCGCGCTTCGATCGCCCAACCTGCGCTGGGGACTGCGAGCGATCGTCGTTGCTCGATCGCCGGATTGATGGCCCTAACCCTTCGGTCAGTAGACACCGACCGTGCCGCGTGTCAGATTGGCCGCGGGGCGACGCCGCGCGTGGCGCTGCTGACGATCGCCGGGTTGAAATATCCGCCAAAGGAGAGGTCGAGTGCACTGTGGACACCGCGAAAGCGGGCGAACTTCTCGACGGCTAGTTGTCGTTGCGCTCGTGCTTGCCGGGTGCCTCCTCGGCTTCGCGAGCACGGCGAGCGCCGCCACGCAAAATCCGATTCAGGCCGAGAACAGCCTTCCGGGCACTTCCGGGTGGGACGCCTTCGCATCCGTCGCCCAGCAGGACGCTATCTCTGGTTTCGCGTCGAAAACTAGCGTCAATCACGGTGACTCGATCGACTTCTACGTCACCACGACTGCGCCGAGCGTCACGATCGACATCTTCCGCACCGGCTGGTACCAGGGGATTGGTGCTCGCCTCGTTCAGTCGCTGGGAACCTTCCCCGGAGTCCACCAGGCGATTCCGGCTCCGGATCCGGTCACGGGAATGGTGTCCTGCGATCACTGGACCAAGACCACCACGCTCAATGTGCCCTCCACGTGGGTCACCGGCGTGTACCTGGCGAAGCTGACCGCTTCTACCGGCAACCAGAGCTTCATCGTCTTCACGGTGCGCGACGACGGCGGCACCGAGCCGATCCTGTTCCAGTCGAGCGTGACGACGTACCAAGCGTACAACGCGTGGGGCGGGACCAGCCTCTACACGAACAACACGAATGGATCGGTGTACCCATACGGGCACGCGACCAAAGTCTCGTTCGACCGGCCGTACGATCCCCTCGACGGCAACGGCACAGGCCACTTCTTCGCCTACGAGTATCCATTCATCCGGTGGGCTGAATCGCAGGGCTACAACATCAGCTACATCACGGATGTCGACACGGCGACGAATGTCAACCCGCTCACGAACCATCGCGTCTTCTTGTCCGTCGGACACGACGAATATTGGTCGCACTCGATGCGTGACAACGTGACGAATGCGATTTCGCAAGGCGTCAATGCCGCCTTCTTTTCGGCGAACACGGCTTATTGGCAGATTCGCTTCGAGGCCGACTCGCTCGGCGTAGCCAACCGGGTGGAGGTGGGCTACAAAGACTACGCCACCTTCGACGGCAAGCCGGGACCCGATCCGCAGTGGAACTTCAACAACTCCGTCGTGACGACGAACTGGCGCGCGGACCCGGTCAATTTACCGGAAAACAGCTTCATCGGCGTGATGTACCAGGACCAGGTCAATCAGGACTACGCGTATGTGGTGCAGAATGCGAGTAACTGGATCTACGCCGGTACGGGGTTCACGAACGGCACATCTATCCCGGGCATCGTCGGCTATGAGTACGACAAGGTGTGGAACAACGGGTTCTCACCGCCGGGCGAGGTCGTCCTGTCAAATTCTCCCGTCGTGGGCTGCTGCGAAGGGTCCGGCAACTCGTTCTCGAACTCCACCCTGTACACGGCGCCAAGCGGAGCTCAGGTCTTCGCCGGCGGGACGATCCAATGGTCGTGGGGCCTCGACAACTACAGCAGCGACGGGCAGTACGTCAACGCGGGCATCCAGAAGACCACGGCAAATATCCTCAATGCGTTCAGCGCCGGGTCTTCGAGCGCGCCGGCGGTGTCTTTGTCGCCTTCGAGTCTTTCGTTTGCGGGTCAAGCGGTGGGGAGTTCGAGCGCGGCACAGTCCGTGACGTTGACGAACTCCGGCACGGCGGCGCTGTCGATTAGCGGGATCGCGATAACCGGTGCCAACGCGGCCGATTTTGGGCAGTCGAATACGTGTCCGGCGTCGTTGGCGGTGAATGCTAGTTGTTCGATTTCAGTGACCTTCTCGCCATCGGCCGGGGGTGCCCGGGCGGCGACCGTGTCGATCACGGATAATGTGCCTGGGAGTCCCCAGACGATCGCGCTAAGCGGGACGGGTGCGACGTCGGCGGTCTCGTTGTCGCCGTCGAGTGTTTCGTTCGGCTCGGTGGCGCTCGGCGCCCGGAGCGCGGCGAAGTCGCTGACGCTTACGAACTCGGGTACTGCGCCGCTGGCGGTTTCGGGGGTCGCGGTGACCGGCGCAAACGCCGGCGATTTCGCCGAGACGAACAACTGTCCGGTGCCGCCGGCGACGCTGGCGGTGAGCGCTACCTGCACCCTGTCGGTGACGTTCTCACCGACCGCCTCGGGCAGCCGCGCGGCCACGGTGCAGATCACCGACAACGCGGCCGACAGCCCGCAGAGCGCACCCCTCTCGGGGACTGGGGTGGGGCTGGCGCCTGCGGTGAGCCTGGCGCCGGCGAGCCTGTCTTTCGGCTCTCAGCAGGTGGGGAGCACGAGCTCGGCGCAATCGATCACGCTGACGAATTCGGGCAATGCTGCGCTGGCGATCAGCAGCATCGCGGTGAGCGGCTCCAACGCGGGGGACTTCGCACAGACCAACACGTGTCCGGCGAGCCTTGCCGCGGGCGCGAGCTGCAGCATCGCCGTGACCTTCGCGCCCACGGCGACCGGCGCCCGTACGGCCTCGGTCCAAGTGACGGACAACGCGGGAGACAGCCCGGAGAGCGTCTCGCTATCGGGTAGCGGTAGTACCCCGGCAGCGTCGCTGTCGCCGTCGAGTGTGTCGTTCGGATCGGTGCTGCTCGGCAACACGAGCCCGGCCCAGTCGGTGACGCTGACGAACTCTGGGAGTGCGCCGCTATCGATTTCGGGGATCGCGGTGACCGGCGCGAACGCCGGCGACTTCGCGGAGACCGACAACTGTCCGGTGCCGCCGGCGACACTGGGGGCGAGCGCTACCTGCACGCTATCGCTGACGTTCTCCCCGACCGCCTCGGGCAGCCGGGCGGCTGCGGTGCAGATCACCGATAACGCGGCGGATAGCCCGCAGCGCGTGCAGTTGGGCGGCACGGGACTGGCCCCGGCGCCGGCAGTGGGCCTGTCGCCGTCGAGCCTGGCGTTCGGATCCCAGTTGACGGGAACCACGAGCGCAGCGAAGTCGGTGACGCTGACGAACTCGGGGAGCGCGCCGCTGGCGATTTCCGGGATCGCGGTTATGGGCACGAACGCCGGGGACTTCGCGGAGACCGATAACTGTCCCTCGACGTTGCCGGTGAGCGGGACCTGCACGCTGTCGGTGACGTTCTCCCCGGCAGCCTCGGGCAGCCGCGCGGCCTCGGTGCAGATCACCGATAGCGCGGGGGACAGCCCGCAGAGCGTGACCTTGGGCGGTACGGGGGCCGACCCGGCACCGGCGGTGAGCCTGGCGCCGGCGAGTGTGACTTTTGGCTCGCAGCTGGTGGGCAACAGCAGCACGGCGCAATCGGTGACGGTGACCAATTCAGGGACGGCGGCGCTGTCGATCGGCGGCATCGGGCTAGCGGGCACCAACGGGAGTGATTTCGGCCAGACCAATAGCTGTCCGACGACCCTGGCGGTCAACGCCAGTTGCACGATCTCGGTGACGTTCAATCCGAGCGCGACGGGGAGCCGCACGGGCAGCGTGCAGATCACCGACAATGCGGCGAACAGTCCACAGTCGGTGGGGCTGTCCGGGACCGGGGTGGCGCCGGCGGTGGGGCTGTCGCCGGCCACCCTGAGCTTTGGCTCGCAGCTGATCGGCACGCCGAGCTCCTCCCATGCGGTGACGCTGACCAATACCGGCACGGGGGCGCTCTCGATCAGCAGCATCGCGTTGGCCGGCGCCAACGCGGGCGACTTCGCTCAGACCAATACCTGTCCGGCGAGCGTGGCGGTCAACGCCAGTTGCACGATCTCGGTGACGTTCAATCCCAGTGCAGCAGGTAGCCGCACCGCCAGCGTACAGGTCACCGACAATGCCCCGAACAGCCCGCAGTCAATCGGGCTGTCAGGAACCGGCAGCACGTCCTCGGTCTCGCTCGATCAGAACCTAGGGACCTACACCGAGAACAGGACCGGCGCGACGATGAAGATGACGACGACCAAGGCGGCCGCGGCCGGCACCCGGGTGTTCGCGTTTGTGAACTGGAGCGGCGGAAGCTCGACCCTGTCCTCGGTGTCCGGTGGCGGTCTCACCTGGACTGTCGACGGGCAGGTCAAGGGCGCCTTGAGCGACTACCGCGTCGGGATCGCCTCGGCCTACGCGCCCGCTGGATTGCCCTCCGGAACCGCATTGACGGCGACGTTCTCGGCCGGAGCAACGCACGGAGACATGGCGGCCGCCTCGTTCCGCGGCATCGCGAGCTCGGCTCCCGTGGACGTGGTCGCCAAGAGCACCCAGAACGGCGTGACCAACTGGTCGGCATCCATCACCACCGTGAACGCGAACGATCTCGTGCTTGGCGCCTCGATCTTCGACGGCCAGGTAACCAACACCCCCACGGCGCCGAACCTCCTGATCCAGAGCTTTAACAACGTACCGTTCTATAGCGCGCTGACCAGCGAATACCAGATCGCCACCACCGCCGGGACGAAGACCGTCAACGGCACCTGGTCGGGGAACACCACCGGCTCGATCACCAACGCCACCGTCGTCGTGGCCTACAAAGCCGGCTGACGCATCCTTTTGGCGCCGGCCACCGCGGTGCCTGAGTTCGGATTGCTCGGCTGCCCTCGAGACGTGAGTTACGGCAGCCAGTGGTTTCCGGTGATCGGTGGCGGCGTTGACCTCCTGTGCGTTGAGCTGAGATTGGCCAGGCCCCGACGGCCAGACCTCTCGGAATCGTGCGCCGGCTCGAGTCTTCCGGCGGCAGGCCACCGGTGATGGACCGCGTCACGGCCGCTGGCGGCTAGGCGTGGCGTCTGCGGCCGTGCCGGCGGCCCGGCTGTGGGGACCCCACAATCGACGGAGATGAGCGCGACCGACACCCGCAGGCTGGCGGGCGATCACCCAGTACCAGGGCCGCCCGGCGTCGACCGATCCGGCGCGTGCCGCGGAGGCGAGCGCGCCGAGGGAGCCTAGCTGTGCTCGCCGCCCCCGTGGACCGGCTCGGAAGATTCCTCGTTGAGTTCGTACGCTCTGGCGCGCTCGCGGTTGAACTGTCGTATTTGACTCACGCATCGGCTGGTCGCCGCTCGGCCTTGGGGCAGCGCGCGGGAGATCACCAGGTTGCAGTACTGCGCGGCAGAGGCGCCGCAGACGGTTGCCTTCGTGATCGTCACCACGCAACCCCTACGCTGCTCTGCGCGCGCGCCCGACGCGGTTTGGGCGGCCATGGGCCGCGAGCCCGGATTGCCCGCGTGGGGGCCGCTGCTAAGTGACGACGCTGCCGGCGGGGTCGAGGTCAGACCCGGATGCCGACCGCCAAACACCACGATGATCGCGCCGACCGTCACGGCGACCGCGAACACCAGCGTGGATTTGACCAGCCACGAACGGCCGGCGGAAGCACGGAGCATTGCCTGAGCGTCCCGACCCGATCCGGGATCCGCGGTAGCACGAGTCTCGACCACAACGTCGGAGTTCGCGACGGCCGCCACCGAGTCCGGCCCAGCGGTGGTCGGATTTCGAGGGTTACGCCCTGGCTCGTTCATCTGACTCCGCGTTCTCGTGGTCGCGCGCCTCGCAGCGTGGCTTCAGCGGCACGCTATGTCGCACATAACGTGGGGGCTGCGACCGGTCTTCCGCCGCATCCGAACACAGCGTTGGCGGCTACGATTCGTCGGTGAGGTGCTCGGTGACGGTTCGCCCTGCCCGGGTCGAGGACGTCGCGCAGAAGGCGCGCGTGAATCTCCGGTGCTGGCAGGAGACCTACCGAGGGCTCGTGTCGGGCGCAGTTCTCGATGACGCGGCCTTCCTGGCCGCCCGGGAGCGGTTTTGGACGGCCGCGTGACCGACGAGCGCTATCGCGAGAACCGCGTTGCTGTGGCCGAGCGGGATGACCAGCTGGTCGGGCTCGCGATGTCCGGCCCGCCCTTGGACGCCGCGGCGAGGTGGGCGAGGCAACTGTATGTGCTCTACGTGTATACAGCCGACCACGGCACTGGTACCGGTTCGGCATTGCTGAAGGCGGTCGTCGATCCCGAGGAGTCGGCGGCATTGTGGGTGGCCGACCCGAACCCTCGCGCAC
>JAFASQ010000419.1 GCA_019244395.1 Solirubrobacterales bacterium | reverse complement strand
CGATGTCGTTCCCTCAGATGCGCGATCACAAGCTGCTGTAGATCTCCATGAGGCGGCGAGCGGTCCGCTCCGGGGTGTGGTGCGCCCGCCAGTGCGCGCGACCCTTAGCGCCCATGTCGCGGGCGGCGGCGGGGTCTCGCAAAACATCGACGAGCGCCAGGGCCAGCGCGCCGGGTTCGCGCGGAACGGCCAGGCCCCCGGCGCCCGCTTGCACGAGCTCGACAAGTGCTGGCGCTGTGCTAGTCACTACCGGGGTTCCGAGGCTCCACGCTTCAGCGACCACGATTCCGAAGCTCTCGTACCCAGAGGGCAGGGCGAGGACGTCGGCGGCTTCCAGCCAACCCGCCTTCTCCTCTTCGTCGACCGGTCCCACGTCCAGGATCCGGACGCCATCCGGGGCCTTCGGTAGCGCCGCCCCGGGACCCACGAACGCGAAGGTCACGCCCGGGACCTCTCGGCCCACCTGTGGCGCAGCCTGCAGGAGCACATCGACGCCTTTGTATTCACGGCGAACGCCGAGGAAGAGGACGAGCGGACCTTCGATCCGTCGGTTACGCCGCAAGGGCTCACCACGTCCTTGTGGCAGCGGGGCGCTGCACGGAGGCACGATCGCGACCCGCTGCCGAGCCACATCGAGGCCCAGGTACGTCCGCGCATCCGCCTCGCCGGACGCGATCACCTTCTGGGCCTTCCGGTATGCCTCGCCCGAAGCGGGATCATCGTCCCATTGCCCGGGATGCGCCTGGGGGGTCACGACCAGCGGCACCCCAAGACGCCGGCTCGCGTGGGCACCGGCGGCGGCGAAGTTGCCCCCGTTCATCAGGTGCAGCACGTCCGGCCGGTCCGCCGTCCGCGCCATTGCGTCGCCGATCACCGCGCCGTAGCGCCGATAGTTGTTCTCGACCAGGCCCAGCCGCGGAACGCGGTAGGCGAGCGAACGGGCCGCGAGCGGCAGCAGCCGGATCTTCTCTGGAACCGTCAGGCGCAGCGGCTCGGTGCGCAGCGCGTTCCTGGTGAACGGCCTGAAATCCGCACCGAGCATCGCCACACGGAGATGGCCGATCTCGGCGTCGGCGACCTGCTGGGACAGGACCTGCACATCGTGGTTTACTGCGAGTTCGGTGGCGAAAAGGTAGAGGTAACGCTCGATGCCACCGCGGGCGGGCCACGCCCGGCGAGACACGTAGGTCAGTCGCACAGTTGGTCGCGTGGCTCGGACGCAGTCAGACTCGCACAGTCTACCTTCCGTAGCGCCGTGCCTCACCCGAACGATCTCACTGCCATCACCGACGAAGAGACCATCGTTGAGAGCGATCTCTCGGCCGGCGACGTCCGCTCGATGGCACTCGAGGGCGTCGCCGTCATCGGGCTGCGCGGCGTTGTGATCCGCATGCTGGGGTTCGCCGGGAACATCGCGCTCGCCCGGCTCCTGGCACCGAAGGACTTCGGCATCCTGGCCTTCGGCCAGGTCTTCGTGACCTTCGCCAGCTTCATGGCGGACGCCGGCTTGGTCGCGGGCCTGATGAGCCGCCGCGAGCCGCCGGACGACCGCGATCTCAGCTCGGCCCTGGGGTTTCAGCTGCTCGTCACCACCGTGGTTGCGGCTCTTGGAGCGGTGATAGCGATACCTTTCGGTCAGATCGCCGAGGTGACCGCGGTGATGCTCGCGGCGCTGCCGTTCGGCGTCCTGCGCACTCCGACGACGCTGCTGTTCGAGCGAGGGCTTCAGTACTCCCAACTGGCATACGCCGAGGTGGCCGAGGTCGTGGCGTACGTCACCTGGTCGGTAGCTACGGTGCTCCTCGGGGCCGGCGTCTGGGGTGTCGCGACGGGTGTGGTTGTGCGAAGCGCGGTTGGAAGCGCGCTGCTTCTGCGGCGCAGCCCCGTGCGCCATCTTCGGCCTCGCCTCGAATGGTCTCGTGTTCGCGGGCTCCTGGGCTTCGGCGCCAGGATCCAGGCCACCGGGCTGGTTGGCCTCGTACGCGATCAGGGCCTGAACCTCGCGACGGCGGCGATCGCTGGTCTACCGGTACTGGGCTTCTGGGGTCTGGTGCAGCGGATCATGCTGATGCCGTTGACGTTCTTCGAAGGACTCTGGCGGGTCTCGTTCCCCGCGATCGCACGATTGTCTAGAGGCGGAACCGACCCCGCTCAAGACATCGAGCGGGCGTTGAGCATGGGCACGATCGCCACCGGTGCGATCGTCGTCGCCCTTGGCGCGTCGGCGCCGGCGAGCGTCCCGGTCGTCTTCGGATCCCGGTGGGCCGGTGCCGCTGACGCGGTGCCGCCGTGCTGCTTGGCTTTGCTGATCAGCGGCCCGATCGCGGCACCGGGTGTCGGCTACCTGTACGCTCACGGCCGCGCTGGCCGTGTCCTCGTCGCCACGACGCTCTACAGCATCGCTTGGGTGGGGGTGGCGCTGCTCTTGCTGGCGCTCACGTCGCTTGGAGCGGCGTCGCTAGGGTGGGGATGGCTTGCCGCCTCGATCGTCGACGCCCTGCTCATAGGAAGCGCGCTCGCCGCAGTCGGCGTCCGCGTGATCCGGTCGACCGCAGTTCCGGTATTGGCCGCTGCGCTGACCGGCGGCGCGGGCCTGGCGTTTGCCCTGTCGGCCCCGGCCACGATCTGGACCGCGCTCGCGGCCGCGGCCGGTTCCAGCGCCATCTACGCGAGCGTCCTGCTGGCCTTGGTGCCACGCTCGGTGCGGCAGGCGATCTGGGCTGGTAAGCGCGCTCTGCGAGGACTCAGGCGAAGCTAGAACCGCTACCTTAGATCGATGCCGTCCTACGAAGAGCGCCGCATCGAGATCACCTCTGCGGTCCGCGACACCGATCCGATACCCAAGGTCCCGCGAGCCGGTGACGTGGAAGAGCGCAACGGAACCCGCGTGCAGATCATGCACAACGGCGTGGTGGTCGAGGAGGGCTGCTACTGGGGCGACTGGACGACGGAGATCGTACGCCGCCTTCGTGGCCATCACGAGCCCCAGGAGGAGGCGGTATTCCACGTGCTCGTCGAGCGTCTGCGAGAGGACACTCCGGCGCCGGTGATGCTCGAGCTGGGCAGCTTCTGGGCCTACTACTCGCTCTGGCTCAAGCGCGCGATTCCCGCGACACGATGTCTCATGCTCGAGCCCGATCCGAACAATCTGGCCATCGGACAACGCAACTTCAGCCTCAACGGCGTCACCGGCGAGTTCATCCACGCCCCCGTCACCCGCGAGCACGGCGCTCCCGTTCGCATGGCAACCGAGAGCGACGGCGTCGTGCGGCGGTTTCGGGGACTGTCGGTGGACGGTCTTATCGCCGATAAGGGCCTAGAGCGGATCGATCTGCTACTGAGCGACGTCCAAGGCGCCGAGCTCGATGCGCTGCTCGGTGCGACGCGAGCCATGCAGGAGCGGCGTATCCGCTTCTTCGTGATCTCCACGCACCACCACTCCATCAGCCGCGATCCGCTCACGCACCAGAAGTGCCTGCGCGTGCTCGAGGAAGCGGGCGCTCATGTGATCGCCGAACACTCCGTCCCCGAGTCGTGCAGCGGCGACGGACTCATCGCAGCGTCCCTGGACCCGCGCGACGCGGATCTCCATGTGGACATCACGGTGGTCAGGGCGCGCGACTCGCTGTTCGGCGAGCTTGAGTGGGACTTGGCGGCGGCGCAGAATTGGCGCCATCAGGCGCGTCGACACGCGGGTACGGCTCGCCGGAAGCTGCGGGCGAGGGTCGAGCGCCTTCGCGCGCGGTGAGCGCGGCAACACGGGCTCCACGTCGATCCTGAATACGAATGGCGATCCACGCCAAGCGAGACTGAAGTCGGAATAGGTGCATCCAACCCGTGCCCGCCACCGCCACGCGGAGAAGCGCGAGAATAAGCGGTCGAGCCCGGGGCCGGTCACCAAGCCGGACGAGCGGACGCATTCTCGAACCGACCACGTTGATTTCTGCGTCGTAGCGGTAGCGCCGGTGAGCTCGGGAAAAGTCGCATCGAGCCCGGATGGCTAGCACCCATGCGCTCCCGGTCCGGGAGGTACGGACACTCGCGCCTGCGACCGGGACGTCACGAAAAGGTCACGGTCGAGCCCGGTCGTCCATCAGCCTCGAGGGGTTCAGCGCATGCCCCCGAATCGCCGCTTGGATCGATTATTGACGGCCACGAGCAGACCGGCGGAGGGTTCGGCGGGGCAGGCCGATCACGCGCTCGGCCCCAGCTGACTCTCGCTGAAAGACCCCAGATTTTCGGCGGCGCGCGGTCGACTTCGCTTCGGAAAACAAGGGCGCAGTCGAGCGTCTGGGGTCCAGAATCGGGTGCCCGGCCTGCGAATTCCGGGGCGGTATTGTACGCTGTTTTTCGTGCCGGCCTGGCAGGATGCAGCACGCGCACGTTTCCACCACCGGCCCCCTCACATCAAGTGAGTCGCGGCCACAACCGCAGCCGCCGCTCGTCTTGCGGACCAACGCAAGCCATACCCCCGCTCGGAGGTTGGCGTCGGCCGCTCAGCGGATTCCACGGGTGGCATCACCGCTGCCGTGCGGCCTCCTCCTCGGCGACTTTCATCGCCTCCTCCGCTCGCAGGCTATCGGTGGTACCCGCCGGTATCTTGATGGGCCAGCCGCCACGCGGGATGTTTGCGCAGTCGGCGTGTGGCGGGATCGCGCGCAGCGGCGGCGATGGCGCCCCAGAGTCCTATTCGACCCCTGCTACACGTTCCCCGGTCTCAGCGCCACCGAGTGCTGGTCCCGAGACGAGCCGGACGCGTGCGACGGCTCCGCCCACCGCTCTCGGTAGCTTGCACCTGCGCCCTTGGCGCGGGTGACGCGGTGCCAACTGGTGGCCTCACCGATCCCAACGTATTCGTGGATCAGAAACCGGGACTTTCCGAGTCCGTTGCCGACGTCAAGAACGGTCTTCGGCCGGAGTTCCTGCAAGAGCGGCACAATCGCGCACGCCTGCTCGATGAACCATGAGGCCATCCGGACAGGTAAGCGTAGAGCTGCCAGTAGTCTGGCGCGCATCGCGCGCGATACGCTCTTGCTTGTGCGCATCGGCTACGTCATGTACACGTACAAGAATGCCGAGCAGATCGCAGCGCTGACTGCCGAGCTGCTCAGGAGCGGCGACACCAGTGCGGTCGCGATCCACCATGACGCCAAAAGCGGGGTCCTAGAGAGGTTCACCGATGATCCCCGTGTTCGAATCATGCCCCACCCCCGGGCGGTTCGGTGGGCCCACTGGACGCAGGTTCAGGCGATCGTCGAGACGACTCAGAGGATGCTCGCAGAGCACCCGACCGTCGATTGGATCGTGCTGCTGACGGGCCAGGACTGGCCTGTGGTCCCCATCGAGGAGATCGGTCCGGCTC
Organism: Solirubrobacterales bacterium; assembly: GCA_019244395.1. Classification (GTDB taxonomy): domain Bacteria; phylum Actinomycetota; class Thermoleophilia; order Solirubrobacterales; family Solirubrobacteraceae; genus Palsa-465. Next base: position 18,988 of record JAFASQ010000419.1, on the reverse strand, counting down.
TGGCCGCCACGGATGTCGACGCGTGCATCGACGCGATCGACAGGAAGCGGGCGTGGGGCCGGGACGCCGACCGTCGGTACCTCTACCGCTGGTATCAGCTACCGCCGTGGTGCGCACGAGCCGCGCCGATGTTCGAGCTCGTGAACTTCCTCCCGGGGATCACCTACCTCAAGTTCTACGGCGCGGCGCGGGTCGACCTCCTCGGTTTGCGAAGTAGCGCACTTCGGGACCGGCGGCTGGTTGGCGGCATCGAGTACTTCATGATGAACCGTGCTGCCTGGTCAGGTGTTGAACACGCCTACGGTGATCCGGCTGAGCAGCGAGCATTCTCGCGCTCGCTGGTCCCGACCGAGGTGTTCTTCGCTACGGCCGTGGCTGATCGGGGCCTCCGAATGGGACCGTCGCGCCGCTACGCACGGTTCGTCGTCGGTCGGGCAAACCCCGAGCCGCTCGAAGCCGCCGATGCCGCGGCCGCTCAATCCCGACACTGCCTCTTCGCTCGGAAGCTCGAGCCAGCCACGGCCCGGGAGTTCATCGCGGCGGTCGGTAGCGCGGCCCCTGCGGCGACGTAGCCAGTCGCCGCTCGCTCGCGCGGCGTTCATCCGGGTCCGGAACCGGTGAGTGCGCTCCAAGGGCCTGTAGATAGACAATATTGCAGCAGTATCGCTCGCGGTGTAGAACCACGAGCGTGTGGCTGAGGAGGCTGCGATCGGTGAGAAGTTCAGGGTGTTCGCGGATGAATTGAACGAGCGCCAGCGCCGGCTGTGGGCAGCGAGCGAGGCGCGCGCGGCGGGGCGTGGTGGGGGCGGGTGCGCGGGGATCTCCGTGAAGGCATCGCTGAGCTTGAGCGCCGCGAGCGGCTCGCGCCGGGGCGGGTGCGGCGGCCCGGCGGTAGGCGTAAGCGGCTGGCGGAGATCGATGCGACGCTGCTTGAGGATCTTGAGTTGCTGGTTGAGGCGGACAGCCGGAGCGATCCCGAGTCGCTGCTGCGCTGGACGTCAAAGAGCGTCAGGCATTTCGCCGCGGGTTGCGCCGGTTGAGCCACGAGGTGCATTCCACGACGGTGGCCTAGCTTCTGCGTGGGCTGGAGTAAAGCGTGCAGGCCAATGTCAAGGCGCGGGAGGGCATGCAGCATTCAGAGCGTGATGCCCAGTTCCTCCATATCGATCAGATCGCCGGACGGAGGGTCGATCTCGGCCAGCCGGTCGGTAGATACGAAGAAGAAGCTGGTCGGGGATCCGAAGAACGCGGGGCGTGAAATGGGAGGGTGTCCGTTCTTCTGTGTCTGAGACCGGGGTGACTGTTTTCATGTCAGTCGGGGATTCGGTCTCCGAAGTGGATCTTGAGCGCTCGTAGGGCGCTTGTCCAGCCGAGTACCGAGCGCCATTTGGTTTCGGCTCGCTGGATCGCCAGCCAGATCAGCTTGGTGGCGGCCTGCTCGTCGGGGAAGTGGCCGCGGGTCTTGATCGCTTTGCGGACCTGGCGGTGCATCCCCTGATCGAATTCGTGGTGTAGACCGCCTTGCGCAGAGCTTCGGGCAGGGACAGGAACGGGATGATGTGCTCCCAGTCCCGGCGCCACATTTGGGCGATCATCGGGTAGCGCTCACCCCACTGCTCATCGAAGCGCTCGAGCTCGGCCAGGGCGTCCTGCTCGTTGGCCGCCGTGTAGATCGGCCTGAGCGCCGCGGTGACCTTCTTGCGATCTGTGTAGGAGACGTAGCGGGTACTGGCACGGATCTCGTGCACGATGCAGCTCTGCACCCAGGTGTCGGGGAACACCGTGGCGATCGCCTCGGGGAAGCCGCTCAGCCCGTCCACGGAGGCGATCAAGATGTCCCTGACGCCGCGCTGGTGCAGGTCGTTGAGCACGGCCAGCCAGAACTTGGCGCCCTCCACCTCGCGCCACCAGATCCCCAGGCAGTCGCGCTCCCCCTCCAGGGTGACCCCGACGGCGAGATAACAGCAGCGGTTCTGAACGCTGCGGTCCTCTCTGACCTTGACCGTCATCGCGTCGAAGTAGACGATCGGATACACCTCGTCCAGGGGCCGGGAGCGCCAGGAGCGGATGTCCTCCAGCACCTGGTCGGTGACCCGGCTGATCGTGTCCCGACCCACCTCAACGCGTAGAGCGAGGTCAGGTGCGCGGCGATATCCCGGGTCGACATACCGCCGGCGTACATGTCGAGCACCCGCTCATCCAGGCCGGCGATCCGGGTCTGGCGCTTTCTAACCAGCCGCGGCTGAAAGCTCGCGTCGCGGTCGCGGGGAGTACGCATCTGCACCGGCCCCAGATCGCTCTTCAGCGTCTTCGGCGTGCCGCCGTTGCGCTTGTTGGCCTCCGGCGGACTCTGACCCGGCGGATAGCCCAAATGCCCGGCCAGCTCCGCCTCCAGCGCCGCCTCGATCACCCGCCCGGCCGACTGCGTCAACAGCCCACCCGGCCCAGTCAGATCCTCGGGCTTCAAACCCTGAACCGCTTGCTCCAACGCCTCCTCAGACAACAAGCCGGCAACCCGCTCGCGAACCTCATCCGGCAGCTGCTCACTCTCCGACGAGCGAGAACGACGACGACGCTTCGGGGTCACGCACTCCATCTTGAAGCCTGGAGCGCCCTCCAGCTCTGTACTCATGGGTGTCCTCTCTGCCCAACCGGGCCCATCGGTCACTTCGATCAGACACAGTTGATCGGACAGAACCTCCGTCGGCGGCACTCGATCGCCAGCGCCTCCCGGGTGAACTCATCGACGACGTGCAGCAGCTTCAGGATCCCGCCGTCGGCGGTCTGATCGAACTGATAATCGAGCGCCCATACGTGGTCCGGCCGCTCGGCCCGCAGCCTCTCGGCCGGCACCGTCGAGTCGCCCAACCTGAGGCGCTTGCGCCGCCTGCGCGGGACCCTGAGGCCTTCCTCGCGCCACAGCCGCTGGGTCCTCTTGCGGTTGATCTGCCAGCCCTGATCGAGCAGCAGCTGATGCGCCCGACGGTACCCCCACCGCGGCCGCTTCCGCGAGATGCGGCGCAGCTCCGCCCGCAGCGCATGATCATCAGGCGCGACGTCCGCCTCATGGCGCTGCGTCGAGCGGTGCTGACCGACGATTCGACACGCCCGTCGCTCCGAGATCCCCAGGCGATCCTGCAGCATGACCACCGCCTGGCGCCGGCGCGACGGGCTCACCAGTTTCCTTCGCGATCTCCTTCAACGCCGCAACCTCGAGCGTCTGATCGGCCACGATCCGCTTCAACCGCGCATTCTCGACCTCCAGCTCCTTCAACCGCGTCACGTCGTCGGCCTTCATCCCGCCGTACTGCGCCCGCCAGCGGTGATACGTCGCCTCCGACACCTCCAACTGCTTGCTCACCTCCGGGAGCTCCATCCCCTCGCCCAGCAACCGGTCCGCTTCCCGCAACTTGCGGACGACCTGCTCCGGCGTGTGACGTCGCCTCTTCATCTAAGCGCTCCTCTGACCATTCAACAGGGTCGACGAAGCTCTCACACAGGCCGGACCGATCTCATGGGGTCGGGCCACCCTGATGCCTCACGGGAGAAACGACGTAGCATGTCTGAACGCTAAAGAAGAACACGCGACGGCCTCGCTTCTCCTTCTTTGCGCGATCCAACCCCTCTGCGATTCGCCGAAGCGAACTTCGCTAAGCTTGCGAGCTGGTGCATCGGCTCCATAAGGCGGTGAAGCGGAATTTGACTTCCGAGCAGCGCCAAATGCTTCGGCAAAGCTGGCGTCGCGTTACCGCACCGACCGTTTTGCTTCGCGCGCACCGCAAGAGTGATCTTGATGCTCTGGCGCGCCACTACGGCACCGATAAGTCATCGCAGCACCACTGCTACACCAGGTTGTACCAGCGGCACTTCCGCACGCGACGCCTCGCCGTGCGATCTGTCCTGGAGATAGGAGTCGGCGGTATCACCTCATTCGAGGGCTTCGAGACAACGGCGGGCGGGCAGTCCCTCCGCATGTGGAGAGACTACTTCCCCAACGCCCAAATCGTCGGCGTCGACATCAATGAAAAGGATGTTCGCGGCACGCGAATACATTTCGAGCGCGGTGATCAATCCGATAGCGCCTTCCTGCAGGAGGTTGTTCGTAAGTACGGCCCCTTTGACGTCGTGATCGACGACGGCAGTCACATCGGTCGCCACATTAACGCGAGCTACGCCGCGCTTTGGCCTTCCCTAAAGCCAGGCGGAATCTACGTTGTGGAAGATCTCCCTGTCGCTTACCACCCGCGCTACGAGGGCGGCCCCCCGGGAACTCCGGGTACGGCAGTCGAGCTGATCAAGGCGCAAGTGGACAACGCGATCCGGCGGAACGAGGAGAGCATTGGGGTTGTGAGCTTTGAGCCAACTGTCGCGGCGATACACCTATATCCGGAGATAGTGTTTTTCAAGAAGAAGGCGTAGCGTGAGCAGTGCTAGGGCATCCGATCCAGCGAAGCAGCTTGTGGAAGATTCGATACGCCGTATGGACCACGCTCGTATGCCGCAACGCCGTGCCGCAAGATAGTCGTAGCGATAGGCATCCGACGCTCGGCACGCGATCGCGGCAAGTGCGCGCGACGCTGATTGCGCTCTCGCGGTGATCTCGGTCGCTCGATGACCGGTACGTTGCTGCCGCTTTGATCGGAGACCTCCTGAAAACTCGGCGCCGGGCGAAAACAAGGGCGAAGTTGCCGCTGACGATCGCGCTTTTTGCTCCGATTTCGGGTCGCCGCGTGGGTTTGGGCTGGCTGGCTATTGGCTACGTGGGCGGGGCGACGCGCTCGTTGATCAGCGCGAAGGCGTGGGCTTGCAGGTCAAGCGGGATGCTGAGCCGCGGGAAGGTTGCCGCGGTCCCTTGACACGGATCGTGTTGCGGGTGCGGTTCTCGACCTCGTCGAAGGTGCTCTCGACCGTGTTACAGGGCTCCTGGTGGTGTACGACGCCTGCCCGCGTTGCGGATCGCGTGGGGTGAGCAAGCGGCCTTTGCACGGGATCTTTGTTGGTGCGAAGGTGGTCGTCTTGGAAGAGCAGGTCGGCCCACGCGTGCAGTAGGTGCCAGCCCACGTACTCGGCGAGCATGCAGATCAGCAGATGCGAGGGCCGCTCTCTTCCAGGCGGTGGTGGCTGGCGCGGACGTCCAGCCGGCCTTAATTTCGACCCGTGTTTCTCCCGAGCCCCAGAAATGGGTGAGGATGGTGCGTGGGTCGCGCTCGTATGCTCGGCAGTGCGCCTCGTAGCTCGCGGCGGACTCGATCAGGCCGATCCGCCCGGGTCGGCGGGGCCGCGGCAGCGGCGTCGGCATGTACCCGACGACCACGCGGCCGGCCCGGCGCACGAGCGTGGTGGCGCTGATGCCCGCTGACGAGCCGGGACGTGCGATGACGTCGTAGTCGAGGGAAAGGATGACGTCGCCGCTGGCCGAGCGGGCTCCGGCCATACGCGCCCGTGCTGTTCCTACGCTCTCCGGGAGCATGAGTGGCCTGAGCACCGGGTGTCGGCCCGCCAGCTCTTCGACCAGCTCAAGCGATCCGTCGTGCCAGGCATCCATGACGACGATGATCTCGAAAGCGCCGGGATCGGTGAGCAGAGGCTGACCTCCGGCCGACGCTCGCGCCGGTTGCATGTCGTCACCACGACAGACACGGTCGGAGGCGAGGTGGCCATCACCCGTCGAGTACCCGCAGGTACTGGCCGATCACCGCTTCGGTGCTGTAGCGCCGCGCACGAGCGCGCAGCTCCGAGCCGTCGTGGGGCGCATCGAGGGCGGCAACCAGCGCGTCAGCAAGGGCGCCTGAATCGCCCACCGGCACGAGCCTGCCGTAGCGGCCGCCGTCGAGAATCTCGCGCGGCCCGCTGTCACAGTCTGTGGCGACGATCGTCGTGCCCACGGCCATAGCCTCGATGAGGACTGTCGGCAGCCCCTCATAGAGCGAGGAGAGCGCCATGACGGCCGCCCGGCGCATGTACGCGTGGGGAGTGGCGACAAAGCCGGGTAACGAGACGTCGTTGGCCAGCCCACGCGCCAGGATCAGCTTCTGGAGCGCCGGAGGAACCGCGGGTTCGCGCGGGTCCGCGTCGCCCAAGATGATCAGCCGGACGCGCCGGCGCGAGCGGACGAGCGCGAACGCCTCTATCAGCGTCGGGAAATCCTTCTGCCGCACCAGCCGCCCTGCGGCAAGGACGACCGGGGGCTGTCCAGGTCGGAGGAATGGGTGGTCGACCGGCTGGCGTGCGCGCTGGTCGACGTCGCCGTCCAGTACCGGGTTGGGGATGACCTGCACGCGATCCGACGCGAGGCCTGCGATGCGAGCGGCATCGTCGGCGACACCGCGGGAGACGGCGACGAGCCGGTCGGTTCTCGGATACAGGAGGCGGATCAGGCCCCTCCGTATCATGGCGACACCCCAGTCCGGCTTATCCTCGAACTGCCTCGATAGATGTGTATGGATGGTAAGGACGACGGACGTCGGCGTGCGGGCCATCGCGCGGGCGATGAGTGCGCTGTCGACGACGTCGAGCGCCGACAGGACCACCCGCGGGCGCGCTCGGCGCATGTACACCGCCAACAGCAACGTCTTCGTCAGCACCACCGGCGATCGCGCCCCTAGGTCGACCAGACGCACACTCGGTGGGACGTCGCTTAGATACGGGCCCCGTGCACGAGCCAGCACGAGGTGGGTGCGACGGCCACGTTCGGCCAAGCCGGCCGCGAGCCTGAGCATGACCAGTTCCGCTCCACCACCGTCGAGCGTCGGCAAATAGACGGCAATGTCGGGCTGGTTCGCAGGCATAGGCGCGGGCGTCACTGGACGCGATCATGGATGATGTCAGCAGCACAGCACTTGAGCTTCCTCCGCGTATGTCCGACGCGTCGCCGCCCACCTTCCCGATATCGCCCCAGGAGATCAGCGAAATCCGGCGCACACGCCGCCATCCGCGCCCGTGGGACAGTGAATACCTGCACCTGCGTCACCTCGTCAGGGACCTCGAGGGCGCGCTCAAGGCGCTTGACGGCTCCGTGCACGACATCCTCGACGTCTTCTGCGGGACGCGCCCCTACGAGGACCTGCTGCCTCCCGACACGCGGCGCGTGGGCCTCGACGTGACATCGCGTTACGGCGTCGCGGATGTGGTCACCGACGAGTTCCTGCCCTTTCCCGACGCCTCGTTCGATCTGGTCATCTGCACTCAGTCCTTGCAGTACGTTCCGGACCCCGAGGCGGCGGTGGCGGAGTTCCGACGCGTCGTGCGTCCCGGAGGTGCCGTTCTCGTCACGGTACCGCACGTTTGGGAGTACGACCGGGCGGTGCTAGAGCACCGCTTCACGGAGCCCGTGCTCGCTGAGTTGTTCGCGGCGTGGGATGACATCCGCATCGTGGAGAACGGCGGGCGCGCCGTTACCTGGACGACAATCACCGGCCGCATGCTGGGCTTGGCCGAATGGTCGATAGCCCAGAGCTCGCGCCTCAGCCGCGCCGCGGCACCCCTGTTCCGCGGCGCTCATTTGCTGCTCAACGGGTTCGGCATGCTGCTCGACCGGATCGAGCGCGGTATTGCGCACGGCTCGAACACTCTCCCCCCGAACCTGTTGCTGACGGCGAGGCGACCCCCTGGAGGCTAGCTTGTCGTTCGCGGCTCGCACCGTCGCTTCGTTGCTCGCCCGCCTGGCTCGTTGTTCGGGCCGCCGGGCGGGCGCCGCGCTCGTCTACCATCGCATCGCCGCCGATCCGGGCGACCCGGCGCGCTCGGTCGTTCCTGCTCACGGCGCACGCGTGTTCGAAGCGCAGGTTCGACACCTGGCTGCGTGCTATGACGTGGTCCCGGCCTCGGATCTGGTCGCGGCAGTGAGAACCCGCAAGCGCGGACAGCGGTTCCCCGTGAGCGTCACGTTCGACGATGATCTCCAATCGCACCGACACGTTGCCATGCCAGTGCTTCGACGCCACGGTTTGACCGGGACGTTTTTCGTGTCCGGCGCCTCTCTGTCGGCGTCGCACGCGTTCTGGTGGGAGCGCCTGCAATACGCCGTCGACGCGCAGATCCCGGTGGCGAACCTGGTTCCGGAGGGCCTCGCAGCGCACTCGATCGGCGACCTTGCCATGGCGATTCGCGATCTACCGGCCGACGAGCGCGACGCCGTCGCCGCCCGTCTGCGCGCACGGCTCGGACCCGATCCAGACGACGCCGGGCTGCGCGAGGAAGACATCCGCGCGCTGGCCGAGGCCGGCTGCGAGATCGGCATGCACACACTTCGCCACGACTACCTGCCGCGCCTTGACGAGCCCGCCCTTGCACGTGCAATGAACGAGGGTCGCGACCGCCTCGCCGAGGTGGGGCGCCGCCCGGTACGGACCATCGCCTATCCCCACGGGGCGGCGGACGGGCGCGCCGCCGCCGCCGCCCGGGCGGCGCGCTACGGCGTCGGATTCACGACCCGGCCCACAGCCGTCCTGGCCGACGATGACCCGCTGCTGCTGGGGCGGCTGGAGCCGTCGTTTCGCTCGGCGAGCCGCTTCGCGCTGCGGCTCGTCCTGACGTTGATCGGCCGGGGTAGATGACGATACGTCCCGACGTCAGCGTCGTGATCCCGACCAGAAACCGCTGGTCGTTCCTGTCCCGGACGCTGGCCAGCGCGCTGGCGCAGGAGGACGTGACGCTCGAGGTGATAGTCATCGACGACGGCTCCGATGACCAGACTCCGGACAGGCTCGGCGCGGTCGACGACGCGCGGCTGCGCGTCTTTCGTCACGAGCGGAGCCTCGGCGTCGCACGCGCGCGCAACACGGGCATCGAACGGGCCCGCAGCGCGTGGATCGCCTTTCTCGACGACGACGACACGTGGTCACCCGCCAAGCTGCGAACGCAGCTTGCCGCCCTGCGAACCGAGCGCGCGGTGTTCGCATACGCCTCGGCCGTCCACATCGACGAGGCGGGGAACGTCGTTGCCGTCGAGCGCGCGCCCGAGCCTGATGCTCTCGTCCCGCAGCTGCTCACCAGCGAGAACCCGATGCCGGCCGGTTGCTCCAACGTCGTGGCGGCTCGCGATGTCCTCAGGCGCCTCGGCGGCTTCGACGAGCGACTCTTCCACCTTGCCGATTGGGACCTATGGCTGCGCCTGGCCGCTTCCGGCGCCGCCGTCGCGTGCCCCGAGGTGCTAGTGGCCTATCTCAAGCACGCCGGCAACATGCTCACGGTCGCCGATCGCGACATTTTCGGCGAGTTCGCGTACCTGTCGGCCAAGCATCGCGCCGAGGGAGCCCGCCGCGGATTGCGGTTCGACGGCGTGCCGCTCTCGCGCTGGGTCGCGTCGGGACATCGTCGCGCCGGGCGGCGCCGCGACGCCGCCCGCGCCTATCTGCGCGGTGCGGTGGCCTTCCGCAGCCCCGGTAACGCGATGCGGGCCATCAACGTGATGTTCAATCCCGGGGCGGTCGGGCCGGAGCCGCTGTCGCCTCTCCCGCGGCCTTCGTGGCTGCCGTAGCGCTCTCGGTGGGGAGATCCGAACGGCCGGTCAGGTGGGGCGGCGGATGGATCGTTGGCCGGGGAACGTGCTGGCGTTCCCAAAGCTTGCCGTACTGCAGCGTTTCGCTGTTGGCCTTCAGCAGCGCGTAGAGGAGCCCACGCACGCCGACGCGGAACGCGCCTTTCCAAACGTAGACCCACAGGAAGCGGCCAATTGTGCGCGCGAGAATACGTTCCGGCTTAGCCTGCACGCCGGCACGATCTAGCATCTCAGCCTCGGTCGTCGCGTAGCGGTTGAAAACCGACACGATCTCGCCGAAGGTCTGGCCACGCCAGTGCAGCAGGACACCGTCGAGCGCGATCATGCGGCCCGGGACGGTGACCTCCTCGTGCACAAGCTGCTCGATGTCGTATCGGCTGTTAAGCCGGTTGTACAGCCGGACGAAGGTCCGCTGCTTGAGGCGCCGTGTCTCGTTCGGCAGCAGGACGCCGAGGAAATCGCCGCGCCGGTCGACGGTATAGCCGTCGCGCGGATCCATCGGCCCAGAGAGCACCCTCTGCAACGACACCTCGAGCTCGGCGGTGATGATCTCATCAGCCTCGATGACCATCACCCAGTCGTTGGCCGCGGCCTCGGCACCGCGATTGCGCTGCGCCGACCAGCCCAGCCAGTCCTGATGGATCACCGTCGCACCCGCGCGCTCGGCCAGAGCGCACGTCTCGTCGTCGCTGCCGCAGTCGACCACGACGATCTCGTCGGCGAAGCGCGCCGACTGGACGCAACGTTCGATGAGCGCCGCCTCGTTGTGCGTCAGGATAATCGCGGAAACGCGCTGCCGGCGGATAGGCGCAGGGTCACCGATGGCCACTTCCAGCCAAACGTAGCAGCGCTAACATCATCGCCGAGGTAAGGGACGTGTCCAGCATCCGCGACTACTACCGTTCGTCGAGCGACTACCGCACGATGCTCGACGCGCAGGACGAGGCGATCTTTGCGCCTTACGTGGCGCTGTTCCGCGCCCACGCCGACCCCGGCATGCCGGTGATCGACGTCGGTTGCGGCGTCGGCACCAGCACGCGGCTCCTGCGCAACGCGGGCTTCGATGCCATCGGCACCGACGTCTCCGAGCGGTTCCTGCCCGAGGGCGAAGAGGGCTTCGTGGTGACCGACTTCGAGTCCGCTCCGGAGATCCACACGGGGGCCTACGCCGCCGCGGGCGCGCTCAACGTCATCGAGCACATGGAGCACCCGCGCAGGTTCCTCACCGAGCTGACGCGGGTCGTGCGCCCAGGCGGCCACGTCATCCTCCTCTCGCCGAACCTGACCTCGCCGCTGGCGGGGATCCGCGCGCTGCGCGATCTGACCAGCGGCGCGGCGCCCTACCTTGCCGTGCGAAACAAGCGCGAGGCTTCGACGCTCGTCGTCCTGAACCTCGCGCGGTCGATCCGGACCGCGCTGGGACACGACGCCTTTCAACGCCGGGAGCCCCGACTGGACGTTGCGATGTCGGGCTACGACGCGGATGCGGTGTACTGGAGCAACGCGGCTGAGGTGCGCCGGTTCCTCGAGGGCAGGGGGTGCCGGATCATCGTCTTCCAAGGCACCGGGCGCACCCGGGCCGCGCGGCTCATCGCCCGTTGGCTGCCGAGCTTCGCTGGCCAGCTGCGGATCGTCGCGCAGAAACCGGCGGTCTAGGTACGGGCCAGAAATGCCCGTGTGCCGCGAGACCTCGAGGACCAAGCGGCGGGCAGGTGACCGTGGCGACGGAGGACGGCTATCACACGTCCAGGGCCGACCCGACATCGGCATCTGGCGCTCCCATGATAAAGGTGGTGAGGATCCCGTACTGCGCAGTTCCAGGTCGTACTCGCGCTGGTCCGGGCGGCGGGCGATGAGCCCATCCCGGACGTTGTGGACACCCAGGTCTCGCAAGCTGTCTAACCCTCGCCCGGCTAGCGTAGGCAGTGTTGACGTAGGTGCTGTGGATATTCACTCCCACCGAGTTGATGAACGCACGCGTCCTGGCCGGACGCTCCCCCTGGCGCGCGCCGGCGCCCCCCGCCACGGCCGGTCCATGCAGCAGGAGCGCCACTAACACGAGAGCGGACGCGACGATCACACCGAGCGCCGCCGCAGTCGGCGCGTAAAGGTCACGTCACGCCGTTGGCGACGACACCGAGGACATTCGGCCCGAGGGTCGCCAGCTGCTCGCGCACGTGCACGGCCTCCGGGCCAAGTCCCGACATAAGTGACCATGACGACGCCGTCAGAAGGCTGGCCAACGGCACGCGCGGCGAACGGACCGCGCGCCTCGGACGCCGCGCGCAGCCGCCGCTGCCGAGTATCGAGACGCTCCTTCATCGACGCCGGCCGCTTGGCCGTCGCGCTTTGGTCAAGCAGGCCACCATGTTCGCTTTATGCCCCCGACACTATCCCAACAGTGATAAGTAGGTCGCTACTCGTAAATTACTCGCGCATCGGGTGGCGGCGACTATACTCCGGCCGCTCTAGGTGCCAGCGTGATCAGCCAGGACTTCCGGCAGTTATCTGAGGAGGTCATCGAGACAGACGTATGCATCATCGGCAGCGGGCTAGCCGGTTGGGCGATCGCTGACGGATTCCGCGACGTTCAGCTGCGGGTGCTGATGCTGGAGAGTGGCGGCATAATGCCGGAGCCCGAAGCGGATGCACTCAATGAGACTGCCAACGCGGGATGCCCGTTGTACGACGACCGGGCCCGGATCCTCGGCGGCACCTCACCGATGTGGTTCGGCCGCTGCATTCCCTTGGACGAGATCAATTATGAGGCTCGTGACTGGGTGCCGCTATCAGGCTGGCCAATCGGGCTCGAAACACTCAAGCCGTTCCTTCGCGCGCCGGTCAGCGCCTACATGCCGGAACGCGAGATTTAGGAGCAGAGCCGCCCTGGCCGCGATGGCAGCCTGAGCTGCCGCGGTTTGACTCGACGCAGTTGCGTCATTGCTGTTGGAAGGTGGTGGCGCCTCCCGTCGATACCGCTCGAGAGGTTATGCAATCGGGAGGCGGACTCATTTAAACATCGATTCGGATGGTTCCTGGATCGAGTCATTGGAGATTGCCAGTACCCCCGAGGAGCGTGCCACCGTAAAGGCTCGTGCGTTCGGTCTTTGTGCAGGTGGCGTCGAGAATGCCCGCATTCTCCTGTACTCAAATCGTGTCATATCTGCCGGTATCGGGAACGATCACGACGTTGTCAGGCGGTACTTCATGGATCATCCGCGTGACATGCAGCTCGCCGTGCGTTTGGATCCAACCGACGCGGCATGGGCATTTACGATGTTCGGACCGCAGCGGATCACTACTCACAGTGGCGGTTCGGATCTCTTCTACGGTTTGGCGCTCAGCCCGGACCGCCAGCACCTTGACGGCCTCCTGAATTGCGCGGCCCTCCCTGACTCGCGTCCCAAGCTCCACGATCCAGTCAACGCGGCCCAGCGGCTCGTGACAGGTCGGTCGTCCAATCCAATGCGTGACACGCTGTACGCTTTGTCCGGTCCTGGCGCGATCAAGCGAGCCATTGAGGCGCGGCGCGCCGGACAGGAGGTAAGGACAGGGAGCGCAATCGAGCGGATCGGGTTCGTCATTCTGTCCGAGCAGGTCCCCGACCCGGACAGCCGGATCACCCTCAGCGACCGTCGCGACCGTCTAGGATTGCCGATCAGTCAGACTGACTGGCGCATCGGAGCACTGGAGGTGGCTTCACAGGTCGCCTTTGCCAAAACGATCCAGGCCGAATTCCGACGCCTCGGGGCTGCCCCTGTCCACCTGGCCGACTGGGTCCGAGACTACCCCGGCACGGAGCCCACGCTGGTCGACGGCTGCCATCCATGGGCACGACCCGAATGGCCTACGACGCACGGGTCGGAGTGGTCGATGCCGACTGCCGTGTTCACGGCGTCCATGGGCTATACATTGCGGGGAGCTCGGTCTTTCCCACGGCGGGTCATGCGAACCCCACCGTCACGCTCGTCGCTTTGGCCATACGGTTGTCATTTGAAAGCTCGGCTCACTACGACCCCCACTCCGGCTCCAAGCATCTCAGACCCCGTGCCAGCCCCAGAGCTCTCAGGAAGTCCCCTTTTGCTCGGGACGACTGTCGCCGTGACCGGGGCGACCGGTTCATCGGTGGCCGGCTAACCGAAGCAGCTCGTCGCGCAGGGGGTCAAGGTCGTATGCCTGACGCGGCCTGCCTCGAACAAGGCTCTGCCTGAGGGAGCGGAGGTTCGCGCGCTGGATCTGCCGGATCCTCCGGCAACTCGCGCGGCACTGGACGATGTGCAGTTCGTCTTTCATTGTGCCTATGACTGAGGCGACGAAGAGTGGAATGTCCGAGCCCTGCATTCGCTCATTGACACCTGTGGTCACGGGGGATGCCGTCGCTTTGTCTACCTCAGCAGCTTCGTGGTGTACGACATGCAGAGCGACGGCACCGTGAGCGAAGACGCGTCGAGGCAGATCGCCGGCGCGGGCTACGCCGACACCAAACGTGCTCTTGAGGATGAGGTTCTGAGGGCCGCGCGAGAGGATGGCTTCCCTGGCGTGGTGCTACAGCCAACGATCGTCTTTGGCCCGCGGTCTCGGCCGTGGACGGAGGATCCCGCCGACATGCTTCGCTACGGCACTGTCGTCTTGCCGGCTGGCAGCCAGGGCATATGCAACGCCGTCTACGTCGATGATGTCGTCAGCTCGATGATCCTTGCAGCGACTCGCCCGGAAGCCGTGGGACAGGCATTTCTCATCTCGGGTCCTCCAGTCACGTGGTCGGAGTTCTATGAGCAGATCGCGCGAGCCGTCCGCGCCGACGGCCCGCGGTACCTCCCGGTGGGGAAAATCGTGTCGCAGACCACTAAGGTCGGCAAGATCCGCCAGCTCGTCTCAAGCCCTCAGCTTCTCGTCCATCGGCTGCTTCAGACCGGTCCCGGAAGAAAGATCCTGCGCCGGCTTCCTTCGCCCCCGCGTCGCTCGCTCGAACGGGGTTGCGCTTCGGCCGGGGACCAAAATTCGGGGCAAGATCCACGTCCCGAACGTCGATTTCGTGCAGAGTCGTACGAGCATCAGCTGGGACAAGGCCCACCGTCTGCTCGGCTACGAGCCTCGCTATGCCTTCAGCGCGGGCATGATCCCGACTGGCCTCTACCTTGAGCAGTACATCCGGCTAAGCCCAATGAAATAGGATCTCTGGCGTAAGCGCGACGTCGGACGCGTCGCCGCGATCACAGGTGTCTCGTGGTCGGGATCCAGCACGGCAGCGGCAAATGCATCCAATGCTCCGGGGCGACTTTGCGAGCCAAGAGCGGCCCAGACGCGCTCGCGCCGGCAACCTGATGAGCGGGACGTGCCCAATAGAGACTCGTACGCGCTCGCTCGAACGTCATCTCGGGCACAAGACGAGCCCCATCGAGCGCGGCTGGTAGCCGAGTCGTTCGGAGACGACGCGGAGCGCTATAACCTACGCGACCCCCGGTACCCGCAACCCCTCGTGAACCGGATCATGGCTTGGGTTTCCGGCCGCGAGGTTCTTAACGGCCGTATCGGCGCCGGCGTCTCCGCACGGTCCCTCCAAGCGGGAGATTTCGCGCTCTCGGCGTCGAGGTCGAGGCGAGAATGCGGGCCTTCGCCCGCCAGGACCGGGTTCCACGTCGAGCTGGCCAAGTTCGAGGTTGCGATCTTGCCGGGCGGACGTTGCCTGGTCGTCGCCAGGCATGACCTGAGGCGAGATCTTCGGCGATGACGTCGTCGCCGCGGCGATGACTCAAGGACTAGGACCTCGGCTCCGGCCACCCGCCAACCGCCCCGAACACGGGTGACCAATCCCTACCATGCGCCCGCCCGAGGCCCGCAGAACCCCGCAGGACGTCCCGATCATCACCCGACCCCTCTCGAAGCGCTTAAAGCCCCTATCGCCGCTGAGGCCTTGCCCTTCCGCCTCGGCCGTCGCAGCGACAGGCGCTCCCCTCTGCGAGGGTGGGAGTGCTCGATCGTACACTCGTGTCATCAAGCTGACACCAATGGGCAGCTGAAAATCCGCAACTACGTTGACACCAACGTGGCGTCGGCGGCCGCAAACACCCTTGACCCAGCCAAAGGCTCACCCCGGGCGGCCGCCATCGTGGCCAACGGCGCGCGGATGAATGTAAATGCACCAGTATGTTCAGGGACTTTTAATGCGGATTGCGAATCAGGAATTAAGGTGGGGACCTCTTGGCATGTCTGGCCAACTTTGCACATTTGATGTCGAGCCCAAAACGTTAAGCAGCGAGGTAACGACCAGTAGCTTGATGGCCGATGGGGTCGGTCCGCGGCCCGTCCCCGGACACCTCCCTGGAGGACCAGTACGCCGACGCCGCTCATGTGGCCATCGCAGCGCGACTACGCGCTGCTGCGCGTCCCTGGCGACTGCGGACTGCGCTCCGCCGAGTTGCGCGGCCTGCGATGTTCTACGAGGCGGCGCTGGCCAGCGAGCACTAGACGGGGTTCATCGGCTTCTTCCGCAGGTTGCCGTTCATGTTCCCGATCGATCCATGGCGTCCATGCCGTGCTCGATCTTGGGTCCGCGTGTGCCGGGTCGCCGACAGCTTCGGCGGCTTGCCCCTCCTGCGCGAGCGCGCGCTACAGCGACGAACCCAAGGACACACGTTTGACGTTGAGTGTCTTAGCGATCGGGACGGATTGACGACGGCGCTCGGAAGTGTAAGATCGCCCAATCAAGGCGCCTCGGCGCGACCGCAATTGCCGGGTGCATGGCCGAACCTAGGCAGGAGGTCGACATGCGCAAGATTACCGCCGCGATCATCCTCGCGGGCCTTCTGTTCGTAAGCCCGGCGGCGGCCAAGGCCGCTATTCACCATCACCGGTCGCGCCCGGTCCATCACCGCAAAGACCCGGTCCATCACCGCAAGCATCGGCATCGCGGGCGACAGCAAGCATCGGCCGCAGGGCGTCCGGGACCCGTCAATGTTCCGGTGCGGCCAGCCCCGGAAGCTCCGCCGGTAACCCGCTCAAATGGCCCGACCTTGCTGTCGCCGCAGTCTCCTATGCGGATGATCGGTATCGGGGATCCGCCCGGCTGTTTGAACGGAGCGGATCCAACCTCGTACATCCGCACGTACGCCGCCACCGTCCTGAGAATCGTCCTGAGTCAATACGGTGGGGCGCCGGGGACACATGGCGAGGCCATTCCATGCCTGAAGGCAGCGACCGCCGCGGGCGCACGCGTAGAGATCGGTATCCAGTGGCGCAGCGTCTGGACCCCCGCGCAGGCGGCTGATTTCGTCCGCCAGCAACTCGCCTTCTACGCTCCCTATGCCTGGGCGGTAGGTCTTGGCAACGAGCAGGATCTAGACTGGGGTCTGCCCGGGCAACCTATTGACGCTCCGCAGACCGCCGACCAGTACGCCGCGGACTTCCAGGCCGCTGCGCAAGTCGTAGCCACCGCGGCGCCGCGGGCGGTCCGCGTAGCGGTCGAGGGCTCCCCCTGGAGCCTGCCGTTCAGCCAGCAAGCATTGGCGGACGGGCTACCGGGCGCGCAGGCGTTGGCCTTCCACGCGTACGGCGTGGAGGCCGCAACCATCCGCGACTTCTACAACCTCGCCACAAGCTACGGGATGCCGCTCTGGTGTACGGAGGGGCTTGACGGGCCCGGCGTCTGGGTCGATCCCAGGTATCCGCCTGAATCCTCGGCGCAACTCGCCGACTGCCAACTAGCGGTAGCGTGGCTTAACTAAACTCGGGGAGGCCGGGAAGATGGACAGGCGCTCGGGCAGCCCAGCGTTGGGGGGTTCGTTTCTCTGGTCACTGCCGGAGCCGAGCTACGCTGACTGCGATCTCCAGCGCCTGGACCTCGCGCCGCCTCAAGCGCACCTTCGACGGCACGGTGGTCTCGGACCCCGACCGCGGGCGCGTGGTCGAGGCCGCTCCGAGCGCGCGAGAAAGTGCCCCGCGCCAGCGCCGACAGCTCTGCGAGCTGTTCGAGCACGAGCCGCTGCTGCCTGAGGCGTGGGGATTGAAGGAAGCCTTGCTCTTCGTCTACCGATCTTCCAACCGCGACTGAGGAAGCGACGCCCGGACGGATACCTCGCTGCGGCCGATCGCGCACAGATTCCGTCCTTCACCGCGTTCGCCGAAGGCGTCACGCCAACGCCGCGCGTACGGAGTACCGACCTTTACCGGCTTCCTGCAAGCGCGTCGTCATAGCGTCATAGCGTGCGCCTACTTAGCCAGACAGCGGCACCACCCCGCTCAATCAACGAGAACCTACTTTTCGACCGGCCTCGCCAGGGCGTTCGGGACACGTGTATCCGAGGTCGCGCGAGGGTGAAGCGACACTCAAGACCATTGGACAACGGCGCGTGGAAGACACCCGGATTCGGGACATTTCGTCGGACGACCGCACATCGATCATCCGCGCCGCTCAAGCACCACGAGGCCATAGCTCGTCAGCGCCGGAACTGGGTGCCGGATCAGCCAGCTCGACAGCGCACCATGCGCTGCATGAATGGGTGGCGTACGCGCGTAGTAAGAATGGCCAAAGAAGCCGATGTAGCGCCGAACGAAAAACCCCACGCTGGCCAATCGATCCAGCTGACGCCGTGTAGGCCCGCGACACCACGAATAGTAAGGACGGAAGCTCTCATATCTACCGCCGCGTCCCTTCCACTCCGATCGACGAGGGGCACAACTGAGGCCCGAACCACCTGGGGCATTAGTCGGTTGACCACGAACACCGGGCTATACAGCGTGGAAAACAAGTGCACGGCGGTGCCCCGCGGACGCAAGAGGCGATGCACTTGCTGATGGAAGCGTCTGCCGTGCTTCACATGCTCAGCGGTCCATCTGCTCACCACGAATCGAACGGGCCGCGCTCGGTGACGAGGCGATCGAGGGCCGCGGTGTCCTCAACGTCGACCGCCAGTGTGTCATACTCGGAAGGGGCCTTTTCGAGTTCTTCCGCCGACGCATCGAGCACGAGGTATTCAATGCCAAAGCGCTTGATCTCGGCCATGGTACCGACCGGGTTGGCACCGCCGCCAACGTCGCAGACGCGCGTACCGACGGACCGCATCAGCAGAAGGACCTCGGCCTCGAGGCTCGGCATCGCCGTATGGCTGTACAGGTAGCGGACATCCGGCGAATTCTGGGTCAAGGTCGGTCGGCGAGGATAGCTACGCCAGCCGAGATGAAGCTGCGCCGCAACACCCGCGCGTCGACACGTCCCCGCGAGGAGATACAGCGAGGGGTCGAATGCTGATCACGGCGGCTTAGGCAGTCATTCGGATTCGGAGCAGCACCGCGTCGCCCGTCAGGTTGAGCTCGACATCGCGTCTGTCGCTGAGGCGCTCGAGCGCGCTCTGCGACCGGCTCGGGTCGAACACTTCGACGCTACCCAGGGCGTTGCCGAACCGCACCTGGACAGGAATCGGGGTCGGATACACGTCTGTGCGGCGGATCGTGTCCCATACGCTCACCGGCCGCCAGAGCGCGAGATAATAC
>JAFASQ010000234.1 GCA_019244395.1 Solirubrobacterales bacterium | reverse complement strand
CGATCGAAGACCGAGTACATGCTGGCTTCGCGCACGAACCGCTCGCCGTTGAACGCGTACAACCAGTCGGCGTCCGCGAACAAACGGTAGTTGGCGTCGGAGATCTGGGCCTGCATTGCGCGTAGCTCCGCCTCCGTGGGCGCGCGCGTCGACTCGTCCTTGCTCGTGACCAGGCCGGAGTCGATGTGCTTGGGCGGTCGCGCCTGGCGCTGGGCCAGGTGCATGATCTGGGCCGCCAGCACCGTCTCGCGCACCGCTCCACGGGCCCATCCGATCACCTCTGTCGTCAGCACCGCGCCGATCCCGACCTCCTGACAGAAGCCGATCAGCAGCGCGGTGATGCCCGTCGAATCGGCCTCTGTGAGCTCGGTCAGGTTGCCGATCCCCATCAGCATGCCCGCCTCCGGATGGCGGCGGCGGACTTCGACGTAGCGCGCCAGCGAGGACGCGAACCCGGAGTTGATCGGGGCCAGGATCGAGTCCAGCAGGTAGGGCCGGTCGAGTTGCTCCATCCGGGCGGCCATTCGGTCCAGGCCATCGAGGTCGTTGGGATCCTCGGTGATCAACACCGGAGTCGCACGAAGTTCTGGAACCATCTCGATCGTCTCTGGCGTGAGGCTGAGCACGTAATCCACCCCGGCGGCGTCGGCCATCCGGATGTGCTCGGGGTCGAGCGTGTCGATGCTGAGCGACAGCCCGCGCTCGCGCAGCGCCTCGATCGTCCGCGGCCCGTCGCTCAGCCAGGAGCGATCGAGTGACAGCCCGAGGTCGATCACGTCGGCTCCCTCCGCGCGATAGGCCTCCGCCCGCTCGATCACCCGCTCCCGCGATAGCGATTGCACGTCGTTGATCTCGGCGAACACGCGCACATCCCGCGGACCGAGCTCCGCCCGAATCGCTTCGCGGCCGTACCACTCCGGCAGCGCCCGGACGTCGGCCGGCCCCTTGCGCACCGGTAGTCCGGTCGCCTGCTCCAGCGTGTCCACGTCCCCATCGCACAGCCCCGGGATCACGATGTTGTCAACGCCGGGCGGCACATCGAGCCGTCTGGCGATCCAGCGCGTGGTCATCAGCGCGGCCACGCTGATGTTCATCACGATGATCTGATGCTCGATGCCCAGCTCGGACACGATGTTGCGCAACGCCGGCTCGGCCAAGCGTCCGGTGAGAAACAGCGTGTCAGCCAATGACACCGCCGTTTACGTTGATCGCCTGGCCGGTCACGAACCCGGCCGCCGGCGAGGCCAGCCACACCGCGGCGCCGGCGACGTCCTCGGGCCGGCCCCACCGGCGCAGCGGAGTTTCCGACGCGACTTCGTCGTAGAAGTCGCGATCCGCGCCCGCTCCGAACGCAGTCTCGATCCAGCCGGGGCATAGCACGTTGACTCGCACATCGGGAGCCACCGAGCGCGCGAACGACTTGGAAAAGCCGAGCACGCCCGCCTTCACGGCGGCGAACAGTTGCGGGTTCTCACCCGCCATACCGTCGCTCGCGGCGTGGTCCCACGCCATGTTGAGGATGCAGCCCCCCGGGCGCATTCGGTCGGCGACCAGCCGTGAGCAGCGGATGGTGCCCTTCAGATCGAGGTCGAGCAGGGCCTCGAGCTTGCGTTCGGCCGCCCACCCCTCGGCCTCCCCGGTGAGCACGTCGGCACCGGCGTTGTTGACCCAAACGTCGACGTTCTCGAGCGCGGCGAATGCCTGCCGCACGATCGAGACGCAGCCTTCGTCCGTGCTGAGGTCCGCCTGCAACTGAGGATGGGCCGGGCCGAGCTGGTCGGCCAGAGCCTGCGCGGCTTCGGCCGAGCGATTGAAGCCGATGCCGACACGAGCGCCGGCCGCGGCGAAGGCAATGGCGATCGCCCTCCCGATGCCGGAGCTCGCTCCGGTGACGACGGTGCGCAGACCGGCGAGCGGAGACCCTCCGGTCTGCGCGACCAACGGGTCGGGGCCGACCGCGGTTACCCCTCGGCGCCGCCGGCAAAGGGATGACGCGAGTCCGGCGTGTCGGCGACCACCTTGTCGACGCTCGGCTCGCCCTTGATGGCCCGCGAGATCGACTGCTTCACGGCCTCGTAGTTCCAGTCGAAGATCTTCTTGTCGTCCGTGGCCTCCCAGTGGATGAACACACCCACGACGATGCAGAGGTCGTCGACCTGGTCCTTGGGAATGACGCCATCGGCGACGGAATCAACGACCGCGCGAGCGACCGCGGCCTGCGCGGGACCAAACAGCTGGACGGCCTGCGTCGCGCCCTTGATCGTCACCTTGTTGCTGATCACCGTGTCCGGCTTGGCCGGCAGGTTCGGGGTGACCACGGCCAGCAGGTTGGTATGACCTTCCGACTCGTTGACGAAGGCGTGGGCGAAGGCTTCGCCGACAGGTCCGCCCTTCGATCCGATCAGCAAGTCGATGTGGGCGACCTCGTTACCTTCGCCTACCAGCGCCTCGCCGGTTGCCAGGGTGATGGCCATGAAGTGAGTCTCCTCTCTCCTATCGTATGGTGACGCGAGTGGACGCAACCCTAGCTCACTCGAGACTGAGCGGGGACCTACTTGAGCGCCACGTGCAGCTCGCGTGCTTGCTCGAGGTGTCCGCAGCCAAACCGGGCAACATCACGCCGGCCCACGACTTCGCCGACGCCACGTACGCGGACATGGTGCGCTCGGCGCTCGCGCTCGGCGCGGCGTTCGCGCGCCGCCGGGCCCGGCGGCGGACGGTCGGGGAGCTGATCGCGGACGGAGTGGAGGCGACGGCACGCGTCGCCGCGGCGAACACCAACCTGGGGATCGTGCTCCTGTTCGCGCCGATGGTCCGCGCCGCGGTAACCCGGCGAGACAACGAGCCGCTGCGATCGGCGGTCGAGAAAACCCTACTTGGGCTCGACGTCGAGGACGCGGTTGCGGCATTCGGCGCGATCGCTCGGGCCAACCCAGGCGGTCTGGGGGAGGCGCCCGACCACGACGTCCGGGCGCCCGCGCGGGTTTCCCTGCGCGAGGCGATGGCGGCCGCGGCGCACCGGGACAGCATCGCCTCGGAGTACGCGACCGGGTACGCGATCGTGTTCGAAGGCGGCCTGCCGCTGCTGGAGCATGCGCTACAAGGCGGACTGTCTACGCTGGACGCGATCGTGTCACTGCACGTCGGCCTGCTCGCTTCACGTCCCGACACGCTGATCGCGCGCAAGGCCGGCCACGCGGCGGCGGAGGCGGTGAGCGCCGCCGCGCGCGAGGTGCGCGAGGGAACGCGTTCGCTGGAGGACTTCGACGCCGCGCTGCGCAGCGCGGACAACCGGCTGAACCCCGGCACGACGGCCGACCTAGCGGCCGGAACGCTGCTGGCTGCGCTGTTGTCGGGGATGAGGCTTCCATGAGGGTTCTGGTGGTCGCGGTCAGCGCCCGGATGCTCGCCGAGCTCGCGGTCGCTAACGGCTACGAGGTGATCGGGCTCGACCACTTCGGCGACGTCGACCTGCGGGCGGTCGCGGACGGAGCGACGGCGCCGAGCAGCGACGGGCTCACGGCGCTCGCCGACGACGTCGACGCCGATGCCGTCGTGTACGGAGCTGGGTTCGAGAATCGTCCCGATCTGGTGGCGCGGCTCGCCCACGGTCGCGAGCTGCTCGGCACGCCGCCGGAGGCGCTGGCGTCGGTGCGGGATCCCTGGGCGCTCGGAGCTGCTGCGCGCGCGGCGGGGGCCCGCGCGCCCGAAACGCGGTCGTCCGCCGAGCTGCCGCGGGCGGAGCCCGGGAGATGGCTGCGCAAGCCCACGCGGGGCGGCGGGGGGCGTGGCGTACGCCGGTGGGCGGGTGGCCGGCTGCGCCCGTCCGAGATCGTTCAGCGATTTGTCGGCGGGCTGTCCTGCTCGGCGGTGGCGCTCGGCGACGGCCACCGCGCCACCGTGCTCGGTGTCACCGAGCAGCTGCATCGCCGCCCGGGGTTCGGGTGGATGGGCAACGTGGCGCCTGCCCGCCTGCCCGAGGCAGAGCTGGCCGAGCTCGACGGTCAACTGCGGGCCGTGTGCGCCGAGGTGGCGGGACGGTTCGGCGTGCGTGGAGCGTTCGGCGTCGACGCGATCTGGGACGGGCGCCACGCATGGGTCCTCGAGGTCAACCCGCGACCGCCTGCCTCGCTCGAGCTGTTCGGGCCCGGCTGCTTCGAGGGGCACGTGCGCGGTGCGCGCGGCCTTGCGCTGCCCGCTCCCGGCGTGCCCGCGCAAAGATGCTCAGCCGTGAAGCTGGTTCTGTTCGCTCAGCGCGACCTGCGCGCCCCGGATCCCGGCTGGTGGCCGCCGGGCCTGGTCCGCGACGTCCCGCACGGGGGCGAGGAGATCAGGCGGGGCGGGCCGGTGTGCACGCTTCTTTCCGACCGCGCCGGCGCGGCGGAGCTGGCCCGGCTCGGTGCGCGTCTGCTGTCGGCGCTCCCACAGGCAGTGGCGCCCGGTGCCTGAGTTCGGCCCGATCACCTGTGCCGGTTGTGGCCTTCTCTGCGACGACGTGCTCGTCGATGCCGCCGACGACGCCGTGCGGCTGACGCCGGACTGCGATCTGGGAGCGCAGTGGTTCTCCGAGCGCCTGCTTCGTCCGGCCGGTGCGCCGTCCGCGACCATCGACGGCAAGCCGGTTGACGTCGGCTCCGCGCTCACCCGCGCCGCCGAGCTATTGCGCGGCGCGCGCCGTCCCCTGCTGCACGGCTTCGAGCACGCCACCGTCGAAGACGCGCGTGCGGCAGTCGCCCTGGCCGACCGCCTCGGGGCCGTGATCGCGACGGACGACGGCGAGTGGGCCGGCGCCCCGGCCGTGCCGCTGCGCGGTGCTTCCACGGCCACCTTGGGCGAGATTCGCGATCGGGCGCGGGTCGTCGTGATCTGGCGCGAGGATCCGGAGAGCACGCATCCGCGGCTGCTCGAGCGGCTCGGGATCGGCGGCGGTGTCGAGCGCACACTGGTGGTGGTCGATGACAGCGATACCGCGACGGCCGGGCGAGCCGAGGTGCGGCTTGGCTGGCCGCCGGGCCGCGACCTCGAGGCGCTCACGACCCTGCACGCGCTGCAGCGGGGACTGACCGTCCGAGCCGGCGAACTCGAGCTGCCGCTGAGCGGGCTGCTGAAGCGCCTGCGCGCGGTTCCACATGTCGCATTCGTCTATGGAGCGGGTCTGACCGCCGGCGCCGGCGGTCAGCGGCGGGCACTCGCGCTGCACGAACTCGTCCGAGCCCTGTGCCATGAGCGCCATGCGGTCACGCTGGAATTGCCGGGCGCCCCCGGGACCAGGAGCGCGGACGACGTGCTGGCCTGGCAGTCCGGGTACGGCGGCAACGTCGATTTCGCGAGCGGTCATCCGGAGTTGGTGACGGCCACGCAGCCGCTCGACGATGTCGACGTCACGCTGCTCGTCGAGCCGGGGTCGGCTGGCGCGGCCGAGATCGCGTTGGGCAGCCTGGCGGCTGGACCGGGGGTCGAAGTGTGGATCCGCACCGCGGCTGCCGGCGTCGACGGGGGCGGCACCGCCCACCGGCTCGACGGCGTGCCGCTGGCGCTGCAGGCACCCCTGCCCGGCGAGGCGCCGTCCGCGGCAGCGGTACTGACGCGGCTGCTCGCCGAGGTCGAGCGGTGACGGCGATCCGGATCAGCGGCGGCCGGGTCCACGACCCCGCCAACAATGTCGACGGCGAGATCCGCGACCTGTGCCTCCAGGACGGCAAGGTGGTCTCCGAGGTTGGGCCGGACGCCCGCCGGATTGATGCCCGCGGGATGGTCGTGATGGCCGGCGGCGTCGACATCCATGCCCACATCGCCGGACCGAAGGTGAACGCAGCGCGCAAGCTCTCCCCCGACGAGCGCCGCGATCATCCCGTGAATCGAAGCGAGGGGTTGCGCTCGGGCACCGGGGGTCTGGTCCCGTCCACGTTCACCACCGGGTACCGCTACTCGCTGCTCGGCTACACCACGGTCGTCGAGGCGGCCGCCCCGCCCCTCGCCGCGCGCCATGTCCTGTCCGAGCTGCGCGACACCCCGATGATCGACAAAGCCTTCCTGATCCTGATGGGCAACAACCAGGTGCTGTTCAAGTTGATCCGTCAGTCCGGCGGGGCCGTCTCGAGTCAGCTGCGCGACGCCATCGCCTGGTGGCTCGAGGCGACGGGCGGCTACGGGGTGAAGCTCGTCAATCCGGGCGGGATAGAGCTGTGGAAGCAGGAGAACGGCAACGTCACCTCGCTCGACGACGAGGTCACGGGCTTCGAGGTGACCCCGCGCCAAATCCTGGACGCGATCGCCGGCGCGGTGGACGAGCTGGGGCTGCCCCATCCCGTCCACATTCACGCCAACAATCTGGGCGTGCCGGGCAACGCCGACACGACGCTTGAGACGATGCGCACCGTTTCGGGGCGCCAGGCGCACTTCGCCCACCTCCAGTTTCACAGCTACGGCGGTAAGCCCGAGGGTCTGCCCCGCTCCCGCGCCTCCGATCTGATCGAGTACCTGGCCGCCCATCCGGAAATCACCGCCGACGTGGGCCAGGTGATGTTCGGGCCGGCCGTGACGATGACGGCGGACGGTCCCGTGTCGGCGGTGCTGCGCGATCTCGGCGCCGACAAATGGATCAACCACGACACCGAGGTGGAGACCGGCTGTGGGATCGTGCCCTATCGATACCGGTCGGGCAACTACGTGCATGCGCTGCAATGGGGGATCGGGCTCGAGCTGTTCCTGCTGGGCCAGAACCCATGGCAGGTGATGCTGTCCACCGACCATCCCAACGGCGGCTCGTTCCTGTCCTATCCGAAGCTGATCCGGTTGCTGATGGATCGGGCGTTCCGAGAAGATCAGATGGCCCGGGCCAATCAGCGCGCAATCCAGCGCACCGCCCTCACCGACGGACTGGACCGGGAATACACGTTGAACGAGATCGCGATCATCACCCGCGCCGGACCGGCCCGTCGTCTCGGCCTGCGCGAAAAGGGCCACCTCGGGATCGGTGCCGACGCCGATGTGACGATCTACCACGACCGCGCCGACCGCGAGGAGATGTTCGCCACCCCCCGCTACGTGATCAAGGCGGGCGAGGTGGTCGTCGAGGAAGGCGAGCTGCGCCGATCCCCGGACGGGCTGCTGCTCTCGAGCCGCGCCGGGTTCGACCCCGAGGTCAGTCGGGTTCTCGAGCCGCTGTTCGGCGAGCGCTACACGGTGGCGTTCGAGCACTACCCGGTCCGCGAGGCGGCGCTGCGCGAGCCCGCGCAGGTGGTGGAGGCGCAGCGTTCATGAGCGGCTACACGGTCGGTGCCACCGAGGTCGAGGACACGTTCGCCGAGGCGTTCCCGATGCGCTTCGCGCGCGTCGTGATCACCGCCGCCACCGACGCGTGGGCACTGGAGGCCGCGCGCTCGATGACCGGCTTTGCCACCTCGGTGATCGGCTGTAAATGCGAGGCGGCGATTGAGCAAGCGGTTGGCTCAGGCGATACGCCCGACGGCCGGCCCGGGGTTTCCGTGCTGCTGTTCGCGATGGACCGCGAGGGCGTCGGCAAGCGTGTGCTGGAGCGGGTCGGCCAGTGCGTCATGACCTGCCCGACGACCGCGTGCTTCGACGGGCTTCCCGGAGCCGAACGGACGGCGGCGCTGGGCGGGAGCCTGCGCTACTTCGGCGACGGGTTTCAGGCCAGCAAGGTGATCGCCGGGCAACGCTTCTGGCGCATCCCGGTAATGGAGGGCGAGTTCCTGGTCTGCGAGTCGGTCGGGGTCGGCCGGGGGGTCGGAGGCGGGAACCTGGTGATCGGGGCAGCCGACGACGACGCCGCGCTCGCAGCGGCGCGGACCGCAGCCGACGCGATGCGGGGCAAGGGCATCGCCCTGCCGTTCCCGGGCGGGATCGTCCGGAGCGGCAGCAAGGTCGGGGCGCTGACGTCGAAGTCGATGCCCGCCTCGACCAACCACCAGATGGCACCCACGCTGCGAATCCAGGTTGATGACACGCTGGTCCCGGACGGCGTGGGCGCGATGTTCGAGATCGTGATCGACGGCACGTCCGAGGACGCCGTCCGCGACGCGATGCGCCGTGGGCTTCACGCCGCGGCGGGCGCGGGCGCCATGCACGTCACCGCCGCCAACTTCGGCGGCAAGCTCGGCCAATTCCATTTCCCGCTGTCGGAGCTGCGCGACCCGCCGTGACGCTGACCCTGACACTGCGAGGGCAGCCGCCGGCCCGGGTGCTCGCGGCCCCGTTGATCCCGGAGCGGCTACGCGGGCTGAACGCCTCCGCTATCGGCGCAATCAAGCTCCGGTGCGGTGGCGAGACGGTGGCCCTCGGCGACCTGTTCGAGGTGTCCGGCGCAGGCTCTGAGGCTGAGGAGCTCGTCCTTGCCGGCGACCTGCGCCGGTTCGATGGGATCGGCGCTGGCATGTCAAGCGGCGAGATCGAAGTGCGTGGCGATGTGGGCGCCTGGGCGGGCGCTTCGATGGCCGGCGGACTGGTGCAAATCTCGGGCAACGCCGGCGCCCGGCTCGGCGCGGCCTGTCCGGGCGCCCGTGTGGGTATGACCGGCGGCGAGATCGTCGTCTCGGGGGACGCCGGCCAGGAGGCCGGTGCCGGGATGCGGCGCGGGCTGGTCGCACTCGGCGGTCGGACCGGGGCGGGCGCCGGGTTGCGGATGCTCGCCGGAACGCTGATCGCGCTCGGCGGCATTGGC
>JAFASQ010000180.1 GCA_019244395.1 Solirubrobacterales bacterium | reverse complement strand
AAACCTCCAGACTGGCTATGGGGGCGCCCAGTTCCCGGGCGTCAAGGGCTACTTGAACAACGACATCAGCTCGTTCAGCTCGGGCGGCTTCGAGCAGGACGGGCGGACGATCGACGCCGTCGCTCCGGGCGAGCTCGGCTGGTCGCTGTGCTCGACCAACACCGCGATGTACTTCGACTGCGTGAGCTACGGCGGCAAGCCGACGCCGGTATACCCGTTCGGAGGGACGAGCGAGTCGGCGCCGCTGACCGCCGGCGAGGCCGCCCTGGTGATCCAGGCCTACCGGCAAGGTCACGGTGGCGCGAGCCCGACTCCTGCGGCGGTCAAGCAGATCATTGTCAGCACGACCGACGACATCGGCTCCCCCGCCGAGCAGCAGGGCGCGGGGCTGATCGATGCCTACAAGGCGGTACAGGCGGCTGAGTCCTACCGGACCCCGACGTTCGCGGCGCAGCCGTCCGGCCAGACGTTGCTCGAGAGTCCAACCCAGCTCAATGCGATCGACCGCCCGGGAACCCCAGAGCGGCTGACCGACACCATCACCAACAACGGCTCCAGTACGCAGAGGATCTCGCTCTCGACGCGCAAGATCGGGGCCTACACGACGGTCAAGACGGCCAAGGTGACGCTCAGCGACGCCAGCAGCCCGAAGACCACCGATTGGGCGGGCGTTCCGAGCAACTATGAGCCGGTCACCTTCACGGTGCCCGCCGGCCAGGATCGACTGAACGTTTCGCTCGCGTTCCAGAACGCAGCCAACAACTTCCAGGCAGGCGCGCTGGCGTCGCGGGTCCGGCTCACGCTGGTGGATCCGAGCGGGAACCTGGCCGCTTACTCCGTCCCCCAGGGCGCCGGCAACTACGGCAACGTGCAGGTCACGAATCCGAGGCCCGGGACCTGGACCGGGTACGTGTGGAGCCGCGACAGCGCACATGGCGGAACGCAGGGGCCCGTGCTGTTCGGGGCCGCGGTGGCGAAGTTCGTGCCGTTCGGCAGCGTCAGTCCGCGGAGCATCACGCTGGCGCCGGGTGCGTCGCGGCAGGTCACGCTGAGCGTGACCACGCCGTCCATTCCGGGTGACGTGGCGGGCGCGATCGTGCTGAACAGCAACGCTGGCGAGGCGTTCACGCGGCAGAGCACGATCCCGGTGACGCTGCGCAGCCTGATCCCGAACGGGACGCAGACGTTCACCCAGACGCTGACTGGAGGCAACGGCCGGGGCCTAACCACCGGTCAGGAGTTCTATTACCAGCTCGACGCTCCCGCCGGGTTACGCGAGCTGAACGCCGCGATCCAGCTGGCCAACAATCCCAACAACCCGTTCACCGCGTTCCTGGTCAGCCCCAGCGGAGAGGCGCTGGCGGAGGCGGCCAACGCGCTGCCACCGTCGAACACGGCCACGATGGGAGCCCAGCTGCATGTGCTCTCGCCGGCGCAGGGACTGTGGACGCTGATCGTGGCGTTCGCGCCGCAGGTGGCTGGCACGGCGTTGTCGGAGCCGTTCACCGTCAGCACGAACGAGAGCCTGGTGCCGGCCGCGAGCGGCGGTCTGCCGAACTCGAGCGGGACGATCCTGACCAGCGGGCAAGCTCAGACCTACAACGTGCACATCACCAACAACGGGCCGTCGCCGGAGGCGTACTTCGTCGATGGACGGTTGCCCGGAAGCACCCCGCTGAGCTTGACCTCGCTGACCGGACCCGACACGACGGTTCCGCTCAATTTCAGCCAGAACATCCCGCAGTACCTGATCCCGAGCCACAGCACCGCGTTCACGGGCGTAGCAAGCACGACGGGAAGCACGCCGATCCAGTTCGACTTGGGCTGGAACTTCGGCGATCCCGATGTGGCTTCGAACGTCGGGAGCACGGTCAGCACCACGTTCAGCGCCAATCCGCTGGCGCAGGGGTTGTGGGTGATGGCGCCGACGGTGGTCGGACCATTCGGAGCGACGGGAGCGCCGCCTGAGCCCGTCCACACGACCATGAGCGTCGCGACCGCGCCGTTCGACGCGTCAGTCAGCTCGCAAACCGGCGACCTGTGGCTGGCCAGCACCGATCCGTCCCAGCTGACCGGGTTCTCGCCGGTAATCGTCGGTCCAGGTCAGACGGGCACGCTTCCGGTGACGATCACCCCCGCAGGGCCGTCGGGCACGCACGTTTCCGGCACCCTGTATATCGACGACACGACCGAGCTCGGCTTCCAGGGCTTCCTTGCTCTGGACGGGAACGATGTGGCCGCGATCGCCTACAGCTATACGGTGAAGTAAGCGGTTTGGCTGCCGCCCCCCGGCGGGGCGGCAGCCGCTTACTTCAGTTCGTGAAGCATTGCGCTAGAATAGGCATTCGATGTCTTCCAACGACACGTGTCCGGTGTGCCGCACGGCCGAGATCGTCTGCGGGAAGTGGACCCTGTTGGTGATCCGCGATCTGGCCGAGGGCCGGTCGCGCTTCTGTGAACTCGAGCGCTCGCTGCACGGCATCAGCCCGCGAACGCTGTCCCTTCGCCTCCGCGCCCTGGAGGAGGAGGGAATCGTGGAGCGGCAGACGTTCCCCGAGGTGCCTCCGCGAGTCGAGTACGCCCTGACCGACAAGGGCCGCGCGCTCGTGCCGCTGATCGAGGACATGCGCGCATACGGCATCCAGTGGCTGGCCGTCGACTGCATTGATGAAGACGGCGCCGACGAGACGACGGCCGCCGCCGACGGCGAGCCGGTCGCCGAGCGCGAGCCGGCGATCGCGGCGGTCTGACCGCCGCCGATGCGGATCGCGCTGGCCGCCGATGAGCTGACCGGCGTCGCCGAGGCGCTCCCCGAGGAGCTTCGACGCCGCGGTCACGAGCCCGTCCTGCACGGCGCCTACTCCGACGCGGAACGTCCCGACTGGGCCTGGGCGAGCGAGACTGCCGCCCGCGATGTGGCCGACGGCCGGGCCGAGCAGGCGATCGTGGCGTGCTGGACGGGGACGGGCGCCTCGATCGCGGCCAACAAGGTTCCCGGCGTCCGTGCTGCGCTGTGCGGCGACGCCCAGACCGCGCAGGGAGCGCGGCGCTGGAATGACGCCAACGTGCTTGCGCTCAGCCTGCGCGCCACCTCCCAGGCCGAGCTCGAGGAGATCCTCGACGCCTGGTTCGGGGGCGATGCGAGCCGTGACGAGAGCGACCTCGAGAACATCGCCCACCTGGGCGAGATCGAGCGCTCCGCCTGATCAGCGCACGACGATGAACATGCCCTGGCCGATCACGCCACCGTAGCGACCAGCGCTGCGCCGCCCGAAGCCCGGCCACACGTACCACCGATAGCGGCCCGGCTTGAGGTGGTAGCGGCGGCCGTCGAACTTCCACTCACGGCGAAGCTGGAGGCTGGCGTGCTTGGGCCACAGACTCAGCACCTTGCCGTGTCGGTAGAGCTGCACGTTGTAGTACGTCGCGCCCCGCACCGGAGTCCAGCTCAGCATCGGTGGGGCGTTGACGCGAGCGCCGCCGGCGGGCCCGAGCAGCCGCGGGCCCGGAGTGACCTCCACCGTCCTGGAGGACGCGTTGCCTGCCTGATCCCAAGCGGTGATCGTGTAGGTGTAGCGAACGCCGTTGCGGACATGGTTATCGACGTAGCCGCCATCGCTACCGCGATAGACGGTGGCGGTCGCATCGTGGGCGCCAGCCCGGCGGCGCGTGACCCTGATGGCTGCGGTCGGGGCAATGTCGCCGCCGGTCTGCCAGCTCAGCGCCACGCTCTGGTCGCCCGGATACGCGGCGGCACTCAGCGACGGTGGCGTGACGTCGAACGCGAATGGGGCGCTCGCGGCCGTGACCCGCTTGCCGGCGTAGTCGGAACACGTCACCGAGAGCGCGGCCGCGCCACTGCTCGGCCCGGAGTACGTCGGCGACGTGCATGACGCGATGCCCGAGAACGAGTTCGCGCTCACGGTGCCGGCGACGGGGTGGTTGTACCAGCCGCCGGAGTCCGGGGGGCGGGAGGGGGCAACGGTGGCGGTGGGGGAGGAGGTCTCTAGTCTGATGAAGAAGTAGCGCGTGTCGGACCCGCCCGGCACGTTCGTGACGCAGTACGTCCAAGGCGGCAAGTTCGTCGAGCCCTGGAGGCTCGATTGGTTGGTGTCCTGGTTGTACGCCTGCGGCGCGCAGCCACCTGCGTTGCTTCCGCCGTTCAGGTCCCAAGTGACGGTGACAGACGACGTGTACCAGCCACTGTCGCAGCTCTGACCGTTACAGATCGGAACAGCGCCCGCCCACGCCACCGCCGGCGCCACCGCCACCACCGCGACGACAACCGCCGCCGCGAACCCGAGGCGCTTCATCACGTCTGCTCCTCGAGCCGCTTCAACCTCCGCAGCAGCGTGAAGCTCGACACCGCGACCACACCCATGGCC
This sequence comes from Solirubrobacterales bacterium, assembly GCA_019244395.1. Lineage (GTDB taxonomy): Bacteria > Actinomycetota > Thermoleophilia > Solirubrobacterales > Solirubrobacteraceae > Palsa-465. The sequence goes on along the minus strand of JAFASQ010000180.1, from coordinate 1,408 downwards.
AGCGCGCTGAGCAACAGGAGGACGCCGTCCCGATGGTCGGTCTCGCCGGCGTGCAGCGCGGCGCGCGGAAGCCGGAATAGGTCGCTAGTCAGCGACGCAAGCGGGAACGACGGCGAGATATGTTGCGGCTTCGTCGCGTGTGCCGGCCGGGCGTGTCGAGGCCGCGGTGGCGCATGGGAAACCGTGGCGGGCCGGTGCGGTGCCGGCGCCGTCGCGCCGATTCGACGCGGCACGGTTGCGACACGGCCCGATCCGGAGCTCGGCCGTGGCGGCGTCGTCGTGTGAACGACGCCGGGGTTCTCCGGCGTACCGACGGTGGGGACGCCTCGCGGGACAACGGGGGGCGGCGCGGACTCCGTGGGGCGCGACGTCGAGGACGACGGCTGGGACTTCGCCGCCGCCTGCGGCGTGGGGTCGGGTGCCGGCGTGCCCGATGAGGGGACCGGAGGTGCCTTCTGCGGCGACGGATCGCCCGAGGAGCCGTGGGTGCTTGCGCTCGCTGCGCCGGAGGCGAATCCGCTCAGCAGTAGCAGCGCAAGCATCAGCGCTCCCCCGAAACGGGCGAGTGTGCTAGCGGCCCAAGAACCATCGTGCCCCCGGTACCGGTGCCATAGACCTCGTGGTCCAGTGTGCAACGGCCCTACCTCTTTCTGCATATTGCTCGGCAAAAGTAGACGATACGCCTCTTCCGTCGATGCTTCAACGCTACCCATGTCTCAATGAACCTCGGCGGGCGATCGCGGCGAGCGACAGGCTGCCCGCCGCGGCGAGCATCAGCGTGAGGAGCGGCGCACCTGCGCCGTTCGCTCCGGGCGCGAACGCCGCGGCGGTGATCGTCACGATGGGATGTCGACGAGATGACGCGCTGATGTCACCGCGTGGCGGCGCCGACAGCCGGTGTGTCATCGCCCTCATCCCCGGCCGACCGGCCGTCACCCCGGACCGATTGACCGTGATTCCGGACGCATTGACCGCCATCGCGGACCGATCGACCGTCATCCCCGATCGAACGACCGTCTGATCATGCGGCACGGGCGATGGCGCAGTCGCGGGTGCCGCCCGTTGCGTCGGAGTGCTCACCGGAAGGGCAGGGAGGCTCGCCAGCAGCGCGAGTCCGCTGCGCCGCGGCGACCGGAAGACGTGGACGGTGGGGTGGACGCCCGCGTGGTTGGGCGTCGGACCCGCCGGGGTCGGACCTGAGGCGCCCGGGATGCTCGGCGGGGGATTGGAGGATGCCGATGCCGGCTCCTGCGGACTGGTCGTCCCGGCGGCCGAAGGGCCAGGTTCCGGCCCCGGCCCCGGTCCGGGTGCCGGCGGGGAGCCAGGTCCGGGTGTCGGGCCGGGTCCAGGTCCGGGTGCCGGCGCGGGTCCAGGTGACGGCGGCAGCCCGGGATCCGGTCCCGGGGCT
>JAFASQ010000060.1 GCA_019244395.1 Solirubrobacterales bacterium | reverse complement strand
TCCCCTCACCGATAAATGACGCGAACAGCAGGCCGTCGTCAGCCAGAACGCGATGGTGCTCAAGCAGCCATTCGGCCCAACGATCCGTGATGTGCGTGTACACACTCCATGCAAAGATGAGGTCGAAATAGCCCTCGGCCGCGGAAGGCTGGCGCCTTCGCGACACTCCAAAGCTCGGAACGGTGGGCACATGTTGCGCTGAACCCACTCGATGCTCGGACGGTCGATGTCGCATCTCCAGCATTCCGCCTCGTTCGCCTCATCGGCGAAATGGCAGAGCACCTTGCCGGTCCCGCAGCCGAAGTCAAGGATGCGTTGGCCGGGCCAGCGCCAGCTCGGCGGCAGAATCGCCTCCATGTGCGCTCGTAGCTCGTGGCCAAGGCGCAGTTATGCGCGATAGGGATCCTCATCGCCCATATGTCCCGCCCTATGCACGAGATCGAGCGGCGGGAGGGGGAGCGGCGAACGCGGTGTTGTCGTCACCGTCAGTCTCGCTGCCGATCACGCATGAGCTCGCGATGCACAGAGGCTCGAATAGCGAACACGCGGCGAAGCTTAACCCCCGTCCGTATGTCGGTTTCGATCTCACGTCCGGCCAAACACGCCTACTAGAGCGCGTAGCCCGCGGCGCGCGCGTCCTCGTGAAACATTCGCACCGTGTCCAGTGACATCGCGGTCAGGTCATACCCGAGCAGGTGCACCTTCTTCAAGAGGTCATGCGTGACGGTGATGATGTGACACCCGATCTGGTCGGCCTGAACGAGGTTGAGGACCTCTCGTGGGCTGGCCCACAGGAGCTCTGCGCGCGGCACCACGGCCAGGAGGTCGAGCGCCTCGGACATGATCGGAATCGGATCCACGCCCGTGTCGGCGATCCTGCCGGCGAACACGGACACGATCGCGGACGCGTCTCGCTCCAGGCAGCCGACGACGTGCTCGACTTGTCTGAGGGTCGTGATTCCGGTGACGTTGACCTGTACCCCGGTGACGCTGAGCCGCCGCAGCAGATCCCCGGTCGACGTCCCTTCCGTATCGCTGACCGGGATCTTCACGTATACGTTGTCGCCCCAGGAGGCGATCAGGCGAGCCTGGCGCTCCATCTCGCGCGGGTCGTCAGAAAAGACCTCGAACGACACCGGCTGAGCGGGCACGGCCGCCAGCACGTCGTGTGCGAATCGAACGTAGTCGGAGATACCGACTTTCCGCATCAGGGTTGGGTTGGTCGTGAAGCCTTGGATCAGAGGATCGGCGGCAAGCCGGCGGATCCCGTCCAGATCGGCCCCGTCCGCGAACACTTTGACGCGCAGGGTCGAGGCCGAGACGCGCCGCTCCGCCGTCAGCTCAGCGAGTGCGCCTTGTCGATGATCCATGGAATGGCCTCCTCGAGTTCTTTGACGGTCAAGTCCGGGTGGACCGGTGGTCGCTCGTCGTAGCCCCGGTCAATGAACACTGTCCAAGTTCCGGCCGCACGACCCGCCTCGACGTCGCGCCATCGATCGCCGACGGTGACGCTGTGCGAGACATCGAGATCGTGGCGCCTCGCCGCATCGAGGATCATGCCCGGCAGCGGTTTGCGACACAAGCAGCCATCCTCGTCATCGTGTGGACAGATCACCACCTCGTGTAGCGCGAGCAGCTCCCGCAGACGGTCGTTGATCGCGCTAACGGTAGCGCGATCCTGTGTCCCGCGGGCGATGTCCGGCTGGTTGGTGACGCACACCAGTGTAAGGCCGGCGGCGCACATTTCGCGACACGCGTCCACCACACCCGGGAGGACGCTCAGCTCCGCGACACTCTCTGGCGGGTACGGCCGACCCGAACGGATGATCGGCCGGTTGAGCACGCCGTCGCGGTCGAGGAACGCAGCCGGCCGGCTCACCGTTGACCCACCGTCAGATCGGCCAGCATCGCCCGCATCGACTGCGACAGAGCTCCCGCCGAGCCTACCGATGGTCTCCAGCCGAGGGACCGGATGCGCTCGGTATTCAACCGCACCACGGGGACGTCGCCCTTCCAGCCGCGCGGATCGCTCCCGTACTCGACCAGCGTTTCCGTCGGATCTAGTTTCAGGACCTCGAGCGCCACCGAGACGATTTCGCGTACCGTGATGTAGTCGCCGGTGGCGACGTTGAAGCACGAGTAGGGCTGCTGCAAGGGCGCGTCGAGCGCAGACAGCACGGCGGCGACGACGTCGGTTACGAGGATGTAGGACTTCGACTGGGTGCCGTCTCCCATGACGGTGAGATGGGTCGGATCATCTCGGAGCCGTCTGACGAAATCGAAGCCCACACCATGCGTCTGGCGCCGGCCGACCACGTTGCCGAACCGAAACGCGAACCCCCGCAAGTCGAACATATGAGCGTAGGCGCTGATCAGTGCCTCGCCGGCGAGCTTACTCGCGCCGTAAGTCGAGACAGGGACAAGCGGGCCGTAGTCCTCGTCGGCTTCTGTCTCGCCCAGGTCGCCGTACACCCCACTCCCCGAGGCGTACACGATCCGAGGCACGCCGGTCCGACGCATCGCCTCCACCACGTGATGGGTGATCATCGTGCCGTCGTCGAAGTCCACCGCCGGATTGGTCATCGCCGCGGCGATGTCGGGGTTCGAGGCGAGATGTATGACCAGGTCGTGACCGTCCATCGCCGCGGACAGCTCATCGATGTCGTTGGCGTCGGCTCTGAGGACCCTAAGCCGATCGTCGCCCAAGTGCTCGGAATAATGCCACTCGCTCCCGGAAGAGAAGTTGTCATAAAGAGTGACGCCCCTGGTGCCTTGGTCGGCGAGCAACGCGTCGATGAAGTGCGAGCCGATGAAGCCGGCGCCGCCGACAATCATCACGCGCTCCCGGCCCAACATCATGGCTTCAAGTCCTCCGAGGCGAGCGATTCCCATCGGGTCTTCGTTGACTGCAATGACGGATGGCTGACCAGGAGGTGCCAGATCACCGCACACAGGCCCTCAGTGTGCGGAGTGATCCGTTCGGCGAACAGAGGCGGGATGATCACGCATGCTTCCGCCATGTGGGCGGTGTGCCCTCCATCGCGTCCCACGACCCCGAACACCGAGGCGCCCGCCTCGGCCGCGACGTCGAGCGCCCGGACGATGTTCGTGGAAACCATGCGCTCCACGTTCCCGCCGCCGACGGAGTAGACAAGCACCGCATCCCGCGAGGCGAGTCGGGAGCCAAGCAGCCACGCGGAGAACGTCTGGTCGAAGCCGTCATCGTTGGTGCGAGCGGTCAGCTCTGAGACGTTGTCCGTCGGACAGTAGGCCTCGAACCCACACAGCTTGCGGAAGTCGTTAACGGCATGGCTCGCGTGGGCCGCCGACCCCCCCACACCGAGAATGAAGAGCCGGCCGCCGCGATCACGCACCCGGCCCAGGCCGGCCGCGAGACGCTCAACCGCGTCTCGGTCGAGCGCCTCGACCAGCTCGCGCGTTTCGCTCAGGTAAGTATCAGCGAAGCTCAAGCCGCATCGTCCGTGTCGTCGCGCCGACAGACAGCCGAGGTATTGAGACCGAACTTGTGGCGGTGGCAGCGAATCCGGCTGGGCCGGAATCCCGCACGAACCAGCATCGGCCACAGGTCGCGTGGGTCGTAGTAGGCCTTGTGGTCGTCCATCTCCTCGGCCGGACTGGTCCCCAGCCCGAACGCGGACAACTCCAGGAACCACTTTCCGCGCCACGATGGAACGTTGAGAATCGCTAACCCGCCGGGAGCGAGCATCCGATGGAAGTGGTTCAGTGCCTCCTGGGGCTCGTACAGATGCTCGAGGACGGACAGGCAGAGGACCACGTCGAGCGATTGGCCTTCGACACCGGGCAACACATCTGGTAGCGAGCCCTCGATTGCGGTGACCTTCGGATGGTGCTTGACCTCGTCCGACAGCGCCACGTCGACGAGCAGCGCCGAGCGGCAGGTGGCCAGCTGGGTCCGCGCGAAGCGTGCGTGGAAGCCGCACCCGAAATCAGCGAACCGCGCACCGTCGAATCGAGCGTTCCGGCGCACTATGAGTGTGCCGAGCCACACGCCGAACCGGTCGACCATGGTCGGCCGGCGGTGCTGGCCATATGCCGACACCCGGTCCGGGCTGGTCATTGCGCTCATCAGCGAGAACGAGATTTCGCGGTGGCGAGCACGGCGCCGTGTAGCAGCAGCGTGAACACGAACAGCTGCGCGCCGGCGATCGCCGCCGCCAGGCCGGTCACGGCGAGGTGGTCCTGGGGCAGGTTGGCTGAAGTCAGCGCGTAGTCATTGTTGACGTAAGCAACCACGAGTGGAACGCCGAGTCCCATCCCGAGCAGCACGAGCCCCACCGCGGCGAGCACGGTGCGGGTGTATGGGAATAGCCGCAGCCAGCGCTCCCGCTTGCGCCCGGTGTAATCGAACAACACCTGGGCGATGCAGGCGAGGAAGAAGGCCTGCAGCCCGACCACGAATACCGCCAAGCCGAGGAACTGCCAGTTCAGCGACAACGTCACGGTGCCAAGCGTCAGGTCGCCAAAGCTAGGAAGCAGCGTCAGGATCAATCCAAGTGAGCAAAAGACGATTCCCGGCTTGAGCACGAAGAAATCCGCGCCGTACACGAACATCGCTCTGAGGTTGATCCAGGCCGCCTGCCACGGAGAGAACCAGCCCGCCCGCTTGTGATGGCTGAGCCGACCCTCACGGTCCTTCAGGAACGTCACCGGAACCTCGGCCGTGCGCAGGTCCATGTGTACGGACTTCAGCACCATCTCGGACGCGTACTCCCACGACTCTGACTGCAGGCCCATCCGGACCAACGCATCAAAGGTGATTCCCCGCATCCCGCAGTGAATGTCGGTGAAGCGGCTCGAGTAAAGACGATTGAGGATCCACGTGGTGACGGGGGTTCCCAGCTTCTGATGCAGCCATGGCATCGCCCCCTCCTCGATCGATCCGAGCCAGCGCGATCCCATCACGTACTCGTAGCCCTCTCGGAACCGCTCCACGAACGGGGCGAGTTGGCGGAAGTCGTAGGTGCAGTCGGCATCGCCCATCAGCACCCAGCGTCCGCGGATGTACGGGATCGCATCCATGTAAGCGCGGCCCAGCCCGCGCTTGGGTACCCGCAGAACGCGCGCCCCGGCGTCCCGGGCCAGCGTCGCGGTTGAGTCGCCGGAGGAATCAACGATCAGGATCTCGCCCCTCACGCCTGCTGCCTCGATGCCCTCGCGACACCAGCGCACGAACTCGGTAATCGTCAGCTCCTCGTTCAGCGCGGGGATCACGATCGACAGCTCGGGATCGTCCACGTCGGCATCGGGGATCAGGAGTTGGAGCTCAGGCTCCTCAGTCCGTTGAACGGCGACCTGGCTCACGCCCGACCCGTCCCCTCAAGCAGCCCTTCCAACTCCGCCAGGCCCGTCGGCGAACCGATCTCATAGAACCGGTCCCAGACCTCGAACGCGCGCACGCGGCGCTCGGCGCTGAGGGCCCGGTAGACCTCGGCCAGGTCCACCACCGCTCCCTGCTCAATGCGCGGCATCACCTGGTCACGGTCGATGATCGAGAACCCGTAGTCGATGTGGTGCATTCCGGCTCCCTCCGGGTCAACGATGCCTTTCTCATAACGGACGACGAAGCCGCCCGAAAGTTGCGCGTTTGAGTCGTCCCATCGGCCCTCGTTACGGTAGACGGTCATCAGGACCGCCGGCACGGTCGCGGCGAACTCTGCCCACGCCGCACCGAGCGGTGCCATCAGGTAAGAGTCGCCGTAAAGTACCCCGAAATCCGGTTGGAGCAGACCGTCGTCGTACGCGAGGCGCAGCGCCCCGCCGGTCCCGCGGAGTTCGTTCCCCTCGTCGCTGTAGCGGACGCGTATTCCCCAGCTCTCGCCGGCCCCGACGAACTCACGGACGGCGCCGCCGAGGTAGCCGACGGCGAACACAACGTCCGTGATCCCCTGGGAGGCGAGCCATGTGAGCTGATGGTCGGCGAACGGCCGTCCGGCGACGGGCACGAGCACCTTGGGAACGCTCTCGGTGAGCGGACGCAGGCGCAGGGCGCGCCCGCCCGCGAGGATCACGCATTGCCGGCTCAATCGCGCACGAGAACGGTGGTGCCGTCCAGATCGAACGAGAACCGGGTCTCCGGAAGTCCCTCGGAGACCATCGCCTCCCGGACCGAAGACGGGTTCTCCGCATAGAACATGAGGAACCCGCCGGTGCCGGCGCCGACGAGCTTGCCGCCGATCGCGCCGCTGGCAAGGCCTTTCTCGTACCAGGCGTCGATCACCCCGTTGGACATGCCCTTCGAGCGTCGGCGTTTCGCCGCCCAGTGCTCGTGCATCAGCCTGCCGAAGCCCGCCGGCTCGCCCGCCTCGAGGGCCTCGCGGATCCTCAGGCCCAACTCCTTGGTGCGCTCGAGGTTGTTCAGCATCTCGGCGTCGCCACGGTCGGTCCGTGAGCGCTGGTCGTCCAGGATCGCGCTCGCGGGCCGGGCGTAACCGGTGAAGAACAGCAAGAGGCGCTCCTCAAGCTCCCGGAGCGTGTCCTGCGAGATCATCAACGGCGTGACTGTCACCTGATCGTCTGGATGGAATTCGAAGCAGGCCAGACCTCCGAAGGCCGCGATGTATTGATCCTGTTTGCCGATCGGCTCGCCGAGCACGTCGATCTCGATGTGCGCGGCCTCCTCGGCCAACGCGTAGGCGGTGACATGGGCGCGCTTGTGGGCATAGACCGCTCGGAGCAGGCCGACGGTGAACGCGCCCGACGACCCAAGCCCCGTGCCGGACGGGATGTCGGCCAGCGACACCAGCTCGACGCCGGGCTCGATCTCGTGGCGACGCAAAACTTCGCGGATGATCCGATGCTGGATCTCGTTGACCGATCCAACCCGCTCGAGCTCGGAGTATTTGAGCAGGTAATCGTCGGTGAACGTCCGGTTGAGCGCGATGAACATGTACCTGTTGATCGCGGCCGCGATCACGAACCCGCCGCGGCGTCGGTAGAAGGACGGCAGGTCGGTGCCGCCGCCGCCGATCGATATCCTCAGGGGAGTGCGCGTGATGAGCATCGGACGATCGCGGAGGCGCGTCCGGGCAGCATGTTAGCCACAATGCGGCGGGGATGACCACAACCGACCAGGAGACGGTCCGGCGGCAGCAGCACGGGCCGGACGCAATCCGCCGGCCCAGCTCCTTCGCTCTCCGGCGCAGCGGGGCTATCCGGCTCGCGATCGCCTTACTCGCGTCAGGCGCCCTGACTGGGGCCGCGATTGTGGCGCTCTGGGCGCCGTTGCGCGCGAAGGGGGATGTGATCGGCTATCCGATCTTTTCCGACTTCAACCCGTACAACTACTGGTACGCGTACATGCTGGTGGTCGGGCTGTTCCCGATCGCGGCGCTGTTGATCTTCTTCGGACTGACGCGGATCGGGCCTCGCGTGGGGCTGGCGACCCCGCCGTCACGTGGACCGCTTCGCCCCTTGTCAAGCTCGGTAGAGGCGGATCCGCTGCTCGACCCTGAGTCCTCCCTCCCGACCTACGATCGCGTCGCCACGGCGGCTCGCGTCGTCCTCGTCGGAGCCGTCCTCGGGCTCGAGGTTGGCATCGCATCGACCCGTGTGTGGCTGAGCGTTGCGCTCGTAGCGGTCGGTTATTCGCTACTGGTCGGCTTGGGGTCGCTGGCGCTACGTTCGGTCATGTCCGCGCGGCCGAGCTGGGAAGTTTCGCTTGCCACAGTCAATGCGCTGGGCACACCGCTGACCGTGGCCGGACTGTCGCTCGTCTCGGCACACACGGAGGTGCAGGTCCTTTCAAGCCATTCGGTCCACCATTACCCGTGGTTCCCGGCGTGGCTCGGGGTACCGCTTGCTGCCGCGCTGTTCAGCTGGATTCTCGTCTCCCTGCGCGGTGCTGGCTCCGCCGCGACCGCCGCGATCGAACGGCGTGCAGTTCTGCTGATCGCCGCTCCGGTCGCCGTGTTCGCGCTCATGGCACATCTACCAGGGGACCTGGGGCAGATCGGGTTGTTCGAAGAAGGGCAGTCGGCGACCGAGACGATGCTGGTCGGACACGGCTGGTTGCCCTGGCGAGACGTCGTACTTACGCACGGACTGCTCGGCGACGTGGCTCCGATTGCCGTCGGCTGGGGAGTTTTCGGTGACAGCTACTGGGGCGCGATCGCGGGCTTTGCGGTCATCTGCTATCCGCTCGCGATCGTCACAACCTATTGGTTGCTTGCCTACCTCGTAGGACGAAACTGGCCCGTGCTCCTGATGGCGGCGTTGATCTTTCTGGGGACCTGGCTCGGGGCGGGTGATCCTCGTTTCCTTCTCTGGCCGTTGGTCCTGCTGCTCCTCGCGGCGTTGCTGAAGCGGCATACGCGGGTGCGTGCGATCGCCCTCGGGCTTGTCGCTGTTGTCCAGGCGATCGTCACTCCCGAGATGGCGCCGTCGGTGCTGATCGTGACCATCGTCGTGGCTGCATACGAGTGGTACTGGCGACCGCCGGGCGCGCGGTTGGGGCAGACCTTTCGACGCACGATCTGGCTGGTTGTCTCCGCCGTCGCTTGTACGTGCGTGTTGGCGATTTATATGGCGAGCCGAGGCGCCTTGGGCGATGTCGTCTACGTGACCGTCGCGCTCGTCGCCGGCCACTTCGACGTGGCGATTCCGCCCACCCCGTCCGGAGTCCCGCAGGCGAGGTTTGACTTCATTGCGCTGGCTCCGCTCGCAGCGCTGCTCGTCTCGTTTGCGTACGCGGCAATCCGGTTGCGCTTGCGACGTCCATTCCTGCTCGCGGACTGGCCGATGGCCGCGGTGGCTCTGTACGCCCTCTTCTACTACTCGAAGTTCCTTGCGCG
>JAFASQ010000052.1 GCA_019244395.1 Solirubrobacterales bacterium | reverse complement strand
TCCTGGACCCATGTGCCGTACGCGCCGCGCGGAGCGCCGCCGTAGCTGGCGATCAGCGCGCTGCAGTTCCCCCAGGTATCCCAGGTCCAGGCTTCGTAGCCCACCTTGTGGGCGTCGGCCCAGCCCATGATCATCGCGATATGGCTCGTGCCGCAATCCGAGCCGTCATAGGACTCACCCACCTCGGCGAACAGGAGTGGGACCCGTCGGGCGACGGGAGCGAACGTCGCCTGGAAGCAGCGCACCGTATCGCAGACGTTCTTCCCGTATACGTGAGCCTCGGCGATCAGCTGATGCCTCGGGTCCTTGGGCTCGCGCGAGAGCCAGTGCGAGAGGTCGTTGGCATAGCTGACTCCCGGAATCGAGATGATGCCCTTGTAGCCGGCGGCGCGCATGACGGTGACGGCCTGCTCCATCCCCGAGATGCGATAGGGAATGTTGCGCGTCCCATATGTCGCCTCGCACACGCCCCCGTATAAGAAGCAATTCGCGTCGACGACGGTTTCACCCCAAGGGGCGAGGATAACGTTGGGATCGTTCTTGAAGGTGGCTGCCATGCTCGACCACACGGCGGGCGCGTGGTCGGCGTCGGGACCGCCGGGCTGATACGTCGCGCGGTTCGCGCCGGGGGCGGCCCAGATCAGCGAAACCTCGGCGTACATGCCGTACCGGTGCAGGAGGTTGACGTAATTGACGATCGCCGTGCGGTAGCTGGCACTCGCGTACTGCGGCTTGACCCCGTTGATGCCGAGCCAGCAATCCTCGTTGATCGGCACCCGCACGATGTTGACGTGCCAGCTCGCGATGGCTCGTACCGACTGCGCCGTTGCCGGACCATCGAAGATCCCCCAGCCCTGGATACAGGCATACTCGGTTCCGGACCGGTCGATCCCCTGCAAAGACACGACCCGGTCGGATTTGTCGAGGATGCGGTTCCCGACCACGTGCAGCCCGGGCTGCACCGGAGCGCCCGCTGCCCCGCCGTCTCCGCGGACGATCAGCGCCGCGGCGATGATGACCACGAAGACGACGCCGCCGATCAGGAATCGAAATCGCGAGATCGACGGTGTCATCGCCTTCTGGTGCTTATGCGTCGCTTCCCACGAAGTCGACGGGCGCTGGCCAGTGACGCGAGCCGTCGGCGGTTGACGATGCTCGCTCCGCGACGTGCCTATAGAGAGGTTCGAGCCGCCCGCTCGCCAGCTCCCAGGAATATTCGCGCTCGACCAGGCAGCGTCCAGCGTGGCCGAGCTCAGCGCCCAGCCGAGGGTGATCGAACAGCTCGATGATTCTCGCCGCGAACGCCTCTGGCTCGTTCGCGATCATCAGGTGCGCACGGTCACGCACCGGAATCCCCTCGCAGCCGAGGGAGGTCGAGACCATCGCCTTGCCCATCGCAAGACCCTCGACGATTTTCAACCGCGTCCCGCCGCCGATCCTGACCGGCGCAGCGACGACTGCCGCCTTGGAGAGGAAAGGACGGATATCCGGTACCTCGCCAGTAACCTCGACGCCGGGCCGGCGCAGACGCTCGGCCTCCTCCGCAGGTGCCCGTCCGACGATCGTCAAGCGGGCGCCCGGACGCTGCCGCCGGACGAGCGGCCAGATTTCATCAACGAGATACGACGCGGCGTCGACATTAGGGCGGTAGGTCAGGATCCCGTTGAACACCACGGTGTCTGGCTCGACCGGCACGTCACAGGGCTGGAAGTAGCGCAAATCCACCCCGTTGGGCACCACCACGACCGGGGTTTGCGGGGCCCTCGCCGTGATGACTGGAAGCTCTCTGTCGGAGGTGACGACGCACCCACCGGCCTGGTTCCACCACGATTGTTCGAACCGACGGAAGCGGGCATATTCAACTCGGTTGAACAGCCGCCGATGCGGCGCCTTCTCTCCCTCGCACATCCGGCGAAACACCTCGGACTCGACGTTGTGCTCGTCGATGACGAGGTTCGTTCCCGGTGGGAACTCGAACGCGCAGAGGAAGCTCGACTCGAGCTGGACGATGTCGAACGCGCTATCCGAGCACAGCTCGCGGATCGCGCGCTGCATGTCCGCTGAGTAGACCTCCCGGCAGTAGTAGGGCCGGAGCGACAGCATGGATAGCGCCTGGGCTGTCCGTTTTGCTCGCAGCGACATCGGCTCACGTTGTACCGCGTGCACCGAAATCTCCTCGCCGAGGGCGACGACCGCCTCTCGCTCGTGCGCCCACGCATAACTGAGGATCGTGACGTCATGTCGCTGCGCGAGCTGCCGCGCCAGCTGGTAGACGCGCATGGCGAACCCCGATCGAGGCGGATACGGGAACTGCGCCGAGACGATCAGGATCTTCAAGCGAGGTCCTCTGCGTGCGGTACCGATACCGAATCCCTATCGGTGCGCACCCAGCTATCACCTCGGAACCGAAGGACGCGATACATGCGCGCCGGCTTGGCCAGGAGGAACAGCGGCGCCCGTAACAGCGCTAGGTATCCGGCTTTCGGGGCGTCCCCGGCTTTGAGTCCGATCACCACTATCGGCGGGATCGATGCGATGGCGGCGAGCCACGGCGAAAGGGCCCAAGCCGGCATCAACCCAAGGGCGCTGAACAACACGCTCAGCGCAGATCCTCCGGCGGCCACCACCGCCAGTGACCCGAGCGGCGGCACGGCGAGATCGAAGGCGACGCCCAGGAGTCCCGGCCGACGCTCGCGAAGCGCACGACGAAGCAAACGGGGAAGCTCGGTCCGAGCCAGGTAGACCTTGCCACCTTCCCACCGAAGCTGCTGGACGGCGGCCGCCTGAGCGTTGGGCGCGGCCGGGGACATGAGAACCGCGCCGCCAGCGAAGGCGATCCTCACCCCCTCGCTCTGGAGCCTGAGGCTGTATTCGAGGTCCTCGGCGCTGGTGAATGCCTCCCAAGGCCGGGCGAGAAGCAGTTCGCGCGCGATCAGCATTCCGTTCCCGGCCAGATGCGTCGCCGGCAGCCCCAGGACGGCACGGCCCATCGGGCGCACGCGGTTGACGAGAAGAAATGCGGACACGCGCAGGGCCGCCGTCTTGGAGTCGCCAGGATATAGCAGCGACTCCCCCTGCACCGCGCGAGCGCCGGCTTCAAACGGGCGCACCAGCCGCGCGAGGAAATCCGGCTCGGCCAACGAGTCCGCGTCGACGACGACGATCGCATCGGCTGCGACTTCGTCCGCGAGCAGCCGATCGATCGCCCAGCGCAGGGCATGGCCCTTGCCCCGGGACTCCGGCTCGTTCCGCGTCATCACCACGTCAGCCCCCGCGTCGGAAGCGAGCGCCGCCGTATCGTCGCTGCAATTGTCGGCCACGACGATGACTCTGTAGAGCTCGCTCGGGTACGCCTGCCCGCGCAGTGAACGGACGCAGCGAGCGATCAGAGCGGACTCGTCGTGGGCAGGAATCAGAACGTCGAGACGGGCCCGCGGCGGCTGCCCCAGCACCTGGCCGCGATAGAACAGCGCCGCCACCGAGAGCAGCAGAAGGTACAGCGCAAACCCGGCGGCCACGCAGCCGGCAGCGAACAGCGGGGCCGTTAGGACGGCAGCGACAATGGACGAGAGCTGAATAGATGCGACGTGCATCATGCCTCCGACATAACGGCTCCCCGGGGCGGTGCCTTGCGCGACAGCTGGGGCACCAACGAGGCGGTTCTGCTCCTCATCCCGGCTGATCCGTTAGGTTTCGTCCTGCATGTGCGCCAGCGCCACCCGGCCCGACGCATCTCCGATGTTTGCTTGGCGGCAGGTTTGGCAGCCTGGCCGGCGGCAGGGTCGGCCGTGCCGCGGGCCCGGGCTTATCCCTGCCAAGACTGGGTTAGCGGGCCGGTGCGCCAATCATGTGATGTCAACACGCCACGGTTCGGCGAGATGGGGGTTCCGACTGGAAAGGAGCTGTTTTGAGGCATCTAGGGTTTTTCCGGCCCCCGCTGATGGCTCCGTGCGTGGGTCCAGTAGTAGCGGCTAGCGGCAATATCCAGGTAGGTCGCCGATGAGGATCCTACGAGGTGCTCTCCTCACCGTCGTACTGCTCGGAGCGGGCATCGGCGGCACCGCGATGGCGATGCTCGTCGGCCAGACTGCCGGCGCGGCCACGGCCTCGAGCCCATCCGTCCTGGTCGGCGATACGAGCATCGAACCGACCGCATCCGCGGTCACGTCGGGCGTCGCCCGCGCGTGGCAGTTCAAGGCATCGGCAACCGGCACATCGGCCACCGAAAGCCTCTACGTCGCCGACTCCACCAACGCCGCCACCCGGGTCGTCCTCGGCCTGTACTCGGACGCGGGCGGCGCACCCGGTGCGCTGCTGGGCAGCGGAACCGGCACGGTGCCGTCCGACGCATGGAACACCGTCACCCTGACCGACGTGCCGGTTGTCGCGGGACAGGAGTATTGGCTGGCGATTCTCGGGATAAGCGGGCAGATCGGCTACCAGCAGCGTTATGGCGGCTGCCACACGGTCGCGTCCTCGCAGGGGGATATGACAGAGCTGCCGGCAACGTGGACGAGCGCCACCTCCGGCGCATATACCGACTGCGCGTCCGTTTACGTCGCCGGCGCAACTGACGCGGGCTCGGGCACGAGCCCATCGTCCACGCCGACGACCCCGACCTCCACCACGCCGAGCACGAGCGACACGAGCACTACCTCGACTACGCCGACCGAGAGCACATCGACTACGACGACCGAGAGCACGTCGACTACGCCGACCGAGACCAGCTCGACTACGTCGACCGAGACCAGCACGACGCCCACGACCACCTCGACCACGACCAGCACGCCGACCACGAGCACGACTACGACCACCACGACCAGCACCTCGGGCGGCAAGCTGCAGTCGGCCGGCTGGTGGCCCGCCTGGGAGCAGAACGCTCAAATGTCCGGGATCCCGTGGAACGCGCTCACCCAGATCATCATGTTCTCGGATACGTCGATGGCGAGCGCGCCGTGGCTGAACACCAACATTCACGGCGTTACCCCGAGCAACCAGCAGCAGCTCGTATCCCTCGCCCACCAGCACGGCGACACCGCGATCCTGTCGATCGGCGGCTCCGACGATGAGACCTGGAGCACGGCGTGCAACTCGACGAACCGGGCCGCGTTCATCACCGCGGCGATCGGCCAGATGCAGCAGTACGGCTACGACGGCGTCGAGCTCGACATTGAAGAGGGCCCCTGGATCGGAACCTCCGATTTCAACGCCTGCGTGCAGACGTTCAACGCGATGCTAAAGGCGACGACGACGCAGGCCGGGAAGGCGCCGCTCCTCACGCTGGATGTCGATCCCACCTGGGCGGCAGCGTACATCCCGCCGGTGGCGCCGTATGTGGACCAGATCAACCTGATGGACTACACCTCCACCTGCGCCAACAACTGCGCCGCCGTGGCGAGATCGATCGCGGCGTTCACCAGCCTCGGGATCCCGGCGTCAAAGCTGCTCGACGGCATTGGCCTCGACCCCGGTATGCCGGACAACAACAACCCGTCCGACTGCGGTGCGAAGGCGCAGTACCTCTCCACCCAACCGATCGCCGGCATCGCGGAGTGGTCGATCCAAGACGACTACCCGAGCTACTCCTGCTTTGCCGCGATGGCCCCATACATCGGCTAGCCCGCGCCAGCTTCCGGCCGCCCCTTGCTCGACCGTCCGTCGCAGGGGGTGGCCGGATTGCGCCCATTGCCGCGTCGGCAAATCGCGCGTCCCAGCGACTCACGGCGCGGGCGGCAAAGCGCTCTACTGAACACCGCCACCGCGGAGCGTTGAGTTTTTGAACGCTGCCGGCAACTATTAGCCTTAAGAGGGGGGCTTGCTGCTTTTCGATCGCGACTGGCTGATGTACGGTCGCGCGATCGTGGTCCCAAGCACGAATCCGTCTGGGCGTGGCGGACGGTGGGTCTTTTATGGCCTTGCCTTGCTTGCCACCCTGCTCGCCGTCGAGTCCGTCTCGTTGCGAGTCGCCCCTGCTGCCCGCGCCGCGACGAGTAATCCGATCGTGGTCGAGAACCAGCAGCCGGGAACGACGAGCTGGCAGCTGACCAACTTCGCGCACGCGACGAATCACGAGATCGAAGGCTACGCGTCGCTGACCAGCGTAAACCAGGGCGGCACGATCCAGTTCATGGTCTCCACGTCGGCTTCCGCGCAGTACAACCTGGACATTTATCGGATGGGGTGGTACCCGAACGGCACCAATCCCGACGGAACTTCCTGTTCGCCTTCTTGCGGCGGCCGACTGATGCAGCATGTCGGCCCACTGGCCGGGGTGGTCCAGCCCGCCTGTCCGCAGGACCAGAACTCGAGTGACGCGACCTATGGCATGACCGAGTGCCATTGGAGTCCGAGCTACACGCTGAACGTGCCGAGCGCCTGGACGACGGGCGCCTACCTCGTCAAGTTGACCCGGCTTGACGACGGCTTGCAGAACTACATGACGTTCGTGGTGCGCGCTGACGGCGACAATGCGCCGATCGCCTACTCGCTGGACGTGAACACGTGGCAGGCGTACAACTACTGGGGCGGAGCCGGCAACAACGATGTCGGGATCAGCCTCTACGGCCGGGTGAACGACGTGAGCCAGGCCGTTCTAAACGGCAGCCGTGCGTACACCGTCTCATTTGACCGGCCGTACGAGGTCAACGGCTCGGTAGACGGCGCCGGCAACTTGATGATCTGGGATTTTCCGATGATCCGCTGGTTGGAGTCTCAGGGATACAACATCGACTACGTGACCGACGTCGACCTCGACGCCAACCCCAGCGTTCTGAGCGGCCATCGCGTCCTGGTGAACGTTGGACACGACGAGTACTACTCGGACAATATGCGCAACGCGGTCGTCAACGGTATCGCGTCCGGCGTGAACATGGCGTTCTTCAGCGCCAACGACATCTATCAGCGAGTCGTCATGCAGCCTGACTTCTCCGGAGCCTCCGACCGGAGGGTGTTCGATGACAAGGGCGCGCTGTCCGGGTCGACGACCTACGAGTGGCGTTATCTGACGCCGACCCCGAAACCGGAGAACGCAATCCTCGGCGTGATGCAGAACGGGGTCGCCACCTCGGAGCCGTACCTCATCCACGACGCCAGCAGCTGGATCTACAACGGGACCGGCCTGGTCAATTACACGGGCAACGGCACCACGGGTGTGGTCACGAGCGGGCCGGGGCAGAACGCGCTGCCGGGGCTGGTCGGCTACGAGTTCGACGAAAACGCGGCGAACTGCTCGTGTCTGTCGTCTTACGCGTCCTCGGAGCCGGCAGGACTCGACGAGGTTGGACACTCTAACGTGCCGGCCTCCGACAACGGCGTGCAGGCGTGGTCGGACGCCACCCTGTACACCGCGCCCAGCGGGGCGCAGGTGTTCGCGGCGGGGACCATCCAGTGGGCCTTTGCCGTCGACGACGGCTACAACGACGGATGGTGCGACTGCGTCCACAACGTCGCGAGCGCCATCGGGCAACGTATAACCTCGAACATCCTCAATCGGTTCACCGCACCCGTGATCGCGCCACAGGTCACGCTGTCGCCCCAGAGCCTCTCGTTCGGCGCCCAGCAAACGGGAACGAGCAGCGGCCCGCAGACCGTGACCCTGAGCAACACCGGGAGCGCCGCGCTGTCGATCAGCTCGATTTCCTTCACGGGGACCAACGCCGGCGACTTCTCCCAAACGAACAATTGCCCATCGAGCCTGGCCAACGGCGCGAACTGCACGATCAGTGTGAGCTTTGCCCCGACCGGCGCCGGGATCCGAGCTGCCAGCCTGCAGGTGACTGACAACGCCAGCGACAGCCCCGAGAGCGTGTCGCTGTCAGGCACGGGCACGGCGCCAACCGTTGCGCTGGCGCCATCATCGCTGACCTTCGGCTCACAGCTGGTCGGCACAACCAGCGGCGCTCAGACGGTGACTCTCACAAATTCCGGCACCGCGCCGCTGACGGTGTCCAGCATTTCTGTCACGGGCGCGAACGCCGGCGACTTCGCCGAGGCCAACAGCTGCCCGATCGCGCCGGCCACGCTGGCTGTCAACGGCAGCTGCACGATCTCGGCGACGTTCGCCCCGACCGCGGCGGGCGGTCGCACGGCTGCCATCCAGGTCGCCGACAACGCGGCCAACAGTCCCCAGACCGTGTCGCTGTCCGGCAGCGGTGTGGCGCAGGCTCCCGCCGTCACCCTGTCTCCAACGAGCGTGGCGTTCGGGTCGCAACAGGTCGGCGACACGAGTTCGGCGCGGTCGATTCTGCTGACCAACACGGGCAACGCATCGCTGTCGGTCGGGAGCATCGCGATCGCCGGGGCCAACAGCGGGGACTTCGCCCAGACCAACACGTGCCCGTCGAGCCTGGCGGCCGGCGCGAACTGCACCATCAGCGTCACTTTCGCCCCCGCGGCCGCCGGCTCACGCACGGCCAGCGTGCAGGTGAGCGACAACGCCGGCGACAGCCCGCAGAGCGCGCCGCTGTCAGGAACAGGGACGGCCCCCGGCGTGTCGCTGTCACCGACGAGCCTGGCCTTCGGCTCCCAGTTGCTCGGCAGCACGAGCACGGCCCAGACGGTCACGCTGACCAACTCCGGTGCGGCTCCGCTGTCGATCAACGGAATATCCGTGACCGGAGCCAACCCAGGCGACTTCGCCGAGAGCGACAACTGTCCGGCCGCCCCCGCCACGCTCGCGGCGAACGCGACCTGCAGTGTCTCGATCACGTTCTCGCCGGCGGCGGCAGGTAGCCGCGCGGCCACGGTTCAGATCACCGACAACGCGGCGAACAGCCCGCAGAGCTTCAGCGTCAGCGGTACCGGAGCCACCCCGGCGCCGGCCGTGACGCTGTCGAAGTCAAGCCTCACGTTCGCCTCGCAGCTCACGGGCACCACCAGTTCCGCGCAATCGGTGACGCTGACGAATTCGGGTACCGCCGCGCTGTCCCTCTCGGGGATCGCTGTGACCGGCGCGAACGCCGGCGACTTCGCCGAAAGCGACAACTGTCCGGCCGCCCCCGCCACGCTCGCGATCAACGCCACATGCAGCATCTCGGTCACATTCTCGCCGGCGGCGACCGGCAGTCGCACGGCCACGGTCCAGGTGAACGACAACGCCGCGAACAGCCCGCAGAGCTTCAGTCTCGCTGGCACCGGCGTGGCACCGGCCGTCGGCCTGTCGCCATCGAGCCTGGCCTTCGGCTCGCAGTTGATCGGTCTGCAGAGCGCTCCGATGACGGCGACCGTGACCAACACGGGCACGGCGCCGCTGTCGATCAGCAGCATCGCGATCGCCGGGGCCAACGGCGGGGACTTCGCCCAGACAAACACATGTCCGGCGAGCCTGGCGGTCAATGCCAACTGCACGATCTCCGTCACGTTCAAACCGACCACGACCGGTAGCCGCAGTGCGAGCGTGGCAATCACCGACAACGCCCCGAACAGCCCCCAGTCGCTCGCGCTGTCGGGCACCGGGAGCACCTCCTCGATCTCGTTCGACCACAATCTCGGTACCCACATCGAGAACGCCGGCAGCACGACGATGAAGATGACGACCACCGCGGCGGCGTCCACAGGGGCCCGAGTGTTCGCGTTTGTCAGTTGGGCCAGCACCACGCCTCGGACCCTGTCGTCGCTATCCGGCGGTGGCCTCACGTGGACTGTGGACGGACAGGTGAAGGGCCCGTACAACTATTCGATCGGGATCGCATCGGCGAACGCGCCGAACGGGCTGCCCTCGGCGACGACGCTGACCGCGACCTTCTCGGGCAGCGTGAATCACGGAAACATGGCGGCCGCGTCGTTCCTCGGTGTCGCAACGTCAACCCCGGTCGACGTGGTGGCGACGAACAGCCAGAACGGCGTCGACAACTGGACCGCATCGATCACCACGGTGAACCCGAACGACCTCATCCTCGGCGCGTCGATCAGGGATGCCCTCGTGGCCAACACGGCGACCGCGCCGAACGTCCTGATCCAGACATTCCAGAACCCGAACTTCTACAGCTCGCTGACCTCGGAGTACCAGATCGTGACCAGTCCGGGACCGGAGACCGTCGCCGGCACGTGGGCGGGCAACACGGCAGGCTCGATCGAGAACGCGACGGTCGTGGTGGCCTACAAGTCACGTTGACGCTTAGGCGTCCGCCGTCTGACTGGGGGTCACCGGCGGAGTGCCGGGTGATCGTGGTGTCGGCGTAGCGGAGGTGGCTGAGAGGATGAACGCGTGGGTGGCACTCATCCCGGTGGTCGGCCCTGACCTACGGCGCCGGCGGTCGGCCCTGACGCCCGGCGCCGCGGTCGGCCCTGACGCCCGGCGCCGCCGCGTTCCGCGCCCTACCCGGCGCACCGCGCGGTCGCCGGCCTTACTCGGCGCAGCGCGGTCGCCTCTGACTCCGCGGACCTCGCCATGCGGCTGGCGCCTGTCTCGGGGTGGTGGTGGCGCCCGCGGGGGTGGAGGTGGCGGGTTGGCGGTGGCGGCGCGATTCCCCGCCCTGGCCGGCGCAGAGCCTGCACGAGAACGGCCGGATATCGTCCGTTTCTCGAGCCGGCTCCCGCCAACCCGGACGGGCCGGCCCGGTCGCGGCGCCGGTTGCTAACCCGGACCCCGTGCCAG
>JAFASQ010000021.1 GCA_019244395.1 Solirubrobacterales bacterium | reverse complement strand
CGATCGCGATCTCGTGTTCTGCCACCCCGAGAGCGGCAAGCCGCTCGACCGCTCGAAGCTTGTGCGCCGGTTCAAGCAGGCCCTCGATCGCGCCGGGGTCCACCGCATCACGTTTCACGAGCTGCGCCACACGTTCGGGACGCGCATGGCCGCCGCCGGCACGCCGATGAGAACCCTGCAGTATTGGATGGGCCACGCGGACTCGAAGACGACGCAGATCTACGCCCATTACCAGCCGAGTGAGCAGGAGGCCGACGCGGTCGATCGGGCGTTCGCGTGATTGAGCGACCGATCGTCGCCGAGACGGCAACCCCGGATGGAATTCGGGTCGTCCTGTTCGCTGACACGTGGAACGATCACATCTTGGATCCGGACGTCGGCCATGCCGAGATGTCGCCGCACCTCGACGCGGTGCTCTCGGCGATCGCGGAGCCTGACTCATCGCGAACCCGACGAGCGTCCCCATCGCGAGCGCTTCTTCAAGCGGTATGCCGGCCCCAGTGCCTGGCTGATGGTGGTCGTAGACTTCGAACCACAGCCAGCGCGGGTCGTGACCGCGCTCGGCTATGGACACGGAAGGTCTCCCGCCGGATGGATGCCGTGAACGTGAAGATCAACGGACTCGTGTTTGACCGCGCGAAGTACGACGCGGACGGCGACGTGCTCTATCTCGCGCGTGGGGAGACGACCGCGGCCGCCGACGCGGATCTCACCCCCGATGGCCACGGCATCCGCTATGACAGCGAAGGGCAAGTCATCGGCGTGACGATCATCAACGCTCGCTGGCTGCTCGAACGCGACGGCCACATAACGATCACGCTGCCCCAAGAGGTGCAGGTGGCGGCGGGTGACCTCGCCGGTGCCCTCTCCTGAGTGGTGCGCTTCCAGCGCACCACCAGTCGCCATACAGCCGTAGCGACCCGGCAGTCAAGGGCGGCCCGTCAGGGCCGAGCAAAGCGAGCCGCGAAGCGGCGCCCTGCACGGCCGGGGAGCGGAGGCTACTCGCACGCCTCAAGCGCGAGCCCTGACCTGTCCGCGGCAGCGCTCGGCCAGGTGGGCTTCCAGATCGCTCTGGCTGATCGCCGCGGCCAGCATGCCGGTGGCCAACGGCCGGCGGAAAAGCTTAGACTAGCGGGGCTTTTCTAAGTGGGCGATGTTGGGCTCGAACCAACGACCTCCGCCTTGTCGAGGCGTCTTCATCCGTGCTCCCCCTTCTTTGCTCCCGACTCGAATTCGCGGCCCGGCCACGAGCGTAAACGGTACGTGGACGGTACATACGGTAAGCGTTTGCAAGACGATCGACCAAACAAAAACCCCGCTTGAGCGGGGCCTTTGTGCCATCGGGGAGACAGGATTTGAACCTGCGACCGCCCGGCCCCCAGCCGGGTGCGCTACCAGACTGCGCTACTCCCCGTGATCGCCTCATTCTACGACCAACCTCAGAGCGGGCGACGGGGGTCGAACCCGTTCCTAGAGCTTGGAAGGCTCCCGTGCAACCGTTAACACCTCGCCCGCGGGCGTGGCCAGATGGTAGCCGGGCATGCTCGTCAGGCGACCGGCCGCCGCGCTTCCGTCGGCACCTGGCCGTCGCGGGTGAGCCCCGGCGGCGGCCATGGTCCGAACCAGTTATCGAGGGCACCGTCGAGCGTGACCACCGAGCCGGAGAGCGCCGCTCCAAGCGGCGTCGCGAGGAGGGCGATCAGCCAGCCGTATTCCTCGAGCGTCCCGAGTCGCTGAAGCGGCACGGTCGCGGCCGCCGTACGCCAGAGCTCGGCCGGGTACTTGCGGAGGGACTCGGTATCGAAGCGGCCGAGGGCCACTGCGATCGCCGCGATGCCGTGGGCGCTGTAGGAAGCGGCGAGCTCGCGCGTGATCGCCTCGATCGCCGCGCGTGCTGCGCCCGTGTGAGCCATCGCCGGCATGCCGTGATGGGGCGAGACGGACACGTTGACGATCGTGCCAGCGCCGGCGTCGCGCATGGCGAGCTGATACGCCGCCTTGCACATGGCCAGCGTGCCGTTGACGTTCAGCCGGTGGACAGCCTGCCAGCCTTTTGTCGCGAGGCCTTCGGCGGGGACCATGTATTGCCCACCCGCGTTGTTGAGCACCAGATCGACCCGTCCGAGCCGCTCAAGCGCGGTCGCCACGATCCGCTCGGCGCCGTCCCGCTCACGGATGTCGGCGGTGACCCACGAGCAGCGTTCCCCGACCTCGTTCGCAGCCGCCTCGAGGATCTCCGCGCGCCTGCCCGCTATCACCACTGCCGCACCGCAGCGCGCTAGCTCGCCCGCGGCGGCTTTGCCGAGGTTGGTGCCGCCGCCGGTGACGATCGCCACCCGCCCCTCGAGCGCGCCGTCGAGGAACACGCGCGAGGAATCCATGGCTACTCGCCGAGCACCTTGATGACGAGCCGCTTCGGCCGCCGCCCGTCGAACTCGCAGTAGAAGATCTGTTGCCAGGGCCCGAGATCCAGCTCGCCATCGGTGACCGGAACGATCACCTGGTGGTGCACGAGCAGGTTCTTCAGGTGCGCATCGCCGTTGTCCTCGCCGCCGCGGTGGTGCCGGTAGTCGCCTGGGTCGGGGAGTAATTCGCGCGCGACATCGTTGCTCGGCTCACGCCAGCTCGGCGGCGCGACCTTGTCGAGCCACTCGAGGGCGTCCGCCTGCAGTCCGGGTTCGTCGTCGTTGATCCAGACCGCCGCGGTGATATGCATTGCGCACACCAAGGCCATGCCCTCGGCGATGCCGGCGTCGCGCACCGCCTCCGCCACGTCTTCCGTTATCCGCACGAACTCCCGGCGCTGGTTGGTGTTGAAGGTGCGGTAGACGGTGTGGGAGGTCAAGCAGGGGAGCCGGGATTCGAACCCGGATTCACGGTTTTGGAGACCGTGCGCATAGCCCTTAACTCACTCCCCTGGG
>JAFASQ010000527.1 GCA_019244395.1 Solirubrobacterales bacterium | reverse complement strand
CGGTGTCGTTGGGCGGGATCACCTGCAGGGCGTAGGCGGTCGCGCAGCCGGCCGAGGTAGCCACGCCGTGGCCGACGTCGAGGCGGAAGCTCGCGCTCGCACCCGGCGCGATGATGAGTGGCACCGCCGGGCCGCTCCCGAAGAAGTCCTGCGTGGTGTGGTGGGGGATCGTGGGCAGCGCGCGACCCTGCTCGTCGAGGAACAGCACGCCGGGATACCCGTAGGTCCGGCAGCTGGTGGCGCTCGTGTTGCGCAGCGCGAAGCCGATCTCCCCATGCCCCATCCCGCCCTGCTGGCCCACGAACGAGAGCGCAAGGTCGGTCGCGCGGCACGGTGGCGTCCCCGACGTCGCCCCGGTGGTCGTGGCCGTCGAGGCCGTCGTAGCGGTCGCGATGGTCGTGCTTGTGGGGTCCGTGGGTGTGGCGGAGGTCGTGGTGGGAGCCGCTGCCGCGGCCGTGGTGCTCGTGGCGCTCGGCGTGGCGGTGGCGCTCGTCGTGGTCGTGGCGCTCGTCCTCGACGGCGACGGCGATCCGGCGCCCGAGCTGCCGCATCCCGCCAGCGCCAGCAGCATGACCGCCACGATGAGCGCTCGTTTCACGGAGATTTGTTCGCGCATCATTAGTCCGGCTCCTTCCCGTTGCGGCTGCGTGCCACTATCCGGACGCCACCATGGACCCTAGCGAGGAGCTCCGACGCAGCCCGTACCGGCCCCGCCCCCGGATCTTCGCGGCGATCGAGCGCTGGCTGCCGTTCTGGGAGCCGCAGCTGGTCGTGGCCGTCGCGATCGCGCTCCAGTTCGCGCTTTCGACCGAGGTCACAGTCGGGCCAACCTGGCTGTTCCCGGCGCTGGAGGGTGCCCTTCTGATCGGCCTGATCATCGCGTCACCCCACCCCAACGTGCGCCACTCGCGGTTGCGGCGACACGTCGCGATCGCGATGATCGGGCTCGTCAGCGTGGTCAACATCATCTCGCTGGTCATGCTCTCGCACCGCCTGCTGCGCGGCGGCAAGGAGAATGGCCACGCGCTGATCGTGTCCGGGATCGTGCTCTGGTGCACGAACGTGCTCCTGTTCGGCTTGTGGTACTTCGAGGTCGACCGCGGCGGACCGCTGGCGCGCGCCCGCGACGAGCGAAACCTGCCGGACTTCCTTTTCGTGCAGATGATGCAGCCCGAGCATGCGCCTGAGGACTGGCGCCCGCAGCTCGTCGACTATCTGTACCTCTCCTTCACCAACGCCACGGCGTTCAGCCCGACCGACACGATGCCCTTGACGCCGATTGCCAAGTGGATGATGAGCGGTCAGGCCCTCGCCTCCCTGGTCACCGTCGGGCTGGTGGTGGCTCGCGCGGTCAACATCTTGTCCTGAAGGCGTGACGATGACCGATCCGCACCCGGATCCCGACGACGACCAGCTCGAGCGCTCGATCCGTCAGATCGGGGCCGATCTGGCCTCGGCCTTCCCCTCGAGTGCCCGCCATCCGCTGCGCAGCCTTGATGCCCGGGCGATGGACTTCGCCTCCGCGGACCAGGAGCTGAAAGCCGCGCTGTTCAGGTTCGTCGACGTCACGCCGGCCTGCCGATCGCTCGACGATCTCGCTCGCCACCTGCGCGAGTTCCTGCGCGAGGTGCCCGAGGCGCCGCCGCCGTTGGCCGCGGCCATGCGCATCGCCGACGTCAAGGCGGCCCGCCCCGCGGTCGGCGCCGCCGCGGCAGCCGGGGTGCGACACATGGCCCACCGGTTCATCATCGGCGAGACCCCGGCCTCGGCGCTCGGGGTGCTGAGCGACCTCTGGCATCACGGCGTGGCCAGCTCGGTCGACCTGCTCGGTGAGGCCACCGTGACCCAGCCGGAGGCCGACCGCTACGCGGCGCGCTGCGACGAGGCGCTGAGGGAGCTGGCGCGCGCCGAGGCGGGCTGGCCTAGCCGTGATGTGCTCGAACGCGACAGCATCGGCGCCATCCCGCGGACCAACGTGTCGGTCAAGATCTCGGCCCTCACCCCCCTGCTGCGCCCCGATGCGCCGGAGCTGGGCAGACGCGACGCCGCCGAGCGCCTGCGCCCGCTCCTGCGCCGCGCCGACGCGCTAGGAGCGCACATCCACATCGACATGGAGTCCCTCGACTCGCGCGAGGCGGTCTTCGACCTCGTCCTCGACGTGTTCTCAGAGGAGGAGTTCGCGCGCGGCCCGTCCGCCGGGATGGTGCTCCAGGCCTACTTGCGCGACTCGCCCGAGCAACTCGAGCGGATACTCGCCTGGGCCGCCGAATCGGGCCGGACGCCGCCGCTGACCGTTCGGCTGGTCAAGGGTGCGTACTGGGATCACGAGCTGGTCCAGGCCACTCAACACGGGTGGCCGGCCCCGGTATTCGAGGTCAAGGCCGAGTGCGACCGGAACTTCGAGGCTCTGACGCGGCGGCTGCTCGAGGCCCGGCCGGCCGTCCGGATCGCCGTCGCCTCGCATAACCTGCGCTCGGTCGCCCACGCGATCGCCTACAACCGGATGATCGGTGGCGAGGACCGCGATCTCGAGCTTCAGGTCCTGCGCGGCCTCGGCGACCAGCTCCAGGACGCGCTGGCCTCCCGCGGCTTCCGGGTGCGGACGTACTGCCCGGTCGGAGACCTGGTCGCCGGAATGGCCTACCTCGTCCGGCGGCTGCTCGAGAACACCAGCAACGAGTCGTTCCTGCACGAGCAGGCCCGCGGGACCTCGCTCGACGTGCTCCTGGCAGCACCGTAGTAGGAGTAGCGCCTGTTAACGTCGCTGGCCGTGTCCACGCTCCCTGCGTTCGCCAACGAGCCCGTGCTCGAGCTGCGCCGCGCGCCCGTCCGCGCCCAGCTCCAGGACGCGATGGACGCACTCTCGCCCAAGCTGCCCTTGCGCGTGCCGGTGATGATCGGGTCGGGTGAGCGAACCGGAGCTGAGCTGCTCTCGACCGACCCGGGCGAGCCCGGGCGCGTGGTCGCGGTGTCAACCCGCGCTACCGAGGATGACGTGGCCGCCGCGGTTCAGGAGGCCGAGCGCGGCTTGCGGACCTGGCGCGCGCTTCCCGCGGCGAAGCGGGCGTCGGCGCTGATCCGGGCGGCCGCGTGGCTGCGCGAGCGCCGCCTCGAGGTCGCCGCCCTCGAGGTCCGCGAGTGCGCCAAGCCGTGGCCCGAGGCGGACGGCGACGTGTGCGAGGCGATCGACTTCCTCGAGTACTACGCGCGCAGCGCGATCGAGCTTGATGCGGGCCCGGATCTGCTTCAGGTCCCGGGCGAGCGCAACGACATGCACTACGCCCCGCGCGGGGTGGCGGCGGTCATATCGCCCTGGAACTTCCCGCTGGCCATCCCCTGCGGCATGACCTCCGCGGCGCTCGTGACCGGCAACGCGGTGGTGCTCAAGCCCGCCGAGCAGTCCCCGGGCTGCGCGCACGTGCTGGTGCGGGCGCTCCGCGCCGGCGGCGTGCCCGCCTCGGCCATCTCGCTCGTGGCGGGCGAGGGCGACGTCGGCGCGGCGCTGGTGGCGCATCCGAGCGTTCACACCATCGCGTTCACGGGTTCGCTCCCGGTCGGGCTCGAGATCACTGCCGCCGCGGGAACCGTCGCGCCCGGGCAGAACCACATCAAGCGCGTGGTCTCCGAGCTGGGCGGCAAGAACTGCGTGATCGTCGACTCAGACGCCGATCTCGACGACGCGGTACCGGCGATCGTCTCCTCCGCGTTCGTCTACGCCGGCCAGAAATGCTCGGCCGCGGCGCGCGTGCTCGTGCACGACGCGATCGCCGACCAGCTGATCGAACGGGTGGCGGGTGCCGCGCGGGTGCTGGTGGTGGGGCAGGCCGACGAGCTTGCCACCGACGTGCCGCCCGTCATCGAGCGCTCCGCGCAGGAGCGGGTCAACCGCTACGCCGCGCTGGCGCGCGAACAGGGCCGGATCGTCGCCCGGGTCGAGGCCGTTCCCGACCGCGGCTGGTTCTGCCCGCCGACCGTTGCCATCGAGTTGCCGCGCGACTCGCCCGTATTGAACGAAGAGATCTTCGGACCGCTGCTCGCCATCGACCGGGTCAGGGACGTGGAGGATGCCTGCGACATCGTCGACGGCCTTCCTTACGCCCTGACCGGCGGCCTGTTCGCCCGCGATCCCGCCACCGTCCGCTACGTCCGCCAGCGCACTCCCGTCGGCAACCTGTACGTCAACCGCGGCATCACTGGCGCGATGGTGGGTCGCCAGCCGTTCGGAGGCAATCGCCTGTCGGGTACGGGCAGCAAGGCCGGCGGCCCCGATTACCTGCGCCAGTTCGTCGAGCCGCACGTGGTGACCGAGAACACCATGCGCCACGGGCTGGTGGTGTAGCGGCGCCACGGGCTGGTGGTGTGGCGGCGCCACGGGCTGGTGGTGTGGCGGCGCCACAGGCTGGTGGTGTGGCGGCGCCACGGGTTGGTGGTGTCGCGGCGCCACCGGCGGCGCGGTCCTCGCCGCCCGCAGCGTCCTGGCGCGCGAAATCCGCCTCCGGGGCGGCGTTGGTTCCACGTTAGGCTTGATTTGGTCGCAGCGGGGGCCGATCATCGTCCTCGAGATGCCGTTGCCGCCGTCAATTGCCTGGAAGCTCGTCCTGGTCTTGGTGCTCGTCGGAGCCATCGTGCTGAGCGCCTGTGCCCGAGCTCCCCGGCGGCCGCTGCCCGGGGCGGAGCTGCGCCGGCTCGTGCTGGCCGCGCTGACCCTTTACGCCGTCGGCGTGTACGCGTCGCTCACCCACCACGCCTTCCTGGCCGGCATCGTGTACGCGTCGGGAATCTCGGCCTGTGCCCTGGCCGCCTGGCTCTCGCGGGGCAGCGGACCCGAGGACCCGCCGGACGACGGCCGGTCGATCGATCCCGAGCCGCCGCCCGACGCCGACGGCCTGCCGGAGTTCGACTGGGCCGCGTTCGAGCGCCAGTTCCGGGTCTACTCGGCGGACCGACGGCAGCGGGCCGGTGCCGGCCGCTAGCCAGCCCGCGTCACGCGCTCGTCTGAGCCGTTCATCTGGAGCAGCAACTCGTGCAGCCGCGGGTCGGCGGCCAACTCGGGATGGAATGACACCGCGAGCATGTTGCCCTGGCGGACGGCCACGGGATGGTCCTCCACCCGACCGAGGATCTCGACGCCCGCGCCGGGCTCGGCCACCCACGGCGCCCGGATGAACACGGCGTGCATCGGGCCGCCCCGGAGGCCGGCCAGATCGACGTCGGCCTCGAACGACCGGATCTGACGGCCGAAGGCATTGCGGCGCGTGCTGACGTCGAGGAGGCCGAGATGCTCGCGGTCGAGCATGATCATCCCGGCGCACGTGCCGAGGACCGGGGTGCCGGCTCGAACGAGTGAGCGCAGCGGCTCGGCCAGACCCTCTCGCTCGATCCCCAGCGTCATCACGGTCGACTCGCCGCCGGGGATGATCAGGGCGTGGAGTCCCTCCAGGTCGGCCGGCACGCGAACCTCGCGGGCCCTCGCGCCCAGGCTTCGGACCATCTTGGCGTGGGCCTCGAACCCGCCCTGAAGTGCGAGGATGCCGACGACCTTCGAGCCGAACCCTTCGCCGGATGTGCTCGCCACGCTTACCAGCCGCGCGGAGCGAGCAGCTGCTCGGCCTCGAGCTTGGACGTCTCGAGGCTCATCATCGGTCGGCCGAGCCCGGTGGAGGCGGCCGCGACACGCGCGGGATCTTGGTAATGGGTGGTCGCCTCGACGATCGACCGAGCCCGCCGCTCCGGATCCTCGGACTTGAAGATGCCCGAGCCGACGAACACGCCCTCGGCGCCCAGCTGCATGACCAGCGCTGCGTCGGCCGGTGTGGCGATCCCGCCGGCGCAGAACAGCACCACGGGCAGGCGCCGGTCGGCCGCGATCTGGCGCACCAGGTGTAGCGGCGCCTGGAGCTGCTTGGCCGCGGTGGCCAGCTCGCCGTCGTCCAGCGTGGACAGCCGCCGGATCTCCGAGCGGATCAACCGCAGATGCCGGACGGCCTCGACGATGTCGCCCGTCCCGGCCTCGCCCTTGGAGCGGATCATCGCCGCGCCCTCGCCGATCCTTCTCAAGGCCTCGCCGAGGTTGGTCGCGCCGCACACGAACGGAACCGAGAAGGCCCACTTGTCGATGTGGTTTGCCTCGTCGGCCGGCGTCAGCACCTCGGACTCGTCGATGTAATCGACCTCGAGCGCCTCGAGCACCTGCGCCTCGACAAAGTGGCCGATCCGGGCCTTGGCCATCACCGGAATCGTCACCGCCTCCTGGATGCCGCGGATCATGGCCGGGTCGGACATGCGCGCTACCCCGCCATCGCGGCGGATGTCGGCGGGAACGCGCTCGAGCGCCATCACCGCCGCAGCGCCGGCGTCCTCGGCGATCTTGGCCTGCTCGGCGGTGACCACGTCCATGATCACGCCCCCCTTGAGCATCTCCGCGAGGCCGGCCTTGACGGTGAACGTGGCCTCGTCGCGCGCGGTCTGGAAATTCTCGTCCATCCGAGCCTGAGTTTAGCCGCGCTGTAGCTTTCCCCGCGATGTCCGTAACGCCAGTATTCGAGGGGTCGGATGGCCGTTTTGTCGCGACCGACTTCGGCCGCGGACCTTGGGATCCGCGGGCGCTGCACGGCGGCGCACCGGCCGCCCTGCTGGTGCGGGCGTTCGAGCGGCTGCCGGGCCCCGAGGGCCTCGGGCTGGCGCGGGTGACCTACGAGTTCCTGCGCCCGGTACCGGTCGGGCCGCTCGAGGTGCGCGCCGACGTCGTGCGCCCGGGCCGCCGCGTGCAGCTGCTCGAGGGCTCGGTCCTCGCCGACGGCGTCGAGGTGGTGCGGGCCCGGGGGCTCCGGGTGCAGACGGCCGACGCCGGTGGCGCCGGCGGCGCCGGCGGCGAGGAAGCTCAGCCGCCTCCCGGCCCGGAACACGGCCAACCGGCCAAGATTCGCGTGCCGCACCGCCCGATGTTCGCCTTCGACGCCATCGAGATCGTGTTCGTGGCCGGCCAATGGGGCGGCGGTCCATCGACGGCGTGGTTCCGGCTGCGCAGCCCGATCGTGGCCGGCGAGACTCCGTCCGCGCTCCAGCGGCTGGCCGCCGCCGGCGACTTCGGCAACGGCATCAGCGCGACCCTGTCCTGGTACGAATATCTGTACATCAACCCCGACCTGACCCTGTACGTCGAGCGCGAGCCGGTCGGCGAATGGATCTGCCTGGAATCGAGAACGCGGATTTCGCCCGGCGGGATCGGCCTGGCTGAGAGCGTTCTCTACGACACGCGCGGTCGGGTGGGCCACGCCACGCAGGCCCTACTGGTCGCCCCGCGCTGACTGCGATGCGACCCAGCTGACTGCGATGCGACTGAGGTTTTCCGCGCATACCGCGGGTTTCCTCAGTCCTATCGACCTACTCGTGATGGCCGCCGACGCCCTGGTCGGCGCGCTCGCCGGCGTCCGACTGCTCCGCGCGGCCGCCATCCGCCTCGGCGTCTGCGGCGCCGCCGTTGCCGGATTCGCCGTCCCGCAGATACGACAGCAGCCCGCCGGCGAGCAGGATCTCGCGCTCGTGCTCTGAGAAGTCGTGGCTGAGCGTGACTTCGTCGCCGGTGTCCTCGATCCGGACGCTTATCGTCTCCGATCCCTTCTCGAGCTCCTCCCGCAACGACGGCAGCGACCACTTCTGACCCACCTCGGCCCGGTCGTAGTCAGATTCGTCGGAGAAGGTCAGGGCGACGATGCCCTGAGCGATCAGGTTGCGGCGGTGAATGCGGGCGAACGACTTGGCGATCACCGCTTTGACCCCGAGGTGCAGGGGCGCCAGCGCGGCGTGCTCGCGCGATGAACCCTGGCCGTAGTTCTCGCCGGCCACGATGAACCCGCTTCCCCACTCCTTCAGCCGCTTGCGGAACTCCGGATCGCGGTGGCGCAACGTGAACTCGGCAATCGCCGGGACGTTCGAGCGATAGGCCATCACCTCGACGCCGTCGGGAGCGAGATCCCCGGTCGAGATGTCGTCCGGCTGGACGGTGGCGACGCATGCCTCGAGCGAGTCCCCCAGCGGCTTGTGCTCGGGCGGGCGCTTGATGTTGGGCCCGCGCGGAATCTCGATCTTCTCGGCCTCCTCGGGCTCGGCCGGTGCGAAGATGTGCACGTCGCCCACGTAGGGCCGAAGCTCGGGCATCGGCAGCAGCTCGGGCGCCTCGCCGTACTCGCGCGGGTCCTCGATCCTTCCGCTCAGCAGCGAGACGGCGGCGACCGCGGGCGAGCACAGGAAAACCGAGTCCTCGGGCGTGCCCGAGCGCCCGGGGAAGTTGCGGTTGAAGGTGCGCAGCGAGTTCGAGTCAGACGGCGGGGCCTGGCCCATGCCAACGCACGGGCCGCAAACGGGCTCGAGCATCCGTACCCCGCCGTCCGACAGCTGACGGTAGACGCCCGATTCGGCGATTGCGGCAAGGATCTGGCGCGACCCCGGGGTGGCCGTCGCGGCGATCGACGGGTGGACGATCTGCCCGTCGCGATCGGCCAGGATCGCGCCCGGTAGCGCCAGGTCGTTGTAGCCCGAGTTGACCGAGGAGCCGATGCAGACCTGGGCGATCTCGGTGCCCGCGACCTCCTCGACCGCCACCACGTTGTCGGGGTTGTGCGGCTTGGCCACGAGCGGCCCCAGCTCCTCCAGGTCGATCTCGATCCGATCGTCGTACTCGGCGCCCTCCTCAGGTCCTAGATCGACGAAGTCCTCCACCCGGTCCTGGCGCTCGAGCCAATCGCGGGTGTTCTCGTCCGGCGGGAAGACGCCGGCCGTGCCGCCCAGGTCGGCGATCATGTTGGCGATCGTGGCGCGCTCGGGGATGCTCAGGTCCGCCGCCCCCGGCCCGGTGAACTCGAATACCTTGTTCTTTCCGCCGCTCGCACTGA
This sequence comes from Solirubrobacterales bacterium, assembly GCA_019244395.1. Classification (GTDB taxonomy): domain Bacteria; phylum Actinomycetota; class Thermoleophilia; order Solirubrobacterales; family Solirubrobacteraceae; genus Palsa-465. The sequence continues at coordinate 6,941 of JAFASQ010000527.1, read as the reverse complement.
GCCGCCTGAGCAGCTCGAGGATGATGTCCTTGGCCTGTACCCATGGGCGGGCGAGCTTGCCGTCGAGCCACACCTCGACCACCTCCGGGCATGAGATCTCGTAGGGGTGGCCGCCGAGCACCACCGCCACGTCGAGGCCGCCGGCGCCGATCGCCACCATCCCCAGGCAGCCGGCCTGTGTCGTGTGTGAGTCGGCGCCCAACATCGTCTGCCCCGGCTTGCCGAAGCGCTCCATGTGGATGTAGTGGCTGATCCCGTTGCCCGGGCGCGAGAAGTGCAGCCCGTACTTGCGCGCCAGCGCCTGGAGCATGCGGTGATCGTCGGGGTTCTTGTAGTCGAGCTGGACCACGTTGTGATCGACGTACTGCACCGCTCGCTCGACCTTGATCCGCGGCTCGCCCAGCTCCTCGAACTGCATCAGCGCCATCGTGCCGGTGGCGTCCTGGAGCAGGGCCTGGTCCATGCGGATCGAGATCGGCCGGCCGGGCCGCAGCTCGCCGTCGGCGAGGTGCTCCTTGAGGATCTGGCGGGTCAGGCTTTCGGGCATGGCGGGCTCTCCTGGGGCGTTTCCGGCTTCACGACCGGAAGCTACCCCGCGCCTGCGCCACCATGCGCTGATCGGCTCTGGCGCTTGCCGCGGCGTACGCGAGCGGACCGTCGCGCCGCTGCACTCGCGCCTCGACCTCGAGGAACGCGCCCACCGGAGCCGTCTCGGCGATCGTGACTTCGATCGAGACGGTCCGCGCCTCGAGCCCGCAGGCCAGTGCCATCGCCTCGACCAGCGCCGCGCCGAGCACTCCGGGATGCGCGCGAGCAGGATCCGGTCCCTGATGGTCCTGCTTGACAAAGCAGCGACCGGCCACCTCGCCCGGCGCCGTCTGCTCCACCTCGAGCAGCAGTCCGAACAGGTTCATCCGTCCGCACCCGAAACACAGCTCGTGGTGCACCAACGGCACGACCGCGTCCGCTACTTCAGGCGAAAGGCCTTGATCCGCACGTCGTACTGCTGTGCGTCTCGCGAGTACACGCCGTAGGCGAGCGCCTGGATGAGCGACAGCAGCGCGGTGTGCGAGCGCACGAAGGCTGGCGTGTTGGACGAGTAGTAGAGGCGGATCCGGGCCAGCCGGGCGACCTCCGACAGCGTCGCGTCGGTGATCGCGAGCGTCGGTGCCTTGCGGTGCCGCGCGAGCTTCATGGTGCGGGTGATGAGCGGATGGGGGCGGCCCGCCGAGAGCCCGATCACCAGCGTCTGATCATCGATCCGGCTCAGGCGCCCGAGCGCCTCCTGCGAGGGACTGGCCACGATCTCGGCGCGCAGGTCGAGCAGCATCAGCAGGTGCCGCAGATAGCTGGCGAAGAAGGCCATCTGGTCCGTGCCGGCGATCAGCACCTTGTCGGCGGAAACGATCGCGTCGATCGCCGCCTCCACGTCGCCGCGCGAGAGCTTGTGCGCGGTGTCCTCCACGTTGACGTGATCGGCGGCCAGCGCCGCCTCGAACTCCGTGTGGTCGAGCGAGAACAGCGGCGCCACCGCGTTCGAGGTGCCGGCCAGGCCCGACGGCCTGCGCCGGTACTCGTCGCGGGCGGCCTGCTGGAGCTCGGGAAAACCCTCGAAGCCGAGTGCCTGCGAGAAGCGCACGACCGTGCTCGACGACGTGCTGGCGCGCCGAGCGAGCTCCTCGGCGGTCTGGAACGCCGCTTCGTCGAGGTGGTCGACGATGTACTGGGCCACGTCCTTCTGTGATCGCGAGAACTCGTCGAACCGGGCGCGAATGTAGGCGGACAGCGCCTGATGGCCGGTGGGCGGGGCTGTCGCGGTGGGAGCAGACGGTTCCTTCATCGGCAGCCGTCTCATTCGACGCCATGCGGCGGCGTCCTTCACGTTCCCCGACAACGCCATGCGGCAGGCCGCCGCGCTACACGTCGCGCTGGCGGCGCTCCTGGTTCTGCCTGCGCTCGGCCAGCACCTGGGCGACCGCATAGATGATGATCACGTTGGCGATCACGCCGATGCCCAGAAACGTGAGCAACAGGGCGATCGTCTGCCCGATCGAACTGGGATGTTGGCCGAGGATTCCGGCAACTGCGAACATCGCGTCCTTGAGCCTACCGAACTGCCCTGCGGACGGGCCCGCCGGGACCGTTGCAGGTGCTAGCGTCGCGCCCGACCGCGGGTCTCGCGTTCGGTCCCGGCCCTGTAGCTCAGTCGGTAGAGCAGCGGACTCATAATCCGTCGCGCCCAGGTTCGAGTCCTGGCAGGGCCACTGCGATCAACGCGACGAGGCCAACAGGACGAGTTCGTCGAGTACGTCGGCGAGACCTACGAGATCCGGTAACTCGCGCGTGGGCGCAGGCTCAGCCGGCTCGTCGTGAGCGGCGCTCCTAAGTCAGATACTCGTAGCCCGGGAGGGTGAGGAACTCGATCAGCTCTTCCGACAGCGCCACCCGCTCGAAGATCTCGCGCGTCTCGCCGGGGCGGCCGGCCTGCCAGACCTGATCGCCCACCGACTCGCGGATCTTGGCGGTCTCCTCGTCGAGCACCTGGCGCACGAGCTCGCGGGTCACGGTCGGCCCTTCCTGGAGCTGCACGCCGTGGTGAATCCATTGCCAGATCTGCGAGCGGGAGATCTCGGCCGTCGCGGCGTCCTCCATCAGCGAGTTGATCGCCGCGGCGCCTCGCCCGGCGAGCCAGAACGAGATGTACTGAAAGCCGACATTGACGTCGGTGCGCAGCCCCGTCTCGGTGATCGCGCCCGGGGTTGACGCCAGGTCGAGGAGATCGGCGGCGCCCACCTGGATGTCGTCGCGCCGACGCTCGAGCTGGTTGGGCTTGCCCTCGAGGCCCTTCTCGAACACCTCGCGCGCCACCGGCACCAGGTCCGGGTGGGCCACCCAGGTGCCGTCATAGCCCTGTGAGACCTCGCGCTCCTTGTCTTTGCGCACGCCGTCGAGCGCCTTCTCGTTGGCCTCCTGGTCCCCCTTGCGGCTGGGGATGAGCGCGGCCATGCCGCCCATTGCGTGCGCGCCGCGCCGGTGGCAGGTGGCGGCTAGCAGCTCTGTATAGGCGCGCATGAACGGCACGGTCATGGTCACGTCCCCGCGGTCGGGCAGGACCATCTCGCGGCGGCCGGGGAAGCACTTGATGGCCGAGAAGATGTAGTCCCAGCGGCCCGCGTTGAGCCCGGCGGAGTGCTCGCGCAGCTCGTAGAGGATCTCGTCCATCTCGAACGCCGCCGGCAGCGTCTCGATCAGCACGGTTGCCTTGATCGTGCCCCGCGGGATCCCCAGGCAATCCTGGGCGAAGCCGAACACGTCGTTCCACAGCCGCGCCTCAAGGTGCGACTCCATCTTCGGCAGGTAGAAGTACGGCGCGCTGCCTTTGTGCAGCAGCCGCCGCCCGCAGTGAAAGACGTACAGGCCGAAGTCGAACAGCGCGCCGGTCACGGGCTCGGATTCGACCCGCAGGTGGCGCTCGGGCAGATGCCAGCCGCGCGGCCGGACCAGGAGCGTCGCCGGGTTCTCGCCGAGCTCGTAGAACTTTCCCTCGGAGTCGCGGTAGGTGATCGTGCCGTCGATCGCGTCGCGCAGGTTGTGGTGGCCGTCCACCATGTTGTGCCAAGTCGGTGCGTTGGCGTCCTCGAAGTCGGCCATGAAGCCGTCGGCCCCCGAGTTCAGCGCGTTGATCGTCATCTTCCGGTCGGTGGGGCCGGTGATCTCGACCCAGCGCTGCCGCATGTCGGGGGGAACCGGCGCCACCGTCCAGTCGCCCTCGCGCACGTCCCGCGTGTCGGGCAAGAAGTCGAGCATCTCGCCCGCCAGCAGCCGAGCGCGGCGGCGCGCCCGCGCCTCCAGCAACTCCCGGCGGCGGGGGCCGAAGCGGTGCTCGAGCTCGGCCACGAACTCGAGCGCGTCGGGCGTGAGAACCTCCTCGAAGCCCGCCTGCATGGGACCGTTCAGCTCGAGCTTGACGTGTGTGGTCATCCGATCATCCTCTCGCTCGCGGTGCTTGATGCTTCCCCCGCCCGGCCGCTCATAACCCGGCGGACGGCGTCTGACTCTACGGCGCACAAGGCGACCACGAGCGCGGCGACGGCGGCCGCGACCGCCCAGGCGGCGATCGCGCCGGTGATCGCGTAGAGCGCGAGCAGCGCGGCGGCCACGGCCAGCTTCTCGTACTCGAGCCGGCCGATCATGCGCAGCGCGAAGGCGGCGCTCCCGAGCAGGTAGAGCGCGACGCCGCCGCACAGCACCAGCCGCGCCGGACCGGGCAGTGGCGCGGAGACCGAGTCGCGGGTGAGCACCTTTATCCCGACCGCGAACGTGATGATGCCGGCGACGATCACCAGGTGCAGGTAGCTGTAGGCGTCGGCGGCCGCCAGGACCGGGTCGTCGTGGTCGCGCAGCCGCTCGGCCGCCGTCTCGGCGAAGCCCTCGAAGTAGGTCCACCACATGGCGACGGTAATCAGCAGGCCGAGCGCCACCGCCACCACCAGCTCGCCGCTCAAGGCCCGCTCCGTGCTCGGCCCCAGCGCCCCCACGCCGATGGCCACGATCGACTCGCCCAGGCAGATGATCACGAACAGGCTGTAGCGCTCGGCGAAGTGCGCCACCGCGACCCGCTGCAGGCCGCGCAGGCGCTCGCGGGTCAGCCAGGCCGGCCCCGCGTAGTCGATCGCCGCGGCCAGGACCCAGAGGACGATCCGCAGCGCTCCGTCGGCGAACGACCCCGCGATCAGCAGCGCCATCCCGATCGCGACCGTGAGGGCGAAGCCGGCGATCGCCGACCACGCCGCGTTGCCTTTCCGCGAGGCGTCGGCATACAGGGCGAGGTGCAGGAAGCGGACGACCGCGTAGGACACCGCGAACAGCGTCGCCTCGCTCCCGAAGGCGTGGGGTACCGACAGGCCGGCGACGAAGATCGAGATCGACGAGAGGAGCAGGCAACCCCGGAGGGTCGGCGAGCCCGGATCCTGCGCGTTGGCCGCCCACACGTAGGCCGACCACGCCCACCACACGAGCGCGAGCACGAGCATCGCGCGCCCGAACCCGGCCCAGGTCAGATCGCGCCAAAGCAGCGTGGTCACCTGGGTGATCGCGAACACGAACACCAGATCCCAGAGAAGCTCGATCGGCGCCGTGCGCCGTTCGTCGGGACTCTCGATCGGCCTGTCGCTCACCCGCTGAGTATCGCGGGCTGACGTGTTCGCATAGGGTTCGGGCTTGCATGAAGCTCGGCCTGAACCTCGGCTACCTGATCCCCGGCATGTCGACGGCCGACCACCTGGAGGTCGTCCAGGAGGCCGAGCGGCTGGGCTATGACTCCGTGTGGGCGGCCGAGGCGTACGGCTCGGACACCGCCACGGTGCTGGCCTGGCTGGCCGGGAACACGAGCAAGATCAAGCTCGGGTCGGCCATCTTCCAGATGCCCGCCCGCTCGCCGGCCATGACCGCGATGACCGCGGCGACGCTCGACCTGCTCTCGGGCGGCCGCGTGCTGCTCGGTCTTGGGACCTCGGGCCCCCAGGTGGCCGAGGGCTGGCACGGCCAGCGGTTCGCCCGCCAGTTGCAGCGCACCCGGGAGTACGTGGCGGTGGTCAAGATGGCGCTGGCGCGGGAGCGGGTCGAATTTCACGGCGAGACCATCGAGCTGCCGCTCCCCGACGGTCCGGGCAAGCCGCTCAGGCTGATGATCTCCCCGGTCCACCAGATTCCCATTTACCTGGCGGCGATCGGCCCCAAGAACACCGCGCTGGCCGGCGAGATCGCTGACGGCTGGCTGCCCATCTTCTTCTCCCCCGAGCACGTGTCCGAGGTGCGGGCGCTGCTCGAGGAGGGCGCCGGCCGCGCCGGGCGCTCGCTCGAGGACTTCGACATCGCGCCCACCGTCAACACGTATATCTCCGACGACCGGCAGGCGGCGCGCGACCGCATGCGCCCCGTGCTCGCCCTGTACGTCGGCGGGATGGGCTCGCGCAAGCAGAACTTCTACAACGCGCTGGTCCAGCGCTACGGGTTCGAAGATGCCGCGCGGCAGGTCCAGGATCTGTATCTGGAGGGCAAGACGGACGAGGCGGCGGCCGCGCTCCCGGACGAGTTGATCGACCTGATCACCCTGTCCGGGCCGAAGGACCATGTGCGCGAGCGCCTGGCTGCGTTCCGCGAGGCCGGGGTAGGCACGTTGACGATTGGCCCGATGGCGTTCACCAAGGAGGAGCGGGTGGAGCAGCTGCGGGCGGTGGCCGAGCTGGCGGCTTGACTGCCTCGGCTCGTCGGCTGCGCTTCTTCCTGGGCGCGTTCGGCGAGCCCGGCCATGCATTCCCGATGCTGGCGCTGGGAGCCCGGCTGGCCGAGCGCGGCCACGAGGTGACCTTCGAGACGTGGTCGCGCTGGCGTCCCCATGTGGTGCAGGCGGGGATGCGCTTCCTCCCGGCGCCCGAGTACCCGCTGTTCTCGGGCCCCGAGGATCCGTTCGAGATGTACCAGGCCGTGGTGCTCGCCACGGAACAGACGCGGGCCGCGGTCGGCGAGTTTCGCCCGGACGCTGTCGTCCACGACATCCTCACCCTCGCCCCGGCGATGGCCGGCGAACTCGAGCGCCTGCCCGTCGCGACGCTGGTCCCCCACGTGTATCCCGTGAGCGCGCCGGGCTTTCCGGTGTACGCGCTCGGGGCACGGCTGCCACGCACCCGCGTGGGCCGGGCGCTGTGGAGCGCGCTGGCGCGCATGACCGAGGGCGGGTTGCGCCAGGGCCGAGCGCAGCTCAACGAGACCCGGCTCAAACTTGGGCTGGCACCCGTCGAGCGGTTGCACGGCGGGCTGAGCCGGCAGCTTTGCCTGGTCGGCACGTTCCCCCAGCTCGAGTACCCGCGGCGCTGGCCGGTCGGCGTCCACGTGGTCGGGCCGCTGATGTGGGAGCCGCCGTTCGGCGCGGTCGAGCCGCC
>JAFASQ010000510.1 GCA_019244395.1 Solirubrobacterales bacterium | reverse complement strand
CGGTCAGGGCAACCCTCGATGAACCGCTCGGAACGCGACTTCCGCTATGCAGACAGAGGCAGGCCCGCGACGCACCATGGTCTTGCGGTAGCCAACCCGCGTATCACAGCATGATCAACCGTCGCTAAGTTCCGCCCCCCACCGCGCATGCCCGCATCAGACGCAGCAACCGGGACAAAAGGCCCCGTGGAGTTTTGCATCCGCAACTCTTGAAAACGAACATGACAGCGGTTCAAGTCATCCGTGCAGGCACAGCGGTTCTTGTCGTCGCACGCCATGATCTACGGCCATTTCCGCCCGCGGCGGCACCTGATAACGGCCGCGCAGTATCGGAGCATGCGTGCCAAGGCCTTCCGGGTCTGGCGGCAGGAGACATGCGCCCAGACGGCAGCGTAACTGCGGGGGCATTCCTATTGCGCGGCCAAACGCGTCTGTCACCCGCATAACTTGACAATGCCCGGGCTGGCGCAACGAGGTTTATCTACCCGGCGGCAGCACGTGATGGCGACGCTCCGAGCGTGTGTCGCGTGAGCACAAGCGAGACCGTAGCGCCGATAAGGGCCAGCATACCGGCTAGGACGAAGGCCGACACAAAGCTTCCGGTCGCCTGCACGATATAGCCGGTGACAATCGGCGCGAGCAGACCGAACGCATTGCCGCCGAGAACCAGAAACGCGAACGCCCGTCCGGCATCTGCCGGCGAGCGCAGTAGATCGCTGGTAAGCACCGCATTTACCGCACTCGCGGTGTTGCTGAAGCTCACCGGCAGGATCGTCAGAATGACGACTAACACCAGCGACTGGACAAAGGGAATGGCCATACCGGCCGCCGTCAGCACAAGACAGGCTGCGACTAGGATCCGTCGCCGTCCGCTCCGCACCGTCTCGACGGTGAGGATCGCGTCGCCGATCCAATTTGTCGCCACAATTGCGGCCGCTCCGACAAAGAACGGCACTGAGGTGAACAGCCCGGAATTCACGATCGATACATGACGAGCCGTCTGGAGGTAGGTCGGCAGCCAAGTCAAATAGAGATAGACGGAATACACCGCGCACCCTTGGGTGATCGCGAGACCCCACATGGAGGGAGACCGCAGTAGCCCGCGATAGCCGATGCCGCCATGCACCGGGGGTGCGTCGTCGGCATGTCGCCCGGCGAGGATGCGCTGGCGCTCCGCCTCTGGCAACCACTTGGTGCGCTCAGGGGTAGAGACCCAGATCGACCACACGACAGCCCACGCAAGCCCTATCACGCCGGTGGCGAAGAACGAGACCCGCCAGGAAGTCGCGGCGATAATCCAGGCCACCAGTGGCGAGCCCAGCGCCGGACCGAGCAGTTGGCCCGACTGGATGACCCCGATCGCCCGTCCGTGCTCGGTGAAAGGCCCCCAGTCCCGGACACTGCGATAGCTGATCGGCCCCACCGGCGCCTCGCCGACGCCGAGCCCAAGCCGGGTCAGCAACATGGTGACGAAGCCGATCGACGCGCCCGTCAGCATCTGAGAGACCGACCAGATGGTGGCACAGATGGTGGCTACGCGGTGCGCGCCCAAACTGTCGATCAAGCGCCCACCGGGCAGCATCATCAGCACATAGGCCCAGAGGAACGAGGAGAACAGATAGCCGAGCGCCACTGGCGACAAGCCGAACTCGCCGGCGATCAGATGGCCCGCGAGGGACATGTTGACGCGATCCCCGTAGCTGATGATGTTGAGGAGGAATAGCAGGAAATAGACCCAAAACCGCCGGTAGGTAACGCCCATGGTTGCGTTTCCTCCTTGCTGACCAGGATTCTATCGTCCTTGCAGGTTCATGGGCCGCTCGCCGTCCGGCCCCTGAGCATGCACCTACACGAGCGGGGCGGCGCCGCTCGGGATCTTCCATATCCACCCACCACACGCAATTGCTACGCGTCGGCCCGGCAAAAGTGTCGATGATATGAAAATTGCCGCCGCGATCGAAGGAAGGCCCTTCCAGAAAATTGTGTCGCTCCGGGGTGGGCGACGCAATACGGAGCTCGGCGGGCAACTCGGTCCATACGGTCGGTGCGGGCTGCGGCGGCGCTCCGAGACATATGTCATCTCCCTCCGCTGCGGGCCGATCCCAACGTCCAAGGCTGATCCGGTCAGCCCAGGTAGTCAATCGGATCGAGGGGACGCCTGTGCGATCCCAGGGTGTGAGTTCCTCCCATGAGAGGGAAGTCCGCCCTCAGATTTCTTTGCAAGGCAAGACGCAGAGATATTTCACAGAGAGGGGTCAATTTTGCGAGAATACCAGCACAGCTACAGAGATTCTTGAACGGTATTCCCTTGCCGATGATACCCTATCGTTCCGGATGGAGGAGCGGCGCCATACCGGAGCCTCCATTCAATCCGCCGCCCCATCCGAAGTGATGGTAATCGCGCGCCCGCGTTCCCCGGCGTCCGTCCTGGCCTCCGCCCGGATTGGGCGCTAGCATCGCCTGAGCGCGGGAGGGGACAATGGCCACGACCGGATATGGCGAGTACACCTACGAACCCGTCCTGGACTGGGCGAAGCTGCCGCCCGGCTGGCGCTTCAAGGAGATCGGGGCCGTCGGCGTCGACCGCGACGACAACGTGTACGTGTTCAATCGCGGCGAGCACCCGATGATCGTGTTCGACCGCGAGGGCAACTTCCTCCGCTCCTGGGGCGAGGGGCTGTTCCCGCGCGCGCACGGCCTGC
>JAFASQ010000464.1 GCA_019244395.1 Solirubrobacterales bacterium | reverse complement strand
TCCGTCGAGGTTGCTGTTGCGAGTGAAGAACTGCTGCTGGGACCCGTTGATGACGGTCGAGCCGGAGAACACCGAGTCGGCGATGAAACCGCCGCTGGCGAAGGACGGGGAGCTGCAGTAGTCCATCAACGACACCTTTCCGTTGATCTGGACGCGACGCATCGGGGCGGCTTGGGATACCGCCCAGAAGTCGGTCGCGGCCTGGCAGCCGGTTCCTCCCGCGACGTTGATCGTCAGGTTCGACAGCGAGCGCCAGAAGTTGTCTAGCGCGATGCAGTTGTTGGCCCCGGAACACTGGTTGTAAACGTCGACACTGCCGTTGATGGTGACGTCGCCGGGCTGCGCTCCGAGCCCCGCAACCTGGGTGTAGTAGCCGACCTGGAAGATCAGGGGATCCGCGTTGGAGCCGTAGGTTCCCGGCTCGAAGAAGATCGCGTAGCGCTGGGAACCGAACTGGTTCGGGACCTGCTGGGTCGCGATCGCGTTCAGGGTCGACTGGATCGTCGTCTGGGACATCGCAGGGTTGAAGACGATCACGTTGGGGCCGAAGCTCGGCCTGGGGGAGGCTCCCGCGGCTTCCGCTCCCGCGAGTCCCGCCACACACACAAGCGCGAGCACCGCCGCCACGCGCGTCGCCACCGCATTCCGCATCCCCAGCTCCTCCCGCCGTTCACGCCCAACGGTCCCGGGGAGGAGCGTACTACACGCGCGCCGCATCGAGGCGCGGCCGGTCAGCGCGCAGACCGCGCCACCCGCAGTAGCTCACGCGCGTCCGCCACCGGCCCCAGGTGCCCGAGCTTGTCGGGGTTGACGACCGAGTTCAGCGCGTCGGTCATTATCTTGGCTCCTCTCGTTCATGGGTCGTTTCACCCCCTGACGAGGCAGCCCGGGCGCGTGTGACAGTGGCGACCGGGCTTAGGCGACCACAATGGCGACCCGGCTCAGGCGACCACAATGGCGACCCGGCTCAGGCGACCGGCACGGCGCCCAGCTGCTCGGCGGTGATCGCCTCGAGCGCGTCGCGCAGCGCCGCGATCTGGTCGGCGCCAAAACGCTCGGCCCACTCCTGCTCGACCTCGTCGATCAGCTCACGCCCCAGCGCCTGCGCCGCGCGGCCGCGCTCCGTGAGCCGGATGATCTTGGCTCTTCCGTCGTCCGGGTCGGGTACCCGCTCGAGATAGCCGAGCTGCCCGAGCTCGTTGACCACCTCGCCCACCGACTGCTTGGTCATGTGGGCACGCTCGGCCAGGTCGGTCAGGCGCGAGCCTTCCAGGTCGATGTTCCCGAACACGCAGCCGTGGGTTATGCGGATGTCGCTGTACCCACTTTCCGCGACGCGCCGGGTCAGCTCCCCCCGGAAGTCGTCGAAGGCGGCATCCAGCAGACGGATCATCGTGTGACCGCGCGCGAGTTTTCCGACGTCGCTTGACATTTGGTCAGGACTCCTGATAAGTTCGCCAGACAGTTCGGAAGCCTTACAAGGTTGCCTTACGAGTTTAGCACCGAACCCAGGAGGAATGGAATGGCTAGGAAGTGGTGGACCTTACTCACGGTGAGCGTGGCGACGTTCATGCTCCTACTCGACATCACGGTCGTGAACACGGCCCTCCCCTCGATCCAGAAGGACCTGGGCGCCAGCTTCACGGACGTCCAGTGGGTGATCGACGCCTACACGCTCTCGCTCGCCGCGCTCGTGTTGACCGCCGGTTCGCTCGCCGATCGCCTGGGCCGGCGCGCCGTGTTCGCGGTGGGGCTCGGGATCTTTGCCGTGGCCTCGCTCGCCGCCGGCCTCGCCCCTGACGCGACGTTCCTGAACGTAGCCCGCGCAGTGCAGGGCATCGGCGGCGCCGCGATGTTCGCCGTGTCGCTCGCCTTGGTCGCCCAGGAGTTCAGCCCCGGCCGCGAGCGGGCCACCGCGATGGGAATCTACGGCGCGACGATCGGCGTCTCGGTCGCGGTGGGACCGCTCGTCGGCGGCGCGATCACCACCGGCCTGGGCTGGCGCTGGGTGTTCTTCGTGAACGTCCCGGTTGGACTTGCCGCGATCGCACTGACCTTCGCCCGGGTCCGCGAATCGCGCGACCCCAACGTCACTCGGGTCGACTGGCCCGGCTTGTTCACCTTCAGCACGGCCCTCGTGATGCTCGTGCTCGCCCTCGTGCGCGGCAACGACGCGGGCTGGGGCAGCCCCCTGATCGTGAGCCTGCTTGCCGGTTCCGGCCTGATGCTTGCCGCCTTCGCCGCGATCGAGCGGCGCGTGCCCGAGCCCATGCTCCCTCTCGAGCTGTTCGAGCGGCGCGCTTTCACCGGCGTGCAGCTGGCCGCGGTGGCGGTGTCGGCCTCGCTGTTCGCGCTCTTCCTGTACCTGACCCTGTACCTGCAGAACTACCTCGGCTACTCGCCGCTTCAGGCCGGGCTGCGCTACCTCCCGATCACGCTGGCACCGTTCGTCGTGGCGCCGCTCGCGGTCGCGCTGATGGCCCGGCTGCCCGCCCGCGTGATCATGGCGATCGGACTGGCCGGCGTAGGCACCGGGCTGCTCTTGATGGCGGGCCTCAGCGCGAACTCGAGCTGGACGGCCCTGCTGCCCGGGTTCATCGTGGCGGGGATCGGCGTCGGGCTGCTCAACCCGGTGATCGCGGACGTCGCCGTGAGCGTCGTCTCGAAGGACCGCAGCGGCATGGCGGCGGGGATCAACGACACCTTCCGCCAAGTCGCGATCGCGGTGGGCGTGGCCGCCTGGGGCGCGGTCTTCCTCGCCCGCGGCGCCGACAAGATCGCCACCGTCGCCGCCGGCACGCCGGCAGCCGCTGGCGATCATCCGCGCCGGCTGATCGAAGCCGCGTCGGGCGGGCATCTCGGTGCCGCGCTGGCCGGCCTGCCCCACGGGGCGCGTGACCTGGTCGCGAGCGCGACGCGCCAGGGGTTCCTGAGCGGTTTGAACACGATCCTCGTGATCGGCGCGCTGCTGGCCTTTGCCGGGGCGCTGGTGGCGGCCTGGCTCGTGCGCGAGCACGAGATCGAGCGCGAGCAGCCGGAGCTGATCGGGTCCACCGCGCTCCCGCAGCCGGCTGGTAGGTAGGTGCTTACGGAGCCGGAATCGGTAAGGATCCCCGGTGGATGTCCGAATCGAACGGCTGGCTGCTTTCCCATCTCGACCGCCTCGTGGGTGACGGTGTCGAGGCGACGGTGCGCGCCAAGCACGGACGGCGCCTCCGTCGCCTCGGCTGGACCCACGCCCTGGACCCGCCCGACGACGGACCCTGGGCCACCGGCGATCCGCCCCCTCGCCCCGGCTGCTCGCTCGACGTCCTGATCGACGGGGCGGACGCCTTTCACGCGATCGCGGAGGCGATCGAGGGCGCCCAGGATCACGTCCATCTGACCGGCTGGCACGTTGCCCCCCATTTCGAGCTCGTCCGCGGGGAGCACGGCCGCGCGATCGGGCAGCTCCTGGCCGACGCGGCCGAGCGAGTCGACGTCCGCGTGCTCGTGTGGGCGGGCGCCCCTGTGCGCGCCTTCCATCCCACCCGCCGGGAGGTGCGCGACGCCGTCGAGAAGCTGACCCGCGGCACCCGCATCCGCTGCGAACCCGACCCGCGGGAGCATCCCTTCCACTGCCACCACGAGAAGACCGTGATCGTCGACGGCGAGGTCGCCTTCGTGGATGGCATCGACATCACCGATTACGGCGGCGACCGCTACGACACCCGTGACCATCCGGCTCGCCGGCGCCTCGGCTGGCACGACGTGGGCACGCGGATTCGCGGGCCCGCGGTGCGCGACGTGCACGACCACTTCGCGCTGCGCTGGCGCGAGCTCACCCATGAGCAGCTCGAGCGGCCGCCGGCGCCGCCTCCCGTGGGCGAACACACCGTCCAGGTCGTCCGGACGATCGCCGAGGACATGTACGAGGCGGTTCCGGCCGGGGAGTTCCGGATCCTCGAAAGCTACATACGCGCTATCCGCAGCGCGCGGCGTTTCGTCTATCTCGAGAACCAGTTCCTGTGGGCGCCCGAGATCGTCGACCTGCTCGCCGACAAGCTCCGCCGGCCGCCGTGCGACCAGTTCCGCGTCGTCATCGTTCTCCCCGCCCGGGCCAACAACGGACAGGACGACACCATGGGCCAGCTCGGGCTCCTGGTGGGCGCCGACGATGACGCCGGGCGCCTGGTCGCTGCGACCATCCGCTCTCTCTCCGGCCACCGCGACGACCGGCTGTACTTGCACGCCAAGGTCGGGATCGTCGACGACACCTGGCTCACGGTCGGATCGGCCAACCTGAACGCTCACTCGCTGCTCAATGACACCGAGATGAACGTCGTCACCGACGACCCCGGCTTGGCCCGCGACACCCGGTTGCGCCTGTGGTCAGAGCACCTGGGCGTCGACGTGGCCGGCGAGGAACCACACGCGGTCGTGGACGAGCGCTGGCGTCCGATCGCGTTCGAACAGCTTGAACGGCTGCGCGCCGGCGAGCCGCCGACACACCGCCTCATCGCCCTGCCCGGGCTGTCCCGTCGCTCACGCCGGCTGCTTGGACCTCTGGTCGGTCTGGTCGACGACGGCTAATGGGCCGCCTGCGGCGGCGTCCATGGGGCCGGGCAGCCCCGTCCGGACGGGGAACGCGGTCCCACCCATCAAGCCCACGCGGGCTCGCGACCCTGCTCGCGCACCCACTGCCCCACCAGCCCACGCAGGTGCGCGATGAACCGCTCGTGCTCGTGCGCCGGATAGGTCGCCCGCACGGTGTCGACCAGGAGCCGGGCGAAATCGTACGAGTCCACCCACTCGAGCACCAACTCGTCCACGTGAGCCAGGCGGCTGGCGCAGAAGTCGTGGTAGCGGTCGGCCTCGAAGTAGTCGTCGATCAGCTTGCGGTACGCGGCGAGCTTCTCCCGATAGGCAAGCTCGTCGCGATCGCCGATCTCGAAGTAGCTGCGCGTGTCGAGGTCGAGGCGGGGGCGCCGGCCGGTCACCAGGCAGAACGTGCACCACCTGAGCAGCGTCTTCATCGCCCACGGGAAGTAGTAGTGGAGGCTGGTCAGCGCCACGTCCGGTGAGGCGTTGGCGTAATCGATCGGGTGTACCTCCGTGCCGCGCACCAGGCATTCGCACGAGTTGAACTCCCAGCGAAAGAACGCGTTGACCAGCCGGCTGATCGTCAGCACCTCGGCGCCCACGCCGGGCGAGAGGAAGTCGTGGGCCACCGCGTAGCGGTCGTGCATGGGCAGCTCGGGGCGGAACTTCATCACCATCGTCTCCGGCCCGATCGACAGTGAGCGTGCGAACACGTCGAAGTCCTCGACGGAGGCCTGCAGGTGCATCAGCCGGCGGCCCGAGGCGTCGTAGGCGCGCTGCAACTCGAGGCGGTTGCGCACCCGGCTGACCCCGATCCACTGACCGCCGTCGTAGGGCTTCATGAACAGCGGATAGCCGATCCGCTCGGCGATCGCGGCCAGGTCGAACTGGCGGTTGTACTTCGCCGCCGTGTACTGAAAGCGCGAGTTGTCCGGCGGGTCCTTGTGCGGCACCAGCACGGTGGGGGGAACCTTGAGACCCAGGCGGATCATCGCGCAGTAGGCGGCGTGCTTCTCCATCGACTGGAACGTGAACGGGCTGTTCAGCAGGTACACGTCGTTCATCAGCGCGACCTTCTTGAGCCACTCGCGCGGGTGGTAGTACCAGTACGCGAGGCGGTCGATGACCAGCTCATAGGGCGGCCGGTCGCGCAGGTCGAACGGCTCGATGGTCATCCGCTCGGTGGCGATCCGGTGGCGGTGTCCGGAGGCATCGGTGATCGGGCCGAGCCGCGCCACGAGCGTCTCGAACGCGCGCGGCCAGTCCTCCTCGGTGCCGAGCAGCAGGCCGATGAGATGCGTCGTCTCGGTCATTGGCGCGCAGCCTGCCTGATCAGCAGAAGCGTGGCAAGTGGTGCGCCAGCTGGCTTCGCCACCACGGCCAATCGTGCGCCACGTCGTGCCCCCACACGTCCAGCTCGCAGCGGATGCCCTTGCCGGCGAGCAGCGCAGCGAAGCGGCGCGTGGACTCGAGGGCGCCTGTGGTGTCCTCCCACTGGCCTTGCCCGCAGACCAGGAGCAGGCTGACCTGGCGCCGGAGCCACTCAAGGTGGTCTCCCTCCAGGTGGGTGACATAGTCCATCGGGTTGTTGAAGTAGACCGCGTCGCCGCGCTCGCCCCACCCGTCCCACGCCGCCGGGTCGTAGTTGCCCGACAAGCCGATGGCCAGCGGGAAGACGTCCGCACGCTTGAGTGCGAAGTTGGCGGCGTGGAAGGCGCCGAGGCTAACGCCGCACGTGATCAGCTCACCCGCGCCGCCGCTGTCCGCGCGCACGAACGGGACCACCTCGCCGAGGATCCATGCCTCGTAAACGCCATGGCGCCGCGCCCGCTCCTCGAGCGGGATCCCTCGGTCCGACCACGATTCCCGGTCGAACGAGCCCACGCAATAGAGCTTGATCCGGCCGGCCTCGAGTAGGTCGCCGACCGCGCTGACCATGCCGCGGCGCTCGAACTCGCCGGCGTCTCCGCCCTCCGCCGGGAACACCAGGACGGGACGACCCCAGTGCCCGTGTGCGGCGACCCCGTTCAATGCTCCGGCCACGCCCGCGCCAGCAGGCGCGTCAGATGCGGGTGCAGCGCGTCACGCCAACCGGTGTAGTTGTGCAGGTCGGGCACCTCGACCAGGCTCGCGGCGTAGCCCTGCTCGCCCAGCGCCGCGGCCATCAACCGGTTGTTGTGGATGTTCTCCTCCTCGGCCCCGCACGTCATCGCCACCGGCAGCGGATCGGGGTGCGCGCGGGCCCGCAACACGCCCCGAACGAACCGCACGACCCGCCCGTACCGCGGAAAGCCCGACTCGTGGCGATCCAATCGCGGCACGAAGAAGCTCCCCGACTGCAGGAACAGCCCGGCCAAGGTGCCCGGCCACGTTCGCTGCGCGTGGAGCATGGCCAGCGCCCCTAGGCTGGCGCCCATGCCGACCGGCCGCCCTGCCACTTCGATGTTCTTGCGCAGGGCGGGCAGGAGGCCTCGGCACAGCGCGCGTCCGTAGTGCGCCGAGGCCGAGTACCACTCGTCGCGATCGCCCGGCGGCAGCAGGGCCAGGCGAAACGGCGCTACCGCGCGGCGCTCGATCATCGCCCCGGCGTAGCCGGTGAGCGCCGCCAGCTCGTCGTACTCGGGACCATCGTGCGCGACCAGCAGCGGCAACTGGCCCTCGCCCGGCGACCATACCCGGATCCTCAGCGCGCGGCCGAGCACGCGCGCGTCGACCTCTTCGAAGCGCGCCCGCGCGCCCGCGCCGTCGAGCCAGTCCGGCGGCCGGTATCCGGGAGCCAGCAGGACCGACTTATCTCCGAACGCTCCCGGCGCGCGCTCGGGGTTCTCGGGATCGCACATGATGTGCTTCGATCCGTCACGTCGGACGACCTCGAGCTGGTACTCCAGGCGCGCCAGCCGAGCGCCGCGGGGCAGTCGCAGCACCCAGCCGCCGTTCTCGCGCATGAAGTCTCGCGCCGGCAGCGCCAGGTCCGAGCACAGGCGCACGGCGGCGTAGCGCCGCTCGCGATCCTCCAGGCGCACATGGTCGAGCACGGCCCCGAAGGTAGCGGTACGGTGCGTTCGTGGGCTACACGGTGGTGCACGTGGACGAGGTCGAGGGCGCCGGCCGGGGCGGAGCCGTCCGCTTCGTCAGACGCGAGCTCGGAGTGCAGGCGTTCGGCATAAATTGGTTCGAGCTGTCACCGAACGCGACGGGCCACGAGCACGATGAAACGCGCTCAGGCCAGGAGGAGGTGTCCGTGGTCGTGCGCGGCGGCGGTCATTGGCGGATCGACGGCACCGAGGTCCCGGTCCGGATGGGCAGCTTCGTGCGCTTCGATCCCGAGGCGACCCGCTGCCCCGTGGCCGGCCCGGAGGGCATGACGTTCGTGTCGGTCGGCGCCCGCCGCGGGGCGTACGAGCCGCGCGGCCCGTTCTAGTGGACCCGTCCGCAAGTCCCGCGGACATTCGAGCACGACCTACGGACCAGCCCACTAGAGCCTCAGGGTCATGTAGGTGCTGTTCGGGCTGAGCCGGTAGTGCCCGAAGGGCGCGCATGGCTCAAATCCGGCCCGCGCGTACAACGCGCGCGCCGGCGCGAACGCCGCCATCGAGCCCGTCTCGAGGCTCAGGCGCTGGTAGCCCTCGGCCCGCGCCACCGCGATCAGCTGCTCGAGCATCCGCCGGCCGATCCCCCGTCCCCGCGCCGCCGCCACCGTGTGCATCGACTTCACCTCGGCGTGCTCGGCGTCCAGGCGCTTGAGCGCCGCCACGGCCAGCAGCGCGCCGTCCCGCCGCAGGCTGAAGAACGTCACGGACGGGTCGAGCAGCTCGTCCACGTCCATGGCGTGCGCGTCCTCTGGCGGCGTCTGGCCGCGCGCGAACGCGAGGTGTCCCGCGAGCAGCCGGCGCACGTCCGGCACGCGGGGATCCTCGATGGCGATCTCGCCCTCCGGCACTGTGCGCACGACCGACAGGAAACCAGATGGCTACGGGCGCTTGATGCGCCAGTACTGGGTGTCGTCGTCTTCACCCGGCGCAGCGAAGCGCACCCGCCACAGAACCGGGACCAGCAGCACCGCCACCGCCACCGCGATCAGCGCCGCGTAGCGGCCCGTCACGACCACGAACACCACGGCTCCGAGCGTCCCCAGCGGAAGCAGCCACGGAAGCATCCACGGCTTCATGGGCCAAGGCTACTCCCGGAGCCACCCGGCGAATAGAGCCGCTCGCCGTCTCACGGCAGCGGCCGGCGGCGCGCAAATCGCTGCTGGTTTGCGCGCCGCCGCCCGATCAACCTCAGCCCAGGCGGATCGCCTTCTCCAGCGCCTGGGCCAGCAGCGCCTGCCCGGCGTAGCTCGGGTGGACGCCGCACTTCGTGGATGCGTTCACCAGCTGAGTGAGCAATCCGGCGTTGCACGTGCTCCCGCCCGAGTGCGCGGCCGCCGCCTGGAGCTCGCCGAATCCGTCGGCGACCTCCACGTGGAACGGCGCCGCGGCCGAGTCCATCGCCTGGTTGAGCGCCGCCGACTGCGTGCTCTGGGCCGGCGAGGAGTAGTCGAGCGAGTAGTAGTTGACGATCGCCACCTGCCCGCCGTAGTGAGCCTGGTTGCGGATCGCCGACAAGATCGTCTTGACGTTCTTGCCGAGCGTGGCGAGTACCCCGGCCTGCTCAGTGAGGCTGGCGCAGTGGTCCGCGGTCGTCGCCTGGCACACGAAGTAGTCATTCGCGCCGATCATCAGCGACACCAGCCGTACGTTCTTGTGCTTGTGCAGGTAGGTCAGTGCGTAGGCGAGCTGCGATCCGCTGTAGCTGATGTGCAGGGGGGCCATCTTTCGGTAGGGCTGGCCTCCCGGCACCGCGGTGTTCTCGCAGGCGAAGCTCTGAGCGCTGGCATCGATAAGGCTGGACGACGTCTCGCCCGGGCAGGCCGCGTTCACGACCTTGAGGTGCAGCTCGGAGCCGAGCATCTCGGGATAGCCGATGAAGCTCGTCGGGTCCTGATAGTTCGGCGCGGGGACGACCGTCGACTCCTCGTAGCCGAACGTCACCGAGTCGCCCAGCGCGAGATACGTCGATCCCTTGGTGACCGGACTGTGTGTCGTGATGGTCGGGGTCTTCGGCTTGTGCTTCTTGCTCTTGGTCTTGGTCGTGGCAACCGCGGAGCCGCTCGTAGCCACGAGCAGGCCGATCGCGCAGATCATCACCAGAAGGGCCCTCAGGGCGTTCCCCCGCGTACCTGCGGAAACTGTCTTCATCCGTCGTCCTCTCTCCCCACGCTGCGCGTCCACGCGCGTCCTGCCGACCCGCGCGCCCGATTGGCGGCGTGAGGCTACTTGATGTGTCCCGTCGTGTGAACGCCGCGCAGACGACGAAGTTGCGGTCAGCCCAGAGCCAGCGTGCGCCGCAGGAAGTCGTGCTCGGCCGCGAGCGCGACGTCGGCCACGCTCATCGGTAGAGAGACAAACCCGTGCGGAGCCTCGGGCCAGATCCGCAGCTCGGTCGGGTGACCCGCCTGGCGCCAGCGCGCTTCCATGAACAGCGTGTCGTCGAGCAGCGGGTCCTGGGTGCCGATCGTGAAGATCGCCGGCGGCATGCCCGACAGCTCCGCGAACAGAGGTGATATGTCCGGGTCGCGGCGTTGCTCGCGATCCTGCATCGGCAGAAACTGGTCCGCGAACCAGGCGATGATCGGCCCCGACAGCACCAGGTTGCGCTCGCCCCAAAGCCGCTGACTGGGGGTCATCGACAGGTCGAAGGCGCCGTACTGGAGCACAGCCGCCCCGAACGCGCCAATGATCCCGTGGCGATCGCGCAG
>JAFASQ010000308.1 GCA_019244395.1 Solirubrobacterales bacterium | reverse complement strand
CCCGTCCGGATGGTCCCAATCCGACATTCTTCGGGTGTTCGGCGCTCTGCAGGGGGTTCCTGCCCGCCTTGAGGAAGCCCTTAAGCAACGTTGCTAAACAACCTTCCGAACTCCCCGCGGTCCTTCTAGGGCCGCGCCGAGTCTTTGACTGGGGGGATATCATGGCTGGACCGGCTTGTCCAAGTCGGCGAGTTTGCAGCCCGTAACAGAGGAGAAAGCGCCTTCTATGAAAGCTTGGATGTCGGGCAATGTTGCGGGGACCGGAACGTTCAGATGCACGGATTGCGACTATCCCGTGTCGCTCGACGCGGTGGACGAGCTGCCCACCTGCCCGAATTGCGGCGGGACCGAGTTCGTCCGTGCGTCGCTGTTCACGACCGCCCAGACGAGCGTGCTCGAGGTGGCGGCCGACGACGATGATCAGGTCTGGCTGGAGGAGATCCGAGACGGCCTGCACGAGCCGGGGCAGTATCTGGCCTACCGCAGCGAAGGCGAGGATCCCGTGGCCTACGCGCTGCAGCGGGAATGGACACGGATCGGGCGCAGCCTCGCTGCCGACATCCGCTTCGACGATCCGACCGTCTCGCGCCGTCACGCCCTGATCGTCCGCCAGCCGGACGGCCTGCGCGTGCTCGACGACCGCAGCCTCAACGGCGTGTTCGTCAACGGCGAGCGGGTCGAATGGAGCACGTTGGCCGACGGTGACGAGATCGTGATCGGCCGCCACCACCTGCACTTCGTCGACGTGCCGGTGGTCTCGGGCATGCGCTACAGCCACGCCGCCGAGCACGGCGCGACCGCGCCCACAAGCTGAGTTCAGCCACTCCTCTGGTGAACGGCCGGCGGGCGACCGCTGGCCTATAGTGGCTACCCGGCGGCGATGGCGGCGACGATCTCGGTTCTCTCCCAGAAGGGCGGCACGGGTAAGACCACGGCCGTGCGCACGCTGACCGACGTGCTGCGGCGGGTCGATCTTCGCGTGCTGGCCGTCGACCTCGACCCGCAGGGCAACCTGTCCGACTACCTGGATGTCGACCCCGAGGCCTCCCCCACGATCGGCGACGTCCTCTCGGGCCGGGCCAGCACGCGGGGGGCGATCCACGACGGGATCATCCCGGCCAACCTCGGGCTGGCCGAGGCGGAGCTCGCCCTGGGCGGCAAGATGGGTCGCGAGCTCGCGCTCAAGAAGGCGCTGCGCGACCTGCGGGGGGACTACGACGCGATCCTCATCGACTGCCCGCCGGCGCTCGGCCTGCTCACGGTCAACGCGCTCGTCGCCTGCGACTACGCGCTGATCTCGGCTGAGGCCCAGTACTTCTCCCTCCAGGGAGTCGAGCAGGCGCTCGAGGTGATCGAGCTGGCCCGCGAGAACCTGAACCCCGGTCTCGAGTGGCTGGGCGTCGTGCTGAACATCGCCGACATGCGCACCCGCCACTCGCGCGAGGCCTTCGACTCCCTACGCCAGCACTTCGGCGAGAAGCTGTTCGACACCACGATCCGCGCCTCGATCGCCTACGCCGAGTCGGCCGAACGCGCCGTCTCGATCCTCGACTACCGCCCCGACCTGGCCGCCGACTACCTGGCTGTGGCCGAGGAGCTTCTGGCGCGGCTCGGGCTGGACGGACCGCGCCAGCGCGTGCGCGCGTTGACCAACGAAGCCGCCAGCGCACGCGTTTCATAACGGGCCTCGCTGCGCTCGGCGTCCGTGGGACCGGTTCCGCCCGACATCCATGCCGGGCGGGTCGTCACCGCGCCACCAGCGTTCGCGCCCGGCCGGCCGCCACTCACGCCGGCGCCCTCGTCCCCGTCACACGGAGCGCTGGTATGACCGGAACGCGTTCGTCGCGAAGGCCAGGCAGACCACCAGCAGCGCGGCCAGGAACCCGGCGCGCGAGGCCACCACGCCCCAATCCGGATGGGCCGAGGTCGCAGTCCGGCCTGCCACTACGGCCCAGTTGACTGGGTTGACATCGGAGACGCTGCGCATCCAATTGGGGATTAGATTGGCGGCCAGGAATGTGGTCGACAGAAAGGTCAGCGGGAGCACGATGAACTGCACCGCGCCGATCAGCGCCTCCTCCTGGCGCATGATCAGCGCGAAGCCGTTGGACAGCGCACCGAAGGTGGCGCCTAGCAACGCCGACACGGCGAACAGGGCAGCCACGCCTCCCACCCCGCCCGCGAACGAGGCCCCCACGATCAGCGCCAGCACGACGATGATCAGCGACTGGATCACCACGACCACCGCCTCCTTGAGGATCCGCCCCGCGATCAGCGCCTCGCGGCGCACGGGGGAGACCAAGAAGCGCGCCGTCACGCCGCGACTGACGTCCTCGATCAGCGCCATCCCGCTCCAGGCCGAGTTGAACATCGCGGTCATCACCACGACGCCCGGGGCCAGGAACGCGATGTAGGAGTGGGCATGGAAGCCCGGGATCTCGATCACCCGCTTGAACAGCGCGCCGAACAAGAGCAGCCAGATCACCGGCTGCACGAGCGTGACGGCCACGAACCAGGGCTGGCGCCACAGCTCGCGCAGGTGGCGCAGCGTCATGTACAGGGTGTGCCTGATCAGGATCATCGGGTCACCTCCGCCTCGGCCTCGGCCGCGTCGAACGTACGGCCGGCGTACTTGAGATAGACGTCATCGAGGGAGGGCCGGGCCACACGCACGGAGGCCACGGCAACGCCCTGCTTCTCCAGCGCCTGGAGCACGAGCGGCACTGCGCGGCCGCCGTCATCCGCGCGGGCCCGCAACGACTTGCCGTCGACGGTCACGTCACGAACTGCCTCGAGAGCGCTCAGCGCGCGGTTCACCCTGCCGTTGTACTCGGTCTCCAGATCGACGTGGATCGCGTCGCCGCGGAGCTCGCGCTTGAGCTCCTCGGGGGTGCCCTCGGCCACCACCGTGCCGCGATCGACGATCGCCACGCGCTCGGCCAGCTGGTCCGCCTCCTCCAGGTAGTGCGTGGTGAGCAGCACGGTCTTGCCGCGCTCGCGCGCCAGCTCGGCGATCTCGGACCACATGTCCGCCCGAACCTCCGGATCGAGGCCGGTAGTCGGCTCGTCGAGGAACAGGACGGCCGGGTCGTGGACGAGCGCCATGGCAATGTCCAACCGCCGCTGCATGCCGCCGCTGTAGCCCCGGGCAACGCGGTCCGCCGCGTCCGCCAGGCCGAACCGCTCGAGCAGCTCCTGAGCGCGCACCTCGATGGACCGGCCCCGGATCCCGTGGATCTGGCCCTGCAGCCGCAGGTTCTCCCGTCCGGTGGCCTGGACGTCGACCCCCGAGCCCTGCGCGACGACGCCGATGGTCCGCCGCACCCGGTCGCCCTCGGCGAGCACGTCGAGTCCCGCGACGGTGGCGCGTCCCGCGTCAGCCGTCGTGAGCGTCGTCAGGATCTTTACCGCAGTCGATTTGCCGGCCCCGTTCGGTCCCACCAGGGCGAACACCGTCCCGGGCGTCACCGCAAACGATAGGCCGGCGAGCGCCTTCACTCCTTTCGGGTACGTCTTGGCGAGACTCTCTGCCTCGATTGCCTTTTCCACGCTTATACCTCCGAGCTAAGATTCACTTACGCGCCATGCATCTTAATAGCTAAGAGATTTAGATGTCAAGAGAACCTCCGCGGACCCGGGAAGAGCTGTACACGCAGCTCGGGGGCGAGGTTCGAGCCAGCCAGCGAGCCACCGACGTCGTTGACGAGTTGATCTGCCAGCTGCTCGGGATCAACCGCACTGACGCACGCTGCCTGGACATCCTCGAGCAGTACGGGAGCATGAGCGCCGGTGACCTAGCCGAGGCCAGCCGGTTGACCACGGGCGCGATCACCGCCGTGATCGACCGCCTGGAGCGCGCCGGTCTGGCCCGGCGCGTGCCGCACCCGACCGACCGGCGGCGGGTGCTCGTCGAACCCACCCCCGAGGCATACGCCGGGGCATTCGAGCTGATGGTCGAACCGATGATCGCGCTGTGGCGCCCGCTCGGCGACCGCTATACCGACGACGAGCTACGACTGTTCATCGACTTCACCCGTCGGGGACGCGAGATTCAAGAGCGCCACGCGGAGTGGCTGCGCATCCGCTTGCGCGAGCGGGGTTCGCGCAGCGCCTAGGACCCGCGCGAGTCCTCAGATCGCGCGGACGTCGGCGCCCTGAGCTTCGAAGCGACCGCGCATCACGGTCGCCCAGCCCTCGGTTTCGCGCTGCAGGGCTTCGAGCAGCGGCCCGGTCTGCTCGTAGGTGCACCACACGAGTACGGTCGGTCCCGCGCCCGAGATCGTGGCGCCGAGCGCCCCCAGGCTGCGCGCGCGGCAGAGCAGCCCGACCGAGCGGGGATAGAGGTGTGCCCGCTGCGGCTGGTGCAGGCGATCCTGCAGGCCGGCCGAGATCAGCTCCCAGTCCGCCGTGACCAGTCCCAACATGAGCATCGAGGCATGGGCGAGGTTGAACACGGCGTCGTCCCTCGGGACGCTCTCCGGCAGGGCGGCGCGAGCCCGATCCGTCTGCACCGCCTCGTTCGGGACGACGAGCACTGCCTCGAGTCCCATCGGCGGCTCGAACCGGTGCGCGCGGCCGTCGTTGCAGACGACGAACCCACCCTCGAGCGCGGCGGCGACGTTGTCCAGGTGGCCCTCTAGCTCGGCGGCGATGCCGAGCACGTCGGCGTCGAGCTCGAACAGGTGGTCTGCCGCGACCAGCCCGGCCACGATCGCCGCCGCGCTCGAGCCGAGACCGCCAGAGAGGGGGATGTTCGAAGTGATCGTGAACTCGAACCCATCGGCGGGATGTAGCCGCTCGAACGCCCGTACCACGAGGTTGTCGTGGTCGCGCCGAACCGGGAGATCGGTGTGCACGGCGAAGGAGCCCGTCTCGCAAACCTCGAGTTCGAGATGCAGGGCGAGCGCGGCGGCCAGCACATCGAACCCCGGCCCCAGGTTGGCCGAGGAGGCGGGGACGCGGATCAGGCGCCGGCGGGCCAGGCTCATCGCGACCGCCGCCCAGGGGGTGTGGTGAATTTTGGCCCATATAGAGCCCAGATTCGCCACGGCCCCCGCGTCGCCGCGCTCATTCCAGTACCGCGCGCTCGATCGCGCCCAGCTCCGGATCGCACGCCACCACCGCGCCGGCCTGCTCGAGCGCGGTCTGCGGATCCTTCAGGCCGTGCCCGGTCAGCACGCACACGACGCGATGCACGTCCTCGCCGACGCCGTGGACGAGCAGCCCGGCCACGCTGGCGGCCGAGGCAGGCTCGCAGAACACGCCTTCGTTGGCGGCCAGGAACCGGTAGGCGGCGAGGATCTCGGCGTCGCTGACCGCCTTGACCGCGCCCCCGCTCGAAGTCATGGCGTCCATGGCCTCCTCCCAGCGGGCCGGGTTGCCGATCCGGATCGCGCTCGCGATCGTCTCCGGATGCTCAACCGGCCTGCCGTGTACGAGCGGAGCCGCGCCGGCCGCCTGGAAGCCGAGCATGCGCGGTTCGACTCCGGCCTCGCGAAACCCCTTCCAGTAAGCGGTGATGTTGCCGGCGTTACCGACCGGGATGCACAGCGCTTGGAGTTCGCCGGCCAGCGCCTCGACGATCTCGAACGCCGCAGTCTTCTGACCTTCGATCCGGTAGTCGTTGACCGAGTTGACCAGCGAGATCGGGTGGCGGCTGACCACCTCGCGGACCAGCTTCAGGGCCTCGTCGAAGTTGCCCCGGAGCGCCACCACCCGAGCGCCGTGCATGAGCGCCTGCGCCAGTTTGCCGGTGGCGATCTTGCCCTCGGGCACGATCACGGCGCCTCGCAGGCCCGCCTTGGCCGAGTACGCCGCGGCCGACGCCGCGGTGTTGCCGGTCGAGGCGCAGATGACCGCCCTGGCCCCTTCCCGCACCGCGGCTGAGACCGCACAGGTCATGCCCCGGTCCTTGAACGATCCGGTCGGGTTGGCCCCCTCGAGCTTCAGCCACACCTCGAGGCCGGTCTCTTCGGACAGCCGCTCGGCGAGGACGAGCGGCGTCGATCCCTCCTGCAGGCTGACGACCGGATCGCCCGCCGCGAACGGCAAGCGTTCCCGGTAGCGCTCGATGATCCCCGGCATGGTCACGGGAGAATGTCAGAGGGGCGAGGCCGCTACAGCGCTGGCGCGTTGGCGAGCTGGGCGGCTTACCCAGCCACGTCGAGCACGATCTTGCCGGTCGCGCCGCGGCCGTCGATCAGCTCGAGCGCTTCGGCCGCCTGCTCGAGTCCGAACCGCGCACCCACGAGCGGACGCACGAACCCACCGGCGATGAGCCGGTCGACCGCCTCGCCGATCTCGCGGTTCAGTCCGGGCTTGCCCAGCACGTAGGCGCCCCACCCGGCGCCGATCACCTCGGTGTTGTTCAGCAGCAGCCGGTTCACCCGCACCTCGGGAATCGAACCGCCGGTGAACCCGATGACGATCACCCGGCCCCCCTCGCGCAGGGAGCGCAGGCTGTCGGTGAAGCGATCGCCGCCCACCGGGTCGACCACCACGTCCACCCCGCCACCCGAAATCTCCTTGGCCTGGTCCTTCCAGGGACCGTCGCTGCGCACGATCTCGTCGGCACCGGCCTGCCGCGCCACCTCCTCCTTCTCATCGCTCGACACGACCGCGATCGTGCGCGCGCCCAGGCCCCGGGCGATCTGGAGCGCGGCGGTGCCGACCCCGCCGGCCGCGCCGTGCACCAGCACCGTCTCGCTCTCGGCCAGTCGCCCGCGGACGACGAGCGAGAAATACGCCGTGTGGTAGTTGAGGACCAGCCCGGCGCCCTGGCCGAAGTCGAGCTCGCCGGGCAGGCCGAACACGAAGAACTCGGGCGCCACCGCCACCTCTGCCCACCCGCCGAGCATGCAGAAGGCGGCCACCCGATCGCCGACCTGCACCGCAGCACCGTCCGGAGCCCAGCGGACCACGCCGGCCACCTCGGACCCCGGCGTAAACGGCACCTCGGGCTTGACCTGGTACTGGCCGCGCGTCTGGAGCACCTCGGGAAACGACACGCCGGCGGCGTGCACGTCGACCAGCACGCCGCGCCCCGGCGTCATCGGGTGCGAGGCCTCCGGCTCAGCCACATCCACCACGCGCAGCGCGTCGCGCGGGCCGCTCAGCTCGACGATCTGGACCGCCTTCATCGACGCCGCACCCTAGTGGGTCTCACCCCTAACCGAACTCCTCCTCGAGCACCCGGATCGCCCGCGGCGGCGCGCGGAGCACATCGAGCCCGCTTAGCGCCGCCATCGCGGCAAAGAACCGCGACTCTAAAACCGGGTGCACGACCATCACCAGCCGGGCCTGCTCGCCCAGACCGCGCTGCACCACGGACTTGAC
The DNA here is from genome assembly GCA_019244395.1 of Solirubrobacterales bacterium. Taxonomy (GTDB): domain Bacteria; phylum Actinomycetota; class Thermoleophilia; order Solirubrobacterales; family Solirubrobacteraceae; genus Palsa-465. The sequence continues at coordinate 7,107 of JAFASQ010000308.1, read as the reverse complement.
CGAAACCTCCCGCTCGGCCAGGACCTGGGCCACCGCGGCCAGCACGCCCGGCTCGTCGGCCACCTCGAGATGCAGGTAGAAGGCGGAAACCACATCGCCCACGATCTCGAGCACCTGCGAGGTGGCCGGGGTCGAGGCGGGCGGGATCATCGCGCTGATCACGTCACCCAGCACGGCGCTGGCGGTCTGCGGGCCACCCGCCCCCGGCCCGGACATGGTGATCTCGGTGATCTCCTCGGACTCCACCGTCACCGCGTTGAACGGCCCGCTCACCGAGGCAAGCGGATGCCGCGGATACAGGAAGGCCGGGTGCACACGCACGTTCAGGCCTGAACCGACCCGCTCCGCGGTGCCGATGAGCTTGAGCTCGAGGCCCAGTTCGTGCGCGTAGGCCAAATCATCGGGCTGGATGTGCTCGATCCCGTCGTAGCGGACCTGGTCCAGATGCACCGGCGTGTCGAAGGCCAGCCGGGCCAGGATCGCCATCTTGGCCGCCGCGTCGCGCCCGTCCACGTCTTCCGAGGGATCAGCCTCGGCATACCCGAGCCGCTGAGCCTCGGCCAGGGCCTCAGCGAACGTCATCCCGGTCCTCGCCATCTCGGTCAGGATGAAGTTGGTCGTCCCGTTGACGATCCCGTGCACGCGGTCGATCGTCGCCCCGGCCAGGGCCTCCTGGAGCACCCGGATCACCGGCACGACGCCGGCCACCGCCCCCTCGAAGCGCAGCTGCACGCCGTTGGCCCGCGCGCATTCCCACAGCTCCTCGCCGTACTGCGAGAGCAGCTGCTTGTTCGCGGTGACGACATGCCGCCCCTCCCCCATCGCGCGCAGCAACCATCCGCGGGCCGGCTCGATTCCGCCGGTCAGCTCGACGATCAGATCCGAGCGTTCCAGGATCTCCTCGAACGACCCCGACCGCCTCCTCAGCACCCCGCTCAGCTCCGGCCGTAGCCCGGTCAAGCGCTCGATTCGCGCGGCATGCTGCGGCAGGAGGGCGGCAAAGGCAGAGCCGACCGTCCCGTGGCCGAGCAGTCCCACCCGGAATACGCCGCCGCCCGGATCAGACGTCACGCGCGGCCAGGTCCTCGTAGCTTTCGCGGCGCACGACCAGCCGTGCCTCGCCCTCGCGGCAGAACACCACGGGCGGGCGAGGAACTCCGTTGTAGTTGTTGGCCAGCGAGTACCCGTACGCCCCGGTCACCGGCGTGGCGATCACGTCACCGGGGACGGGCGCCGCCAGCCACACATCGCGAACCAGCACGTCGCCTGACTCGCAGTGCTTACCCGCGAGCTTGCATCGCTCCCGGGCCGCCGCCGCCGGCCGGTCGGCCACCAGCGCTTCGTACTTGGAGCCGTACAGCATCGGGCGCAGGTTGTCGGACATCCCGCCATCGACCGCCACCCAGGTGGACACGTTGCGCTTGACCGTCTGCACCGTGTACAGGGTGACCGCCGAGTTGGCCACCAGCGCACGCCCCGGCTCGAGCAGCAGGCGCTTGTCCGGCCCCAGCTCCGAATGTACGGTCGACACGATCGTGTCCACGTAATCGGCCACGGCCGGCGGCCGATCCGACGAGAGATACGCCGCGCCCACCCCGCCGCCGACGTTGTACACGGGGAAGTCGCCGAGCGTGGCGAGCGTGCGCACCGCGGCGCGGAACGGCTCGAGCTCGAAGAGCTGCGAGCCGATGTGGAAGTGGAGCCCGACTAGATCGAGATGCGGCGCGCCGGCCAGGCGCTCGATCGCCACCCGCGCATCGATGGGGGCGAACCCGAACTTGGAATCGGCCTGCCCGGTCGAGATCGCGTGGTGGGTGTGGCCCGCCACCCCGGGCGTGATGCGCAGGAGCACCTCCTGGCGCCGGCCCATCTCGGCCGCCACCCGCTCCACCCGGTCGAGGTCGTGCAGCGAATCGATGACGATGTGCCCGACGCCCGCTTGCATCGCCTCGCGCACCTCGGCGGCGGACTTGGCGTTGCCGTGGAAGTAGATCCGCGCCGGGTCGAGTCCCGCTCGGAGCGCGAGGAACAGCTCGCCGCCGGAGGCCACGTCGCAGGCCAATCCCTCCTCGGCCAGCAGCCGGTAGACGGCGGTGCAGGGGAACGCCTTGGAGGCAAACAGTACGTCGTAGTCGCCGTGCCGAACAGCGAGCGCCTCCACGAACGCCCGCACCCGCGCCCGCAGATCGTCTTCGGCCACCACGTACACCGGCGTCCCGAACTCGCGGGCCAGCTCGACCGTGTCGCACCCGCCGATCTCCAGCCGTCCGCGGTCGCTGACGCGCGTGCCGAGCGGATAGACGGGCGACAAGACCGAGGTGGTCGTACTCATTGCGGTGGCCGATCATGCCATGCCTGCCATCATCGCCGCGTGCCCCGTACGCGCACGGTTACGCCAGAGCTCCCGAGCGAGATCGGCGTGTATGACGGCCTCTCCTACTCGCTCTGGCTACCGAACACCCCAGCGCGCGGCGGCGTCGTGGTGCTGCACGGCGCCGGCTCGCGCAAGGAGAGCCATTACGACTTCGCCCGCCGCGCCCGCGGCGCCGGCCTGGCCGCGCTCGTCTTCGACCAACGGGGTCACGGCGAGAGCGATGGCCCCATGGACGGTCGCGCGCTCGACGACGTCGGCCGGATGACCGACCTGCTGCGCTCGCGCACGGGGACCCACGACATAGCCCTTCGCGGCTCGAGCATGGGCGGCTATCTCGCGCTGATCTCGGCGCAGGCGGTGAACGCCAGGGCGGTTGTCGCCGTCTGCCCGGCCGGTGCCGAGGGCCTCCGCCGCGGCCTGGCCCAGCACCGGTTCGCCTTCGTGGCCGATGTAGCCGCGCTCGACGCGGTGCTCGCCACCCACGACGAGCATGACGCGATGGCTGAGCTGGAAAACGTCCCCGTGCTCATCCTGCACGCCGAGGGCGACGAGCAGGTCCCCGTCGAGCACTCGCGCGAGCTCGCGGCGCTGGCCCGCTCAGCGCGCAGCCGGCTGATCGCCGTCTCGGGCGGCCATCACCGCTCAGTCCAGCACGACCCTGACCTTCAGGCGGCGAGCCTGCGGTTCATCGAGCGGGCGCTCGCCGCCCCACTCACCTAGAGCCCGGCCTCCGGACTTCGTCATTTCTCCCGCTCATATCCCCTGTTCAGGAAGGCCTTACGGGCGGCGTCCTAAGATTAAGGGCACTATGGCTCGTTCCAACTCATTCGGCCGGGACACCGGCCTCCAGGCGAGAATGCTCCTGACGATCTTCCTCTTGGGGCTGGTCTACGCCATCCTCGTCGCGGCGCTGATCGCGGCCGGCGCCGGCGCGGTGACTATCGCGATTGTCGCCGCGGGAATCTTCGCCCTCCAACTCTTCACCTCCGACAAGATCGCCCTGTACTCGATGGGCGCCCAGGTGGTCGGCCCCAACGATGGTCCCGAGGCGCGGACGCTGCACGCGATCATCGAGCGCCTGTGCATCCAGGCCAGCCTGCCCAAGCCTCGGGTGGCGATCGCCCAGACCCCGATGCCGAACGCGTTCGCGATCGGCCGCTCGCCGAAGAGCGCCACCGTGTGCGCCACCACGGGGATCCTCCGGCTGCTCGACCCGGCCGAGCTCGAAGCGGTGCTCGGCCACGAGCTCACCCACGTCCAGAACCGCGACGTGGTGGTGATGACGATCGCCAGCTTCTTCGCCTCGATCGCCGCGTTCATCACGCAGTGGGGCTTCTTCTTCGGCGGTGGCTTCGGGGGCAACAACCGCGATAACAACAACAACAACGGGTTCATCTTCGTGATCCTCGTCTCGGCCGCGGTCTACGTGATCTCGTTCCTGCTTCTCCAGGCCCTTTCGCGCTACCGCGAGTTCGCCGCAGACCGAGGCTCGGCCATCATCACCGGCCGCCCCAGCGCGCTGATCATGGCGCTGCGGAAGATCGACGGCGGCATGGCCCGCATCCCGCAGCGCGACCTACGCGCGGCCCCCGGCGAGCTGGCCGCGTTCTACATCTTCCCGCCCAAGGCCAAGCAGACCGTCGCCACCCTGTTCTCAACGCATCCGCCGCTCGAGGCCCGGATCGCCCGCCTGGAGCGCCTCGAGGCTCAGCTCCAGGGCACCGCCTAACCCGAGTGGGCCTGCTCGAGATCCTGACCGGCAAGCGCAAGCTGGCCAAGCCCGCAGCGGACCGGCTGTTTGCCATCAGCACCGCGTACGTGACCATGCAGACCGGGCTGGGGATGAACTCGCGGGGAACCGCCGCAATCGTGTTCCAGCCGCTCGCCACGGCCGACTTCGACGCGATCGTCCGCGACATGGAGGAGGTGGTCCGGGCCACCGCCACCGACAGCGGCATGACCGTGACCAGCACCGACGACACCTACGGCTTTCGCTGGCTGGTCCTGCGCGGCAGCGACTTCGATGACCTCGTGGTCGGCATCAACGCGGTGTCGAGCGCGCTCGAGGCAGGCGGGTACGGCGAGCGCGTGCTCTGCTCGGTGTTCCCCTTCGACGACTCCCGCGCCCGCCCCGTCTACTGGATCTACAACTACAAACGCGGAAGCTTCTACCCGTTCGCGCCTGGGCCCGGGCGCGCCGAGCAGCGCGACAGCGAGCGGGAGCTCGTCCTCAAGGCCCAGCTGGGGAAGGAGCTGCCGGTCGAGCCGGAGCTCGAGCGCTGGTTCCCCCTCTGGGGCATTCCGATCTGATCAGCGCTCCGCGTCCTCGGGGCCGCCGCGCTGGATCGGCGCCTCGTCCTGGGTCACGGCGCCGCGCTCATAGCCCTCGGCGCCCGACGCCCCGCGCTCATAGCCCGCGGCGCCCGACGCCCCGCGCTCATAGCCCTCGGCGCCCGACGCGCCGCGCTCATAGCCCTCGGCGCCCGGCTCGCGCTGGGTCCGTCCCTCACCGCCGAGGTCCTCGTCGGCCAGTCCCATGTCGTGCGCGCGGGCCCGCTCCTCGTGCAACCTGGCCTCGGCCCGCTCGCGCTCAGCCATGGCGCTGGCCACGCGGGCGCGGTGCTCGGCCTCCTCGGCTGCGCCCGTGCGCGCCTCGGCGACCTGGCGATGCTCGCTCGCCGCCTCCTCGCGGCGCCTGACGAGCCGGCGCTCCTCGCGCTTCTGCGCCGCTGCGCGACGTCCCTTCATGGCCCCGAACACCAGCCCGATCAGCAGGATTACCGCGACGACGATGATGACGATGAGCAGGGCAGACATCCTCCACCTCCTTGACGGTTAGCAGCAGGCTTCCCCGCCTCGGCGGGGTCAAACGGACCGACGTCGCGCAGTGGCGCGCGTCATCCTCGCGCCGCCGCTCGCCCCGGGCGGCCCTGCCTTAGCCCGGGATCAGCCCCTCGCCCGTGAACTCCGCCTGGGCTTCCTCGAAGGACACGTCGGGGGGAGGAACGATCACGTCGGAGGGCTCCAGCGTGTCCTCCGGGAGCATCTTTCCGTTCCCCCGCACGAACTCGATCAGCTCTTTGAACGTCTCGTTGAACTGCTTCTCGTCCCCGGCCTCACAGGCCGCGACCGCTTGGTTGTCGAGTCGGCCCAGGACCTCGGCGTCGCTTTCGGTGAGCTCGTACTGCGCCTCGGTGGCGATCCGGACGATCACGGAGCCTGCCCCTGGCTCGGGCCGGCCTGCTGCTCGGCGGCGGCCGCCCGGCCCGCCGGCGCGTCGCCGGCGCCCAGCTCACCCGCGGCACCCGAGCCGGTTCCGAGCTCGGCCTTCATCTTGGCCAGCTCGGACTCCACCTCGCTCGAGCTCGACAGCTGCTTGAGTTGACGGTCGATGTCGTCCTCGCCGGCCCCGAGCTGGGTGAGGTCCTCGAAGGTGCCGGCCGCCTCCAGCTCCTGCACCGCGTCGGCGCGCGCCTTCATGTTCTCGGTCTTGTCCAGCGCCCGTTGCATGGCCAAACCGACATCCGCCATCTCCTCGCCCACCCCGGTGGCCGCCTCGGAGATGCGCACCTGCGCCTCGGCCGCGGAGTACTGAGCCTTGATGACCTCCTTACGCGAGCGGAACTGCTCGATCTTGGCCCGAAGCTTCTGCTCGGAGGCCGTCAGCTGCTCCTGCTGCTGGGCGAGCTGGCCGATCTGGGCGTCGAGCGACTGGAGCTCGGTCTGGGCCACGTTCTTGCGCTCGAGCGCCGTCCGCGCGAGGTCCTCGTTGCCCGCGGCCAGCGCCTGACGGGCCTGTGTATCCAGCTTCACCACCTGGTCGCGCAGCTTCTGCTCCTGGAGCTGCAGGCGCTTCTTCGAGGTGACGACGTCGGCGATCCCCTTCTTGACGTTCTGGAGCAGCTCGATCTGCTTCTGGTAGCTGTACTCCAGCGTCTCGGCCGGGTCCTCGGCACGATCGAGGAGCTTGGAGATCTTCGCTTTGATGACTGTCGACATGCGTCCGGAAAGGCCCGGCATCGCATCCTCCTTGGCGGGTCGCTGGACTAGCCCCCCAAGCGTAGCGGGGCGGCGGATCCCAGCGCGGGCGACGAGCGGTCTAGAAGCCCACGGGATGACGGGCCATGTACTCGGCGGTGCTGGTCATCAGCGGGCGCCAGCGGGGACCGGACCCGCTCGCGGGGTGCGGGTCCTGCTCCGCCGAGGTGTCCAGACGGATCCCGGCGATCTCGATCAAGGCGTGACCCGGGTTGGTGTAGACGGTCATCCACTGCCCCGCGCCGCTCTGGCCCCAGGTCATGAAGTCGGATGAGTCCTTCGAGATCTTCAGCAGCCCAGCGGCGTGCAGGATGTAGGAGACCGAGCCCGAGCAGTCGTAGCCGACGTCGTTCCATTTGGCGTGCCCGCCGGCGTACACGTACGGCTTGAAGCGAATCCGGTCGCCGGCCCAGATCGCCCGCTGCACCTGGATCGGCGCGCCGGCGGGAGCATAGGCGAGGCCGTTGATGATCTCGGCCGTGACCCCCGGGACGGTCGGATGGAGGGATGGAAGCGGCGAGACCGGTGGCGGCGACGGCGGGACCGGTGGTGCCGGGGGAGGCGTTGGCGCGCCGACGCCGGCGCCGCCGGAGCCCGGGGGGCCTGCGGCCACCGCCCCCGCTGCCGGCGCTCCCGTCAGCGCCAGCGCCGCCAAGCTTGGGAGTATCACGTGGGCAACCCGCAACGGACTCTTT